>NZ_CVTN01000056.1:111199-223950 GCF_900004915.1 Pseudomonas sp. 31 R 17
CGGCTAACCCGGCGTCCTGCCGGGTTACCCACGGATTCAAGCCTGCGTTCGGCCAGCGTGGTTTAACGGGGCGC
The DNA here is from genome assembly GCF_900004915.1 of Pseudomonas sp. 31 R 17. Lineage (NCBI taxonomy): Bacteria > Pseudomonadati > Pseudomonadota > Gammaproteobacteria > Pseudomonadales > Pseudomonadaceae > Pseudomonas > Pseudomonas sp. 31 R 17. Next base: position 111,274 of record NZ_CVTN01000056.1, read on the forward strand.
CTGAGATCAAGATCAAGAGCAGATCAAGATCAAGAGCGGCTCGCTTCGCATCGTGGTTAGCGGTGGGCGCTACGGCGTCATGGTCATCGGGGGCAGGCCCCTCCACACTGGGGCCTCCTGCAACTTCAAGCCTGTTGCTTATCCAGTTTCTTTTCGTGGGCGGTGACTTGCTGGCACAACTCGATCATCTGTTCGCGCATCCAGCGGTTCGCCGGGTCCTGGTCGGTGCTTTCATGCCAGTACAGATGGGTTTCCACCGGCGGCACGTCATTGACGGGCAGGTTGAACCAGTGCAGTTCATGGCGGCGGGCGAAGCGTTCGGGCACGGTCATGACCATGTCGGTCTGCTGCAATACTTGCGATGCCATCAGGTAGTGCTGGGAGCGCAGGGCGATTTTGCGCTGGATGCCCATCTTGCCCAGGGCGAGGTCGACATGCCCCAGGCCGTTGCGGCGGCTGGAAATATGGATATGGGTCAGCGACAGGTAGTCATCCAGGGTGAATTTGTCCTTGCCCGCCATCGGGTGCCCCTTGCGCATGGCGCATACGTAGCGGTCTTCCATCAGCTTGACGTGACGCACTTGCGGGTCGGTGTTGAGCGGCGCATCCACGGCGAAATCCAGGCGCCCGGCGGCCAGTTCCTTGGTGGTTTCGCGGCGTTTGGACAGGAAACTCTCGATGACCACCGTCGGCGCGAGGCGGCGCAGGCGTTGGAACAGCAGCGGTAAAATCACCGCTTCGGTCAGGTCGGTCATGCTGATGCGATAAGTCTTGGCCGCCTGTTGCGGGTTGAAAATCCGGCTCTCTTGCACGGAAACCCGCAGCAACGACAACGCGTTGCGCACCGGGCCGATGATGTTCTGCGCCATCGGCGTAGGCACCATGCCCTGGGCGGTGCGCACGAACAGCGGGTCGTTGAAGGTCTCGCGCAGGCGTGCCAGGGCGTTGGACACCGCCGGCTGGGTGATACCGACAATCTGCCCGGCCCGGGTGAGGTTGGCTTCGGTGTAGATCGCGTCGAAGACGATAAAGAGATTGAGGTCGACCTTGCTCAGATTCATGGGGGTTGCGCTCTTATTATCAGGTGGCGATTTTTTACGTCTTCAGACGCCAATCATATATCGGTGATGAATGTTAATACACGCCGAGAATAGGCTAGGTAAATTATCAACGCTGTTCTAGCATCGATTGCATGACCTAAACAACCTCTCAGAGAAGGGAGCCGCTCATGGATTTCGCCTATTCGCCCAAGGTTCAGGAACTGCGTGAACGCGTCAGCGCATTCATGGACGCTTACGTCTACCCGGCCGAGCCGGTGTTCGAACGCCAGGTCAGCGAAGGTGACCGCTGGCAGCCCACTGCGATCATGGACGAGCTCAAAGCCAAGGCTAAAGCCGAGGGGTTGTGGAACCTGTTCCTGCCGGAGTCCGAGTTGGGCGCCGGCCTGACCAACCTCGAATACGCGCCACTGGCCGAAATCATGGGCCGCTCGTTGCTGGGTCCGGAACCGTTCAACTGCTCGGCCCCCGATACCGGCAATATGGAAGTGCTGGTGCGTTACGCCAATCAAGAGCAGAAACAACGCTGGCTCGAGCCGCTGCTGCGCGGCGAGATTCGTTCAGCCTTCGCCATGACCGAACCCGACGTGGCTTCCTCGGACGCCACCAACATGGCCGCCCGCGCCGAACGCCAGGGCGATGAATGGGTGATCAACGGCAAGAAGTGGTGGACCTCCGGCGCCTGCGATCCGCGTTGCAAGATCCTGATCTTCATGGGCCTGAGCAACCCGGACGCGCCACGCCACCAGCAACATTCGATGATCCTGGTGCCGGTGGACACGCCTGGCGTAACAATCCTGCGCCCGCTGCCGGTGTTCGGCTACGACGATGCGCCCCACGGCCACGCCGAAGTGCTGTTCGACAACGTGCGCGTGCCTTACGAAAATGTGCTGTTGGGTGAGGGGCGCGGGTTTGAGATCGCCCAGGGCCGGCTTGGCCCGGGCCGTATCCACCACTGCATGCGCTCGATCGGCATGGCCGAGCGCGCGCTGGAATTGATGTGCAAACGCTCGGTCAGCCGCAGCGCCTTCGGCAAGCCGTTGGCGCGCCTGGGGGGCAATATCGACAAGATCGCCGACTCGCGCATGGAAATCGACATGGCGCGGCTGCTGACCCTGAAAGCGGCGTACATGATGGACACGGTGGGCAATAAAGTCGCCAAAAGCGAAATCGCCCAGATCAAGGTGGTTGCGCCTAACGTGGCACTCAAGGTTATCGACCGCGCCATCCAGATTCATGGCGGTGCCGGTGTGTCCAATGACTTCCCGCTGGCCTATATGTACGCCATGCAGCGCACCCTGCGCCTGGCCGACGGCCCGGATGAAGTGCACCGGGCAGCGATCGGCAAGTTTGAGATTGGCAAGTATGTGCCCAAAGAGATGATGCGCGGCGGGCAGTGAGACCGCGTCGCCTGCTATCGGCGGCAAGCCACCTCCCACATTTTGACTGTATTCACAAATCCAAGTGTGGGAGGGGGCTTGCCCCCGATGAGGCCGGCTTGAACACCCCAAAAACCAGCCTCAGTACACCCAGACCTCCACCCGCCGATTCTTGATCCGGCCTTCATCCGCCGTATTCGCCGCCACCGGCATCTGTGCGCCGAACCCGCGAATATCGCGCAGTATCACGCCGCTTTTCACCAACTCCCGGCGCACCGCCATGGCCCGCAACTTCGACAACAAGGCCGCCCGCTGCGGATCATTCTTGGCATCGCCAAACCCCACCAGCGTCACTTGCTTGTGCAGTTTGCCGTGGCTTTTCAGGTAGGCCACCACTCGCTGCACATCCTGGCGCGCCTTGTTGTCCAGGCTGGCGCTGCCTTCCTCGAAACGAAAGTTCACCGTCAAGCGCTGGGCGTTGCGCACAATCGCCTGGTAATCCTCGGGCATCGAAGCGCGGGGCTCCACGCCGATTGCCTGCACGTGCTGGGCGATAAAACCATTGGCCGCCACGATCGCCTGGCCCTGGCTGCTCTGGGCGAAGTCCACCAGTGCCTTGGCCCAGGGATTCTGCGTCGACGGCGGCAGATAAACGTACAGTCGCCGTGACAGCGGGTAATCCTCGGTGGCGATCAGGCTGCCCAGTGGCAGCATCGGTTGCGAGTCGCCATCAACCACCGCCACCGTCTTGGCCTTGCGGACGTAGGGCAGCCCGATAAAACCGATGCCTTGAGGGTCCTGGCTGACCGCATCGGACAGCGCTTCACTGGACTCGAAACGCCGTGCCGACGCCACCAGCGGTGTGTCGCGGCGGTTCAGCACCAGGTCCTTGAAGGTGTCATAGGTGCCGGACCGGTCATCGCGGGCGTACACATGAATGGCGCCGCCACTGCCGCCCAGGGCTTCCCAGGTGCTGATCCGGCCATTGAAGATTTGCGCCAGTTGCTCGGTGTCCAGCGTATTGAGCGGGTTGCGGGGGTTGAGGATGATTGCCAGGCCATCGATGGCGATCACCTGTTCGGCTTCCGGGCTTTTCAGGTCGCCCAGGGTTTCCAGGTCGACCAGTTCGCTGTCTTTGATCGGGCGCGACGATGCGGCGAGGTCGGCACTGTGGTTTTTCAGCGCGGCAAATCCTGTACTGGAACCATGGGCGGCTACGTCGATGCTCACGGTTTTACCCTGACGGGTCTTGCCGATCACGTGCTGTTCATTGGCGCCCTCGGCGGGTTCGATGCGCACGCCTTGCAAACCCTGGCGCTCCATCAACCCCTTGACCAGCGCCGGGCCCAATCCCGCGCCGATGGTGTTGGAACCCTGGATACGCAATGCCGGGCCTTGATCGGGAAGCGGGAGGGGGGCGGACACAGCGAAAAACGGGAAAAGCGTCAGCAGTAACAGAACGCGCAGCCTCATGCCGGCACCTTTTTGCGCCAAAGGAAGTGCCGGGAGATTAAGTCAGTTGGATTGCAAACATGTGACTGGTACACCACAGATCTAAATGTGGGAGGGGGCACGCCCTGGCCCTCTGTAGGAGCGAGCTTGCTCGCGAAAAACTCACGGGCACCGCGTTCGTTCAGTAAACACGCGGTATCGTTGACGTTTTTCGCGAGCAAGCTCGCTCCTACAAGTTGATCGAGTAGTGTCAGGGAATTAACTCAATTCCAGCCAGATCGGCGCATGGTCCGAGGGCTTTTCCAATGCCCGCAGATCATAATCGACGCCGGCATCCTTGACCCGGGGAAGCAAGCCATTGGACGCCATGATCACGTCGATGCGCAGGCCGCGCTTGGGCTCGTCCTCAAAGCCACGGCTGCGGTAATCGAACCAGCTGAAACGGTCGGTCACCTCAGGGTGCAAGTGGCGGAAGCTGTCCACCAGGCCCCAGTTTTTCAGGCGGGCCATCCATTCGCGCTCTTCCGGCAGGAAGCTGCATTTGCCGGTTTTCAGCCAGCGTTTGGCGTTGTCGGCGCCGATGCCGATGTCGCAGTCTTGCGGGGAAATATTCACGTCGCCCATCACCACCAGTGCCTGGTCATTGCTGAACTGGCTTTCCAGCAACTGTTGCAGGTCTTCATAGAAGCGCTGTTTGGCCGGGAACTTGGTGGGGTGGTCGCGGCTTTCGCCCTGGGGGAAGTAGCCGTTCATGATGATGACCGGGTTGCCGTTCTCGTCGGCGAAGGTGCCCCAGATAAAACGGCGCTGCGCGTCTTCTTCATCGGTGGCAAAACCCTTGTGCACACTCAACGCTTCCTTGCGCGAAAGGAGAGCCACGCCGTAGTGGCCTTTCTGGCCGTGGTAATACACGTGGTAGCCCAGCGCCTGGACGTCGGCCAGCGGGAACTGGTCGTCGTGCACCTTGGTTTCCTGCAGGCCAATGACGTCCGGCTGGTGTTTTTCAATCAGCGCCGCCAGCTGATGAGGGCGGGCACGCAGCCCGTTGATATTGAAGGAGACGATTTTCATGGTCGGCGGTCCAGTCTGGCAAAAGGGCGATGCTAGCCGACAAGTCGGACGGGGGCCAGCGTGGCGGTAGGATGCATGCGCTGCTAATGTCTGGGAACGACTGGCGCTGCGCAGGTTCGTACCCATAAGAACGCCATCTTTTTGAATGGCGTCCAGGAGATTGATTGTTATGCCTGACACCTCGACGGCAGCTGCCGAGATTCGCCTGCTCAACAGCGGTTATTCCCGCGAAGCGCGTTCCCTGTTGTACCAGGCCTACCGTCACGAACCGACCTTCGCCTACATCTTCGAAGCCGAGCGTCCAGGTTATGAACAGCGGGTACGCGCAACAGTGCGCGAGTTGGTCAAGCAGCACTTCTTTCAGAAACTTCCGGCCATCGGCCTGTTCGTCAACGACCGTTTGATTGGCGTCGCCCTCATCGCGCCGCCGCAGCGGCGCCTGGGCATCACCGAGAGCTGGGCCTGGCAGATTCGCATGTGGTTGAGCACCGGTGTGCGCGGTACGCGGCGTTACCTGGAATACCATCAGGCCGTGCTGGCGTGCCTGCCCGGTGAGTCGGTGCATGTGTTGCCGTTGCTCGGTATTCATCCGCAGTTGCAAGGTCAACACTATGGCGAGCAGTTGCTCGAGGCGGTCCATAACTGGTGCGCCGAAGACCCGCACTCATCGGGCGTGGTGCTCGACACGGGCAATTCCCGTTACCTGGATTTCTACAAGCGCCAGGGCTACGAGGAAATCGGTGAAATTGCGGTAGGACCTGTCGTGGAGCATGTGTTTTTTCATCCCAATCCCCAGGCGTTACATGTTGCAACGGCCTGAGACAGAATTATTCAGATAAATCCGAGTTCAAAGTACCTCTCTCGCTCGTGTAGCATCCGCGCCTATGAAGTTTCCAGGAAGATTTACCAGCGGCTTGATTCTGCTGTTCACAAGCTGTGGCGCATTGGCGCAAAGCGAACTGGACGTGCGGATCAAACCCTCAAATGACGCGCTGAAAGCCAACATCGAAGGCTATATCGGCAGTGTTGGCGATCGTGACGAAGAAGCCCTGCTGCGATTCAGCCGTGGTGCCGAAGAGCAGGCGCGCAAAGCGGCCCAGGCGCTGGGCTTCTATCAGCCGCGGATCGCCAGTGAGGTGAAGGGCGGCAAGAACCCGCGCCTGACCCTGACCGTCGACCCCGGCGAGCCGGTGCATCTGCGCAACGTGACCTTGCGCGTCGATGGCCCGGCGGCGAGCCTCAAGGCCTTTCGCGTGCCCGCCAGTGATGACCTCAAGCCCGGCGCGGTGCTCAATCACGGGCATTACGACGACGCCAAGCGTTTGATCCAGAATCAGGCGTCGCGCTATGGCTTTTTCAGCGGGCGTTTTACCCGCCAGAAACTGGCCGTAGACCCTCAAGCGGGCGTGGCTGACATCGAACTCATTTACGACAGCGGCCCGCGCTACAGCATGGGCAAGGTCAGCTTCAGCGGCGACACGCCCTTTGACGAAGAGCTGTTGCAGCGCATGGTGCCGTTCACGCCAGGTACACCCTATGACTCCGAACTGATCGCCGAACTCAACCAGAACCTGCAGGCCAGTGGCTTCTTCGAAAGCGTGCGCGTGGACGCCAGCCCCGCGGCCTCAAGCAATGACGTGATTCCGGTGGCCGTGCAACTGGACACGCGCAAGCCCCGCACCATGGGCCTGGGCCTGGGGTTCTCGACGGACGTCGGCCCGCGGGGCAAGGCCAACTGGACGCGCCACTGGGTCAATCCCCAGGGCCACAGTTATGGCTGGGAAGCCGAGTTGTCGGCGCCGCGCCAGAACGTCGGCCTGTGGTACGACATTCCGCTGGACCCTCCGCTCACCGACAAATTGCGTTTTGCCGGCGGCTATCAGAATGAAGAGATCGCCAACACCGACACCTTGAGCAAGCTGCTCACCCTCGGCCCCGAATGGCACAGCAAATTGCCCAGCGGTTGGACCCGGGTCATCTCGCTCAAATACCAGCGCGAGGAATATCGCCTGGGCAATGACTCGGGGTTGAGTAACCTGGTGATGCCGGGCATCAGCTACTCCTACCTGCGCAGCGACAACCGCATCGATCCGCACAACGGCTATCGCCTGATGTTCGACAGCAAGGTCGCCAAGGAAGGGCTCGGTTCCGACACCAACCTGCTGTATGGCACCGCCACGATCAAGGGATTGACTACCCTCTGGGATAACCACCGTTTCCTGGGCCGCGCGCAAGTGGGCGGCAGTGCCACCAATGGCTACCAGTCGGTGCCGCCGTCGCTGCGCTTCTTCGCCGGTGGCGACCAGAGCGTGCGCGGTTATGAATACCAGACCCTGTCGCCGGAAAACGACCGTGGCGACCGCATCGGCGGCCGCTACATGGTGGCGCTGAGCGCCGAGTATCAATATTCCATCACCGAAAAATGGCGGGTCGCGACCTTTATCGACCAGGGTAACTCGTTCAACACCCTGGATATGCCCAGCCTCAAAACTGGCGTGGGTGTGGGGGTGCGCTGGGTCTCGCCTGTGGGCCCGATCCGCCTCGACCTGGCCCATGCCCTGGAAGATCCGGGCGGCGTTCGATTGCACTTTTCCATGGGGCCTGAGCTGTGATGCGTGGTTTGAAAATAGCGGGGCTGGCATTGATCGCCGTCCTCGCGCTGTTGCTGTTGACGCTGTGGGCGGTGCTCGGTACCCAGGCCGGCAGTCGCTGGGTGCTGGGCCAGGTGCCGGGCTTGAGCGTGGAGAATTTCCACGGACGCCTGGGCGGGCAGTGGAGCGCCGACCACCTGCTGTGGCAGCAGGACGGCAGCCGCGTCGAGCTCAATGCACCGACGTTTGACTGGTCGCCGGGTTGCCTGTTGCGCATGACCTTGTGCATCAACCGGTTGGATGTGGACCAGGTCAGCCTGACGGTTGCACCCAGTACCGAAGAAAGCAGCAGCGGGCCGATCCAACTGCCCGACCTGAAGCTGCCGGTTGCTATCCAATTGGGCGATGTTCGTATCGGCAGCCTGCTGTTCAACGGCAGTGAAGCACTCAAGGGCTTGCAACTGGCGGCGCATTGGACCGCCGCCGGCATGCAGATCGACTCCGTTCATGTGCAGCGCGACGACCTGGTGCTGGACCTCGCCGGCCTGCTGCAACCCACAGGCGATTGGCCGCTCAATGCCACCGGCACGCTCAGTTTGCCCTACGCTCCGGGCGGCGCACCCTGGACCGTCGCGGTTAACATCAACGGCGACCTGCTCAAGACCCTCAAGCTCGATGCCGACAGCAGCGGTTACCTGCCGGCCAAGCTCAGCGGCGAGCTGCAACCCCTGGCGGAAAACCTGCCGGCGCAGTTGCGCATCACCTCCGAGGCGTTCAAGCCCAGCGCCGATCTGCCCGACACCTTGCAACTCAACCAATTGGACCTGAGCGCCAAGGGCGACCTTAAAGCGGGTTATCAGTTGCTGGGCAAGGCGGTATTACCGGCGCAAAAAGGCCCGGTGGATTTACTGCTGCAAGGCAAGGTCGACGCCAACGGGGCGCAGATCGCCGGCCTCGACCTGAACGCCGGCGACAAGCAAAGCCTCAAGCTCAGCGCCAACCTGGACTGGCAACAAGGTTTCAGCGCCGATGCCAAAATCGACTGGCTGGACTTTCCCTGGCACCGCCTCTATCCGCTGATCGACGAACCGCAGGTGGCCTTGCGCACCTTCAACGGTGAAGTTTCCTATAAGGACGGCAACTACCTGGGCAACCTCAAGGCCGACCTTGACGGCCCGGCGGGCGCCTTCACGGTGGTCACGCCGTTCAGCGGCGACCTCAAGCAAGTCTTCCTGCCCGAACTGAAGTTGAGCGCCGGCCAAGGCAAGGCCGAGGGCCATCTGAACCTACAGTTTGCCGACGGTATCGCCTGGGACACCGCGCTCGACCTGTCGGCATTGAACCCGGCGTACTGGGTCGCCGAATTGCCCGGCACCCTGGCCGGGCCGCTGCGCAGCAAAGGCGAATTCAAGAACGAGCAGCTCAAGCTCAACGCCGACCTCGACCTCAAGGGTCGCCTGCGCGGACAGGCCGCCGTGTTTGCAGCCAAGGCCGAAGGCGCTGGGCAGCAATGGACCCTTGCCAACCTGGACATCCGCCTGGGCGACAACCGCATCAACGGCAGCGGCAGCCTGCAGCAACGCCTGGCCGGGCAGATCGACATCAAGCTGGCGCGCCTGGCCCAGCTCTGGCCGCAACTGCGCGGGCAGGTCAATGGCCGCCTCGATGTGGCCGGCACCTTGCAGGCGCCCCAAGGCAAGCTCGACCTCAAGGGCCAGCAACTGGCATTGGCCGACAACCGCCTGCAAAGCCTCAACCTCGACGCCACACTGGACAGCGCCCAGCGCGCCAGGCTCGACCTCAAGGGCAGCGGCATCCAGAGCGGCGAGACCCAGGTCGGCACGTTCACCGCCAGCGCCCAGGGCGATATCAAGAACCAGAAGGTTCAACTGGACCTGGCCGGACCGTTGCTCAAGCTGGCCCTGGCCCTGGATGGCAACCTCGACAACGGTAACTGGCGTGGGCGCCTGGCCAGTGGTGACGTACAAGCCGGCGGCCAGGACTGGCGGCTGCAAGCCCCGGCGAAAATCGAGCGACTGGCCGATGGCAAGCTGACCTTCGCCGCGCACTGCTGGGTGTCCGGTGGCGCCAGCCTGTGTGGCGAAGTCCAGCGCCTGATGCCCGAGCCGAAGCTGCGCTACCACCTCAAGCAATTCCCTATCGACAGTCTTGCGGCGTTCCTGCCCAAAGACTTCGCCTGGCAGGGCAGGCTCAATGCCGACGTACAACTCGACCTGCCGGCCAGCGGCCCGAAGGGCGTGGTCTCGGTAGACGCCGGTGGCGGCAACCTGCGGGTGCGGGACAAGGGCCAATGGCTGGATTTCCCCTACGACACCCTGAAACTGGAAACCACCCTCAACCCCAAGCGCATCGATACCCAGCTCAACTTTCGTGGCGGCAAGCTCGGTGAACTGCTGTTGCAGGCGCAGATCAACCCGCTGCCGGCCAACAAGCCGATCACCGGCAATTTCAGCCTCACCGGCCTGGACCTCGCCGTGGCGCGACCCTTTGTGCCGATGGTGGAAAAGCTCAACGGCAAGCTCAACGGCAATGGCCGCATCTCCGGCGGTTTGCTCGCGCCCCTGGTTAACGGCAACGTGAATCTGGTGGACGGTGAAGTCTCGGGTCCTGAACTGCCCATCAGCCTCGAGGGCCTGAACCTGCAGGCGCAGATCGCCGGCAAAAGCGTGCAGCTTAACGGCGGCTGGCACAGCGGCAAGGCCGGGCAGGGCAGCCTCAAGGGCCAGATCGACTGGGGCCGCGCCCTGGTGGTCGACCTCAGCCTCAAGGGCTCGCAACTGCCGGTCACCGTCGAACCCTATGCCAAGCTGGAAGTGGCCCCCGACCTGAAGATCAGCCTCAAGGACGACAAGCTGGCGATTGCCGGCAAGGTGCACATCCCGCGCGGCGATATCACCGTGCGCGAGCTGCCGCCCTCGACGGTCAAGGTGTCCGATGACACGGTGATCGTCGGCAGCCAGACCGAAGAAGGCAAACCGCCGATGGCGATGGCCATGGATATCGACGTGGAAGTGGGCGAAGACCAGCTCAACTTCGCCGGTTTCGGCCTCACCGCCAAAGTGCAGGGCCATGTGCATATCGGCGACAACATGGACACCCGTGGCGAGCTGTGGCTTAACGACGGCCGCTACCGCGCCTACGGCCAGCGCCTCAACGTGCGCCGTGCACGGCTGTTGTTTGCCGGGCCGTTGGACCAACCGTTCCTGGATATCGAAGCGGTGCGTGTGGTGGTCGAATCGTCCCGCACCGTGACCGCCGGTATTCGCCTGAGCGGCAGCGCCGAGCAGCCGACCACGCAGATCTTCTCCGAGCCCGCCATGGCGCAGGAAGACGCGTTGTCCTACCTGGTGCTGGGACGTTCGCGCACCAACAACGGTGAAGACAACAACATGCTTGCCGAAGCCGCCCTGGGCCTGGGCCTGATGGGCAGCGCCGGCGTGACCTCGGACATCGCCAATAAACTCGGCATCCGCGATTTCGACCTGGATACCCAAGGCACCGGCAACAGCACTGCCGTGGTGGCCAGCGGCAAGATCAACGACAAACTCAGCCTGCGTTACGGGGTAGGGGTGTTCGAACCGGCCAACACCATCGCCTTGCGCTATCTGCTGAGCAAGAAGGTGTACCTGGAAGTGGCCACAGGCGTGGCCAGCTCCCTGGATATCTTCTACAAGCGCGACTTCTAAGCCTAACTGGGTCAAATGTGGGAGGGGGCTTGCCCCCGATTGCGGTCTTTCAGTCAGCTAATCTGTAGCTGACCCACCGCCATCGGGGGCAAGCCCCCTCCCACATGGACAACTATTTTCACTCAAGCTCTTGATCAATTACCAAGCAACCTAACTATTCCATTTGACATTCGCTGCCTAAGCAGTAATATCTCGTCACACATTCACTGCCTAGGCAGTAATAAGGTGACTTTCGATGCCTCATTTCACCCCTGACAACTTCCACAACTGCCATCTGGGCCTGTTGCTGGGCCGCGCCGCGATCCTCAAAGACCGCATCATCGACACCCATATGGAACCCCACGGCATCACCGCCGCGCAGTTCAAGGTGTTGATCATCATGGCCCAGTTCGGTGTCGACACCCCGGCCGAGCTGTGCCGCCACCTGTCCCTGGACAGCGGCTCGATGACGCGCATGCTCGACCGGCTGGAGCAGAAAGGCTTGCTCAGCCGCAAACGTTCCGAACTGGACCGCCGCCAGGTGCAGTTGGTGCTGACCGCCGACGGCCAGCGCCTGGCGGACATGCTGCCGCAGATCGGCGCCCAGGCCCTCAACCAACTGGCCGGCGTCCTCGAGTCGGGCGAGCTGGAAACCCTGGAACGGATCCTCAAGAAAATCCTGATCGCTGCGGGTGACCCCATCACGATCCTGCGGGTAGGTAACCAATGAACACACGCGCACTCAGCCTGGTGCTGGCGGCGATGACGCTGGCCGGTTGTGCCAACTACAGTGGCCTCGACACCCAGGGCCAACGCCTGGACGCCAACACCCTGCAAGCCGGCAAGTCCTTGAGCGGCGTGACGCTGTCGGAGGCCGCCTGGCCCAGCGCCGACTGGTGGAAAAGCCTTGGCGACCCACAGCTCGACGGGCTGATCCAGGAAGCCCTGCAAAACAGCCCCGACATGCAAGTGGCCAGCGCCCGCGCCCATCAGGCCGAAGCCGCGGCCTATGCCGCCAACGCCGCGCGCCTGCCGACCGTGGATGCCAGCGCCGGTGTCAGCCGTTCGCGCCTGGCCAGGGACCAGGACCCGCGCGGGCAGGGCGATGCCTACTCGACCGTGCGCAACATCGGCGCCAGCTTCAATTACAACTTTGACCTGTGGGGCGGCCAACGCGCTGCCTGGGAAGCCGCCCTGGGCCAGGCCCGCGCCGCCGAAGTCGATCAGCAGGCCGCGCGCCTGACCCTGGCGGCCAACGTGGCCAAGGCCTACAGCGACCTGGGCCAGGCGCATATCGTGCGCGACCTGGCCGTGGACGACCTCAAGCGCACCCGCCAGATGCTCGACCTGAGTCAGCGCCGCCTGAGTTCCGGTATCGACAGCGAGTACCAGTACCAGCAGACCGAAAGCCTGGAAGCCAGCGCCCAGTCGCAACTGATCGATGCGGAAAAACAACTGCAAAGCGCCAGGATCGCCCTCGCGGTATTGCTCGGCAAAGGCCCCGACCGTGGCAACGAACTGGTCCGCCCGGCGGTATTGAAACCCGCTGCCGTCGCCGTGCCTTCCGTGTTGCCCGCCGAGTTGCTTGGCCGGCGGCCGGACCTGATCGCCGCGCGGTGGCGCGTGGAAGCCGCGAGCAAGGACATCGCCGCCAGCAAGACCCGCTTCTACCCCAACCTCAACCTGAGCGCGAGCGCAGGCGCCGAGTCGTTGCTGGGGGACGCAATGTTTGGTTCGGCCAGTCGCTTCTTCAACATTGCACCCACCGTATCGCTGCCGATCTTCGACGGCGGCCGCCTGCGCGCCGACCTCGATGCCCGCGACGCCGATTACGACCTGGCCGTGGCCCAGTACAACAAGACCCTGGTGCAAGCCCTGGGCGATATCGGCACCACCCTGTCGCAATTGCGCGACACCGGGCGGCAGATCCAGGCGCAGCAACATGCCGCCGACATCGCCCAACAGTCCTACGACACCGGGGTGCAACGCTACAGCTCCGGCATCGGTAACTACCTGGATGTGCTCAGCATCGAGCAGCAACTGCTGCAGGCCCAGCGTCAGTTGGCGACCCTGAATGCTGCGCAGATCGACCTGTCGATTCAATTGATGCAGGCCCTGGGTGGCGGATTCAACGCCCACAACGTCGCCGCGACCACCCCAGCCACCCGCACGGAATAATTTGAGGTATTTGTCATGGCCACTGCCGACAGCAACAACGCAACTGAACAAACCAAGGACAACAACCCGCGCAAACGCAAAGTCATGTTGATCGGCCTGGCGCTGATCGTCATCTTGGGCGTCGTCGGCGTGTGGGCCTGGTACGAGCTTTACGGGCGCTTCAACGAAAGCACCGACGACGCCTATGTGAACGGCAACGTGGTGGAAATCACCCCGCTGGTCACCGGCACCGTGGTCAGCATCGGCGCCGACGATGGCGACCTGGTCCACGAAGGCCAGGTGCTGGTCAACTTCGACCCCAACGACGCGGCCGTCGGCCTGCAAAGTGCCCAGGCCAACCTGGCCCGCACCGTGCGCCAGGTGCGTGGCTTGTACAGCAACGTCGATGGCATGAAAGCCCAGGTCAACGCGCAGAAAGCCGACGTGCAGACCGCCCAGGACAACTACAACCGCCGCAAGACCCTGGCCCAGGGCGGCGCGATCTCCCAGGAAGAACTGTCCCACGCCCGTGACAGCCTGACCGCGGCGAAGAACGCTTTGACCAACCTTGAACAGCAACTGAAAACCACCAATGCCCTGGTGGATGACACGGTGATTTCGTCCCATCCGGATGTGCAAGCCGCCGCCGCGCAACTGCGCCAGGCTTACCTGACCAACGCGCGCAGCACCTTGATCGCACCCGTCACCGGCTATGTGGCCAAGCGCACCGTGCAGCTGGGCCAGCGCGTCCAGCCGGGTACCGCGTTGATGGCGGTGATCCCGCTGGACCAGCTGTGGATCGATGCCAACTTCAAGGAAACCCAGTTGCGTGATATGCGCATCGGCCAGCCGGTGGACATCGAGTCGGACATCTACGGCAGCGACGTGAAGTACAGCGGCACTGTCGACAGCCTCGGCGCCGGCACCGGCAGCGCGTTCGCCCTGTTGCCCGCGCAGAACGCCACCGGCAACTGGATCAAGATCGTGCAGCGCGTACCGGTGCGCATCCATATCAATGCCGAAGAACTGGCCAAGCACCCGTTGCGCGTGGGTTTGAGCACCGTGGTCAATGTGGACCTGCACGACCAGAGCGGCCCGGTCCTGGCGCAACAGCCGCCGCAGAAGGCTTCGTTCACCACCACTGTGTATGACCGCCAGCTGGTCGAGGCCGATGCCATGATCAACCAGTTGATCCATGACAACAGCGTCGCCGCTCCCAAGGCTGCGCAACGCTGATGAGCAATAACGCCTCGTTCACCCCACCCAGCCTGCTGATGGCCACTATCGGGCTGTCGCTGGCGACCTTCATGCAGGTGCTCGACACCACCATCGCCAACGTGGCGTTGCCGACCATTTCCGGCAACCTGGGCGTGAGTTCGGAGCAGGGCACCTGGGTCATTACCTCGTTTGCGGTGAGCAACGCCATTGCCTTGCCGCTCACCGGTTGGTTGAGCCGACGCTTCGGCGAGGTGAAGCTGTTCCTGTGGGCGACCATGCTGTTTGTGCTGGCCTCGTTCCTGTGCGGTATTTCCACCTCGATGCCCGAGTTGATCGGCTTTCGCGTGCTGCAAGGGCTGGTGGCGGGGCCGTTGTACCCGATGACCCAGACGCTGCTGATCGCGGTCTACCCACCGGCCAAGCGCGGCATGGCCCTGGCGCTCTTGGCGATGGTCACGGTGGTGGCGCCGATTGCGGGACCGATCCTCGGCGGCTGGATCACCGACAGCTACAGCTGGCCGTGGATCTTCTTCATCAACGTGCCGATCGGCATCTTTGCGGTGATGGTGGTGCGTGCGCAGTTGAAGAAACGCCCGGTGGTCACCAGCTACCAGCCGATGGACTATGTAGGGTTGTTGAGCCTGATCGTCGGTGTCGGCGCCTTGCAGATCATCCTCGACAAGGGCAATGACCTGGACTGGTTCGAATCCAATTTCATCATTATCGGTGCAGTGATCTCGGCGATTGCCCTGGCGGTGTTCGTGATCTGGGAGATGACCGACAAGCACCCGGTGGTGAACCTGCGCCTGTTCGCCTACCGCAACTTCCGCATCGGCACCATTGTGTTGATCGGCGGGTACGCGGGCTTTTTTGGCATCAACCTGATCCTGCCGCAGTGGCTGCAAACCCAGATGGGCTACACCGCCACCTGGGCCGGCCTGGCGGTGGCGCCGATCGGCATTCTGCCGGTGCTGATGTCACCGTTCGTGGGCAAATACGCGCACAAATTCGACTTGCGCCTGCTGGCGGGGTTGTCGTTCCTGGCGATGGGCTTGAGCTGCTTCATGCGCGCAGGCTTCACCAATGAGGTGGACTTCACCCACATCGCCCTGGTGCAGCTGTTCATGGGGATCGGCGTGGCGCTGTTCTTCATGCCGACCTTGAGCATCCTGATGTCCGACCTGCCGCCGCAGCAGATTGCCGACGGCGCGGGGCTGGCAACCTTCTTGCGCACCTTGGGCGGCAGCTTCGCGGCCTCGCTCACCACCTGGATCTGGATTCGCCGCGCCGACCAGCACCATGCGTACATGAGCGAGAACATGACCACTTATGACTCGACCACGCGCGACGCGATACAGGCCCTCGGCGGGGCGGGGCAGAAAGCGTATGCGCAGTTGGACCAGATCCTCACCAGCCAGGCCTACATGATGTCCACCGTGGACTATTTCACCTTGATGGGGTGGATCTTCGCGGGCTTGATGTTGCTGGTGTGGCTGGCCAAGCCGCCGTTTACCGCCAAGGCGGGGCCTGCGGCTTCGGGGCACTGACTGCCTAGGGCTGACATGCAATCAACTGTGGGAGGGGGCTTGCCCCCGATAGCGGTGGGTCAGTCAAAGATGTATCAACTGACACACCCTCATCGGGGGCAAGCCCCCTCCCACATTGGATGTGTGTTGTCAGGTATCAAGCGCCAGGCAGGGCCAACTGCGGATTGTTGCTGGTATGGCTGGCCAAGCCGCCGTTTGGCGCGAAAGCCGGGCCGGAAGCAAGGCCACTGATCCGAACGGATTGGAACGCAATCAACTGTGGGAGGGGGCTTGCCCCCGATAGCGGTGGGTCAGTCACAGATGTATCAACTGACACTCCCTCATCGGGGGCAAGCCCCCTCCCACATTGGATGTGTGTTGTCAGGTATCAAGCGCCAGGCAGGGTCAACTGCGGATTGTTGCTGGTATGGCTGGCCAAGCCGCCGTTTGGCGCGAAAGCCGGGCCGGAAGCAAGCGGCCACTGATCCGAACGGATTGGAACGCAATCAACTGTGGGAGGGGGCTTGCCCCCGATGGCGGTGGGTCAGTCACAGATGCATCAACTGACACACCCTCATCGGGGGCAAGCCCCCTCCCACAGTTTGATCTCTGTTCACATGGGATCAGTGGTATTGCGTATCAAGCGCCTGGCAGGGCCAGCTGCGGATTGACGAAGTCAAACGCCGCCAGTTGAAAGCCTTGCTCATCCACCTGCAACGCCCAGCCTTGCTTGTCCCAATCCCCCAGCACAATCCGCTTGGCCGCCTGGTCGCCAATCTGCAACTTATGAATGGCGGGGCGGTGCGTGTGGCCGTGGACCAGGGTGCGCACGCCGAATTGCTGCATCACTCGCGGTACTTCTTCGGCGGTGACATCGACAATGTCGTTGGCCTTCATGCGCGTCTGTGCACGGCTTTCGCTGCGCAGCTTTCGCGCCAGCTTGTGGCGTGTGCCCAGGGGCAGGTGGCGCAGGATAAACAGCACAACCGGGTTACGCAGGATGCGCCGCAGCTTCATATAGCCGAGGTCGCGGGTGCAGAGGCTGTCGCCGTGCATCAGCAGCACGGGCTCGCCATAAAACTGCACGACACTCGGGTCCTTGAGCAAGCTGGCGCCTGCGGCTTTGCAGAACGCCTTGCCGATCAGGAAATCGCGGTTGCCGTGCATGATGAAAATCGCGGTGCCGCTGTCGCTCAGTTCGCGCAGCGCGTCACAGATGGAGCGCTGGAACGCGGTCATCCCATCGTCGCCAATCCAGGCTTCGAAGAAGTCCCCCAGAATGTACAACGCCTGGGCACCACGGGCGCGGCCGTGGAGCAGATCCAGAAACGCCCGGGTAATGTCCGGGCGCTCCTCTTCCAGATGCAAGTCTGAAATCAGCAATATCACCCAACGATCTCGGCTTTCTCGACGATGACGTCTTCGGCTGGAACGTCCTGGTGACCGGCTTTGGACGTGGTGGACACGCCTTTGATCTTGTCGACGACGTCCTGGCCTTCGGTGACTTTACCGAATACGGCGTAACCCCAGCCCTGCACGTTCTTGCCGCTGTGGTTGAGGAAAGCGTTGTCGGCCACGTTGATGAAGAACTGCGCGGAGGCCGAATGCGGCTCCATGGTACGGGCCATGGCGACGGTGTACTTGTCGTTGGAAAGGCCGTTGTCCGCTTCGTTCTGGATGCTTGGGCGCTTGTCTTTCTTCTCTTTCATGCCTGGCTCGAAACCGCCGCCCTGGATCATGAAGTTGCCGATGACACGGTGGAAAACGGTGTTTTCGTAGTGGCCGGCGTTGACGTACTCGATGAAGTTGGCGACGGTGATCGGCGCTTTCTCGGCGTTCAACTCGATGACGATGTCACCGTGGTTGGTGGTCAGTTTGACTTGAGTCATGTTCACTACTCTTTTCAGGGAATTCGTGGGTTTGAGTGCCCGGGGCACCTTACCTGTCTGGCTTAAACGACGGCCAAGGCGCGCAGTTTAGCGTGCCCCGCAGGAATTTCGAGGTGGTTTTTTACCGCCCCGGCCATAAAAGCAGTAATTAAACAGCAGTTTTTGGTCCCGGCCTGTCAGTGTCTTGACTGCATCGGCTATTATGAGCCCTTTGTTTTATCTGGCCCCACCCGGCCACGAACCTGTCTGTTCAAGGATCCTATGAGCAAGCCCACTGTCGACTCTACCCCGAATGCCAAGGCCGGACCTGCCGTCCCGGTCAACTTCCTGCGCCCGATCATCCAGGCGGACCTGGATTCGGGCAAGCACACGCAGATCGTCACCCGTTTCCCGCCAGAGCCCAACGGCTACCTGCACATCGGTCACGCCAAGTCGATCTGTGTGAACTTCGGTCTGGCCCAGGAGTTCGGTGGCGTCACGCACCTGCGTTTCGACGACACCAACCCGGCCAAGGAAGACCAGGAATACATCGACGCCATCGAAAGCGACATCAAGTGGCTGGGCTTCGAGTGGTCCGGTGAAGTGCGCTATGCCTCCAAGTATTTCGACCAGTTGTTCGACTGGGCCGTCGAGCTGATCAAGGCCGGCAAGGCCTACGTCGACGACCTGAGCCCGGAACAGGCCAAGGAATACCGTGGCACCCTGACCGAGCCGGGCAAGAACAGCCCGTTCCGCGACCGTTCGGTGGAAGAGAACCTGGACTGGTTCAACCGTATGCGCGCCGGCGAATTCCCCGACGGCGCCCGCGTACTGCGCGCCAAGATCGACATGGCCTCGCCGAACATGAACCTGCGCGACCCGATCATGTACCGCATCCGCCATGCCCACCATCACCAGACCGGTGACAAGTGGTGCATCTACCCCAACTACGACTTCACCCACGGTCAGTCGGACGCCATCGAAGGCATCACCCACTCCATCTGCACCCTGGAGTTCGAGAGCCATCGTCCGCTGTACGAGTGGTTCCTGAGCAACCTGCCGGTGCCGGCCCAGCCGCGCCAGTACGAATTCAGCCGCCTGAACCTGAACTACACCATCACCAGCAAGCGCAAGCTCAAGCAGCTGGTGGATGAAAAGCACGTGCATGGCTGGGATGACCCGCGCATGTCGACCCTGTCGGGCTTCCGCCGTCGTGGCTACACCCCGGCGTCGATCCGCAACTTCTGCGACATGGTCGGCACCAACCGCTCCGACGGCGTGGTCGACTTCGGCATGCTCGAGTTCAGCATCCGCCAGGACCTCGATGCAAACGCCCCACGCGCCATGTGCGTGCTGCGTCCGTTGAAAGTCGTGATCACCAATTACCCGGAAGACAAAGTCGACAACCTTGAGTTGCCGCGTCATCCGCAAAAAGAAGAACTCGGCGTGCGCAAGCTGCCGTTCGCCCGTGAAATCTACATCGACCGCGATGACTTCATGGAAGAGCCGCCAAAAGGCTACAAGCGCCTGGAGCCGAACGGCGAAGTGCGCCTGCGCGGCAGCTACGTGATCCGTGCCGATGAAGCGATCAAGGACGCCGACGGTAACATCGTCGAACTGCGCTGCTCGTACGACCCCGACACCCTGGGCAAGAACCCTGAAGGCCGCAAGGTCAAGGGCGTGGTCCACTGGGTGCCGGCCGCTGCCAGCATCGAGTGCGAAGTGCGTTTGTACGATCGTCTGTTCCGTTCGCCGAACCCCGAGAAGGCCGAAGACAGCGCCAGTTTCCTCGACAACATCAACCCTGACTCCCTGCAAGTGCTCACCGGTTGTCGTGCCGAACCCTCTTTGGGCGACGCACAGCCGGAAGACCGGTTCCAGTTCGAGCGCGAAGGTTACTTCTGCGCGGATATCAAGGACTCCAAACCTGGTCAGCCGGTATTCAACCGTACCGTGACCTTGCGTGATTCGTGGGGCCAGTGATTCTGTTTAAGGAACTGTCGTGCTAACGATCTACAACACACTCAGCAAGACCAAAGAAGTCTTCAAGCCGCTGGATGGCAACAAGGTGCGCATGTACGTGTGCGGCATGACCGTGTACGACTACTGCCACATCGGCCACGGCCGCAGCATGGTTGCCTTCGACCTGGTGACCCGCTGGTTGCGTTTCAGCGGCTATGACTTGACCTATGTGCGCAACATCACCGACATCGACGACAAGATCATCAACCGCGCCAATGAAAACGGCGAGTCGTTCGACGCGCTGACCGAGCGCATGATCGCCGCGATGCACGAGGACGAGGCGCGCCTCAACATCCTCAAGCCGGACATGGAACCGCGCGCCACGGACCACATCCCTGGCATGCACGCGATGATCCAGACCCTGATCGACAAGGGCTACGCCTACGCCCCGGGCAATGGCGACGTGTACTACCGCGTCGCCAAGTTCATGGGCTACGGCAAGCTGTCGCGCAAGCGGATCGAAGACCTGCGCATCGGCGCACGCATCGAAGTCGACGAAGCCAAGCAGGACCCGCTCGACTTCGTGCTGTGGAAAGCCACCAAGCCCGGCGAGCCGAGCTGGGAGTCGCCGTGGGGCGCCGGGCGTCCGGGCTGGCACATCGAATGCTCGGTAATGTCCACCTGCTGCCTGGGCGAGACCTTCGACATTCATGGCGGCGGCAGCGACCTGGAGTTTCCGCATCACGAAAACGAAATCGCCCAGAGCGAAGCCGCCACCGGCAAGACCTACGCCAACGCCTGGATGCACTGCGGCATGATCCGCATCAATGGCGAGAAGATGTCCAAGTCCTTGAACAACTTCTTCACCATTCGCGACGTGCTGGAAAAGTATCATCCGGAAGTGGTGCGGTATTTGTTGGTGTCGAGCCACTACCGCAGCGCCATCAACTACTCGGAAGACAACCTCAAGGACGCCAAGGGCGCCCTGGAGCGGTTCTACCATGCGTTGAAAGGCTTGCCCGCAGTGGCCCCGGCCGGCGGCGAAGCCTTCGTGGCACGCTTCACTGAAGTCATGAACGACGACTTCGGCACCCCCGAAGCTTGCGCGGTGCTGTTCGAGATGGTGCGCGAGATCAACCGTCTGCGCGAGACGGATATCGACGCAGCGGCAGGTTTGGCGGCACGCTTGAAAGAGCTGGCCAGCGTGCTGGGCGTGTTGCAGATGGAGGCGGATGACTTCCTGCAAGCCGGCGCTGAAGGGCGCGTGGACGCGGCGCAAGTGGATGCCTTGATCCAGGCGCGTCTGGCTGCTCGGGCTGGTAAAGACTGGGCGGAATCCGACCGTATCCGTGACCAACTGACCGCCATGGGCGTGGTGTTGGAAGACGGGAAGGGCGGGACGACCTGGCGGCTGGCTGACTGACCGTTGATAGCAACAGGCTGAATGAAAAACGCCCCGACTGGTTTGGGGCGTTTTTTGAGGAGCAAAAAAAGATGCCCCTTAACGTTTCCACCACCAATTTAAGTCCTGCTTGACTGGAAATGCACTAGCGTGCAGAAAGAAGCAAATAAGCGCTAGCCACCCAATAAAAATATGCTCATCGATTATGTCTGGCCTATATCCTAGGAGCGGGAACTTGTTGAGGTACGCGATTTGGTAATGCAGAGCCATAGCTAGCATGTTTGGAATTAGTCCAAGAAATAGCTTGGTGTATCCTAAGGTTTCACTGGAAAGTAATACTCTAAGTGAGAATGCACAGGCCACGCCAAGTATGGATAATGTCGGGAAGATCCAGGCGATCATTTTTTTTGCTCTTCGTAAAGCTGATTTATTGTAATTCCATTTATAACCGCTTCAGCTCCCAATGAACTTGGGCTCATTATTTTATAAGCTCGCACACGGTCCGCGTCTAGGTATCTGAACAAGCGCCAAGCGTCAGGCTTCAGCACGTGCCTCACAATACTGTAGGCGGATAATCCAATATCTACGGCGCCATAAGCCATGTTTGCCTCTCGCTCTCCGTGACCGGCGGCGAAGGCGACTGATTGATACATGGCACGAGCCGGTCCGACGGTGTCTGATTGTCCTGTTGCTAGGTTACGTCCGCCTTCATATAAATTATTAGCACCGTGCGCCATCAATGGCACCCCTGCGATGAGGCAGAGCGTACCCACCGAGGCGTAGCAAATTCCAGCGCCTGCGGCGATCTGAAGTGCCCCCGCAACAACTCCAACTCCTTTTTGTGCGATTTCTTTTGACTGATCCAGCAAGCTACGCTGCTCTTTTTTTATCTCAATCAGCCCCTCTGCGACTGTCTTTTTTCCCTGCTCTACATCATTAACAATACTGCGAGCGTAATAGGCCACTTCCCGATTGAATATCGAACGATTAACGCCATCCTGTAGATGTCGGGCACTTATTGCGCACGCATGACTGGTCAGTTTTGCAGCGGCTTTGCTGACTATCCCCAAGTCATAGAAAGTAGGCGTTTGATTTTTGTTCTTTGAGTTTATCGCCCGCTTTCCCATGAGCCATAGCCGCTGGTCCCCGCGATGTGATGTGTCCAGATAATTTCCCGATAACGAATCGCCAGATGTTCTTGTGCGTCTACATCATTCAGGAGTACGGAATGGGGAACATCGACGGTCAGGCTGGCAATGATGCAGCCCCTTATATCGACGGTGTAGTATTTTTCGTGCCGACCAAACTGTGAAATTCGATAGAAGTTGATGACGCAGTTCAGTTCTTCTCTGTTGGATAATGCCACGGCCAGCAAGGGCGAGGATTTATCAATGCTTTTTGTGATGATCACCGGGCCATGAGTGGAAGCTCTGACATTGCCGGTGTTGAGCATATTGTGGTTGAAGGACATCACCATGATTTCGTCTCGATGCCCTTCCTGACACTTGTTGCCAATGGAGTCTTGAGTTGAGCAGCCAGCCGAAATCAGGCCTTGAGATTTTCCGTTAATGGACATGTAACCGTGGTTAGCCATGGACGTTGGTATCCTGATGTATTCGCCATAAACATACGGAAAAATGTAAATAGGAAATATCGGATGTTTCGCCTTTTATCGTGCGAGCGGGATGTAGGATTATTCGGGTTTGTGCGAGAAGAAAAACGCCCCGTTATGCCGGGGCGTTTTGCTGGGGTTGTGCGAGCGAAGGTAATGACGGCATTCGTCGCCTACTATTTTTCAATTCCCGCGCAATGCTCATTCAGTGCTTCATTCACCAGAAGCTGGATAGTTTCCACCATTCGGCAAATCCCTAGTGCCACGCTGCGTGGTATGCCATCAATCTCAAAGGCTAAATGACTAGCCAATGCCTGAACCGACGCAAGATCCTCCGTAGCATTGACCAGTAGTGTCTCGGCATCCAGTCCTTTACGTACAGTAAAAAGACCTAGCCCGTCATCAGGTGGCCCAGGCGTTGAAGACGGATTCAAATGATGGTTAATCGCACGATCAGCACAAGCGTGAAGCGAAGATGAAACCAGCGGCGGATTCGAATTGTCTTTAATCATGGCGAAGCTCCCAGAGTATTGGAGTCACCTAGAGTCTAATCGGGCTGCGAAACCCGGTCGCTGAATTTGCAGCGACCACCGAAGATTAGGCAGCCATCTTCCGAGCGACAACCCTAAAACGCTGTCGGAAGTTTCCTGCTGAGACTCACGCTTGATCTGAGTTGTTCGGCGGGGCGCGGAGCGTCCCGGGCGGCATTACCACGCGGAGCGTGGGAACGATCAAAATGGGCGGCGCGCATCAGGTTTTTCGTCTGATGCAAAACCAACTGTGGGGGAGGGTTTGCTCGCGAATGCAGTCTTTCATTCAGAGCAGCAGTGGCTGACTCACCGTATTCGCGAGCAAGCCCGCTCCCGCATTTTGACCGTGCTCACCTTGCCGGGTCTTCGGTTTCAAATTTATTGGGGATGCACGCACTTCAATATTCGCGTAGGCCCGTAAATCCAATGGCTTACTTTGAAGTGAGCCCATTACCTTTTCGTGCGTTCTTGTGGCGAGTCCCGGCGGTTTCTATCCTGAAGGCCTATCGAACATTCAGGAGTACCCGCCATGACCCTCGCGCTTCCCCCAGCCATCGCCCGTTACTTCGCCGCCAGGGCAGGCGATTTCAGCGAGTGTTTCACTGCCGATGCGGTGGTGAAGGACGAAGGCCACACTTATGTCGGGTTGCTGGCTATCCAGGCCTGGAAAGCCGGCACCGGCAACAAGTACACCTACACCAGCGAACCGTTTGCCTGTGAAGAGCAGGGCGATAAAACCGTCGTCACCAGCCATCTGGTCGGCAATTTTCCTGGAAGCCCGCTGGACCTGCAGTATTGCTTCAGTCTGGAAGGCGACAGGATTGCTGCACTGGAGATCGGAGTATGAGCTTTGACCTCGGCCTGAAGGGCCTTCGGGCACTGGTCACGGGCGGTACTAAAGGCATCGGCGCCGCCGTGGTTGCGGTGTTGCATGAGCAAGGCGCCCAAGTGATTTCGGTTGCGCGTTCGGCAGCGGATTCGACGCGCGAAGGCGTGCATTTCATTGCCGCCGACCTGGGCACCTCCGTCGGTTGTGCGAGCGCTACCGAAGCGGTGAAAGATCGGTTCGGCGGCGTGGATATCATCGTCAATGTGCTCGGCGGCTCCAGCGCGCCCGGCGGTGGTTTTGCGGTGCTCGATGATGAGCAATGGGCGAATGCGCTGAACCAGAATCTGATGGCGGCCGTGCGGGTGGACCGGGCGTTGCTGCCAGGGATGGTCGAGCGTGGCGCTGGTGTGATTATTCACGTCACCTCGATCCAGCGGGAATTGCCGTTGCCCGAATCGACCACGGCCTACGCCGCTGCCAAGGCGGCATTGGCAACGTACAGCAAGAGCCTGTCCAAAGAAGTGACGCCCAAGGGCGTGCGGGTGGTGCGTGTCTCGCCGGGCTGGGTGGAGACGGATGCAGCGGTGGCCCTGGCGGAGCGGCTGGCGGATGAAGCGGGTACGGATTATGAAGGCGGCAAGCAGATCATCATGCAGGCGCTGGGCGGGATTCCCCTCGGGCGGCCGGCCAAGCCCGAGGAAGTGGCCGACTTGATCGCGTTTCTGGTATCGCTGCGCGCCGCTTCGATCAGCGGCACCGAGTATGTGATCGATGGCGGTACGGTGCCCACGGTCTAGCTCGCGGGTTTGGCGGCCTGCCATTTGAGCAGCCCGTCCAGCACCGGGCACAGGCTCTGGCCCCATTCTGTCATACGGTACTCGACCTTGGGTGGCACCACCGGGTAAGCCGTGCGGTGCACCAGGCCATCGGCTTCGAGCTGGCGCAGCTGTTGGGCCAGCATCTTCTGCGAGATCTCCGGGATCAGCCGCTCAAGGTCGGAATAGCGCTGCACCTGGCCACCGAACAGGTGAAACAGGATGATCAGCTTCCAGCGCCCGCCGAGCCAGGCGAGTGTGGTTTCCACGTCGGCTGCGGCGGTGGCGGGGGTGTAGGTTTTGCTCATTGCGTGCGTCCTGGGAATCGCCGGAATTGGCGTTGCGAATCCGTTCCATTGCCTGGCATCTATCCAACAGTGGGAGCTGGCTTGCCTGCGATAGCGGTGCGTCAGCCAACATTTTCGGTGGCTGACACGCCCTCATCGCAGGCAAGCCAGCTCCCACATTTTGCACTGTGTTCATTTGATGAATCAGCGGCGGCTGCTGACTTCGGCCGGTACGTCGTCACCCGCCATACGCTTGCGAAACAGCGCCGTTCGCGCCAGCAGCAACGTTGTGACCGGCACCGTGATCGACAGCAAAATCGGAATCAACCACCCGTGCAGCACCGGCCCGGACTTGAGCACCGAAAAGTAGATGATCGATGCCAACGCCACACACCACGAACCCAGCGTCGAGGCCAGCGCCGGTGGGTGCATGCGCTGGAAAAAATCCTTCATGCGCAACAACCCGAGCGCCCCTATCAGCGCAAACAGGCTGCTCAGGACCAGCAGCACTCCGACGACGGCTTCCATCCATAACGGCATCATTCAATCACCTCCCCACGCAACAGGAATTTGGCCAGGGCGAACGAGCCGACAAAGCCGAACAGCGCAATCAGCAGCGCCGCTTCAAAGTAGGTGTCACTGGCATAACGGATGCCCAGCACCAGCATCATCAGCATCGCCAGGATGTACAGATAATCCAGCGCCAGTACGCGGTCCTGGGCAGACGGACCTTTGAACAGGCGGATCAACGTCAGCACCATCGCCAGTGAGAACAGGAACAGGCTCAACAGGATCGCATTGGAGAGCAGGGCGCTCATTCGAAGATCTCCATCAGGGGCCGTTCGTAGGCGGATTTGAAATGCTCGATAAACTGCGCCTCATCGTCCAGGTCGAACACATGCAGCAGCAGGACGCTGCGGTCCAGCGCCAGTTCCGACCAGATCGTGCCGGGGATTACCGTCGTGATCATCGACAGCGCCGCGAGGCCGTTGGGGCTGCGCAGGTCGATGGGGATCTTGATGAAGCGCGCGCGCGGCGGGCGTGAGCCGCAGGTCAACACGCCCCAGGCCACTTGCAGGTTGGAGACAATCACGTCGCGCCCCACCAGCAGAAACAGGCGCAGGATCACGCCGGGACGGCGCAGGCTGATCGGTTGCGGGCGCAGTGGCGCCATCATCAGCGGCGCCAGCACGCCCAGCAATGCACCGAGCAACAGGTTGCCGGGGCTCATGGACAGGTTCAGCACCAGCCACAAACCCAGCAGGGCCAGGGACAACCACGGTGCGGGAAACAGGCGCTTCATGGTTGCACCTCCAGGGCGGCTGCCTGGGCTTCGGGGCTCGGCACCGGGCGCGTCGCCATCACTGCCATCACGTAGCTTTCCGGGTTGTTCAGGCTCTTGGCGGTGGCCAGCGTGTAGCGCATCAGTGGCTCGGCCTTGAAGGTCAGCGCGATGCTCAGGCCCAGCAGCAGGAAGATCGGCACACATTCATAGCGGCGCAGCAGGGGCGAGGGCCGTTCTTCCGGGGTCCAGAAACGCTGGATGCCAAGCCGGGCGAAGGCAATCAGCGAGGCCAGCCCCGACAGGATCAACAGCGCCACCAGGCCCCAGGCCGCCGGGCGGATGGGTTCATCCACCGCGTTGCCCAGGCCCAGCGGATTGACCAGCGCATGCAGCAGGCTCAGCTTGCCGATAAACCCGGACAGGGGCGGCATGCCGATGATCAGCAGCGCGCAGGCAATAAAGCTCAGGCCCAGGAACGCCATGGTCCAGGGGATCACCTGGCCGATCACGGCTTTCTGTTCATCGTCGAGGTTGACGCCGGGCCGTGGATGCAGGGATTCCA
The DNA here is from genome assembly GCF_900004915.1 of Pseudomonas sp. 31 R 17. Lineage (NCBI taxonomy): Bacteria > Pseudomonadati > Pseudomonadota > Gammaproteobacteria > Pseudomonadales > Pseudomonadaceae > Pseudomonas > Pseudomonas sp. 31 R 17. Next base: position 138,564 of record NZ_CVTN01000056.1, read on the forward strand.
TGGCCTTGGGCAGGGCGTCGATTTCCTCGTCCAGCGGCAGGTCATTGGCCGAGCGCGAGCGTTCGATCAATTCCGCCAGTAAAAACAGCGCGCTCAACGCCAGGGTGGAGCTGACCAGATAGAACAGCGCCCCGGCCGTCAGGCTGGGCTGGGCAAACCCCACGGCCGACAGCAGGATGCCGGCCGATACCAGGATGCTCAGGCTCGCCATGCGTTCCAGGCGTTGCGCCGCGAGCATCGCCAGCGCCGCGCAGAGGATGGTCGCCATGCCGCCGTACACCAGCCAGTCACCGCCAAACAACGCCGAAGCGCCGGCCTGGCCGGAAAACAGCAAGGTCCACAGGCGCAGCACGGTGTACACGCCGACTTTGGTCATGATCGCGAACATCGCCGCCACCGGCGCGCTGGCCGATGAGTAAGCGGGCGCCAGCCAGAAGTTCAGCGGCCACATGCCGGCCTTGGCCAGGAACGCGGTGGCCAGGATCGCCGCGCCGGCGTGCAGCAGGCCGCGATCGGCCTCCGGCACCAGCGGGATTTTCAGTGCCAGGTCAGCGAAGTTCAGCGTGCCGGTCACCCCGTAGATCATCGCCGCGCCAATCAAAAACAGCGACGACGCCAGCAGGTTGATCGCGATGTAATGCAGCCCCGACGATACTCGGGCGCGGCCGGAACCGTGCAGCATCAGGCCGTAGGAGGCCGCCAGCAACACCTCGAAGAACACGAACAGATTGAATAGGTCGGCGGTGAGGAAGGCACCGTACAGGCCCATCATCTGCACCTGGAACAGCGCATGGAAACTGGTGCCGGCACGGTCCCAGCGGGCCATGGCGAACAACAGCGCGCTGACGCCGATGATCCCGGTCAGCACCAGCATCAGCGCCGACAGCTGATCCACCACCAGCACGATACCGAACGGCACTTGCCAGTTGCCCGGCAGGTACACGCCGATCGAGCCCGGGCCGCCTTGTTGTGTCCAGTACAGCAGCAATACGGCGATGCCCAGGCCGATGATGCTGGAGAACAGATTGATCCTGGCTTTGAGCGGGCGGCGTTTTTCGCCGAGCATCAGCATCAGCGCCGCGGTCAGTAACGGCAGCAGGATCGGCGCAACGATCAGTTGGTTGACCCAATTCATTCCTTGGGCTCCCGGCCGTCCACATGGTCAGTACCGGTCAGGCCCCGTGAAGCCAGCAGCACCACCAGGAACAGCGCGGTCATGGCGAAGCTGATCACGATGGCCGTGAGCACCAGCGCCTGGGGCAGGGGGTCGGTGTAGTTGAGCAGGTCTTGCGGCACGCCGTCCTTGATGATCGGCTCCTTGCCGATAAACAGGCTGCCCATGCTGAAAATGAACAGGTTGACCCCGTATGACAACAGGCACAGGCCCATCACCACCTGGAACGTCCGTGGGCGCAGGATCAACCAGACGCCGGAGGCCGCCAGGACCCCAATGGCAATTGCAATGACTTCTTCCATCAGGCGGCAGCTCCTTGTGGGTTGACGACGGCTTTGGGCTGGTTGCTCGGTTTATGCGCGCGCACCGACTGGTGGCCGAGGGCGGTGAGCATCAGCAGGGTCGAGCCGACGACCATGGCGTAGACGCCGACATCGAAGAACAGCGCGCTGGCCACATGGATATCGCCCAGCACCGGCAAGCTCAAATGCCAGGTATGGGTGGTGAGGAACGGGTAGCCGGCAAACAACGCGCCGAGCCCGGTGAGCGTTGCCGCCAACAGGCCGAAGCCCATCCAGCGCATCGGCCGCAGGCTCATCTGCGCCTCGACCCACTGCGTGCCGGCCACCATGTATTGCAGGATAAACGCCACCGACATCACCAAGCCGGCGACAAAACCGCCGCCCGGCTGGTTATGGCCGCGCATGAACAGGTAGAACGACACCACCATCGCGATCGGCAACAGCAGGCGCACCAGCACCGCCGGCACCATCATGAAGCCCAGGGCGGTGTCGCTGGCCTGGCGCGGGTTGACCAGGTCGGTGGCCACGTCCGGCGCCAGCTGGCGCTGTTGCGGCGGCAGTTCCATGCTTTCTTTCGACGGGCGGAAGCGTCGCAGCAGGGCGTACACGGTCAGGGCCACGGCGCCGAGCACGGTGATTTCGCCAAGGGTATCGAAGCCGCGGAAGTCCACCAGCATCACGTTCACCACATTGCTGCCGCCACCCTCGGGCAGGGCGCGACTGAGGTAGAACGAGGAGATATCGTTGGGGGTCTGGCGTGTCAGCATCGCGTAGGACAACAGCGCCATGCCGCCGCCCACCACGGTGGACAGCAGGAAGTCGCGCACCCGCCGAATCCGCGCCTTGCGCAGCGTGTTGGGCAGTGGCGACACCTCTTCGATCCGCCGTGGCAGCCAGCGCAGGCCGAGCAGGATCAACACGGTGGTGACCACTTCCACCACCAGTTGCGTCAGGGCCAGGTCCGGCGCCGAGAACCACACGAAGGTAATGCACGTCATCAGGCCGCACACGCTGACCATGGTCAGGGCTGCCAGCCGGTGATACTTGGCCTGCCAGGCGGCGCCCAGTGCGCAGGCAATCGCCAGCACCCACAGGGTGACGAACACGACGGAGCCGGGGATCTTCGGCCGGTCACCCCAGGTCAGGCCGCTGTTGAGCATCGGGATCAGGGCGCCGATCACCGCCACGGTCACCAGCAGGAACAATTGGGTTTGCAGGCGTTTGGTGCTGATGCGTTTTTCGATCTTGCGCACCCCGCGCATCATCACCACCAGGCAACGCTCGAAGCCGCGCTTGCCGTTGAAGTAGCCAATCAGCGGCGGATAGGTGAAACGGCCACGCTTGAGTTGCTTGCGCAGCATCAGGTACAGCACCACACCGCCGGACATCGCCACCAGGCTCATGATCATCGGCGCGTTCCAGCCGTGCCAGATCGCCAGGCTGTATTCAGGCAGCGCGCCGCCCACCACCGGCAAGGCGGCGGCGGCCAGGATCGAGCCGACCATCTGCGCCGGGAAGATACCCACCAGCAGGCAGGTGAACACCAGCAGTTCAACCGGTGCGCGCATCCAGCGTGGAGGTTCGTGGGGGGTGTGCGGCAGGTCGGTCGCCGGTGGGCCGAAGAACACGTCCACGGTGAACCGCAATGCATAGGCCACGCTGAAGGTGCCGGCGATGGTCGCGATCACGGGCAGCATGACTTCCACCCATTTTGTCGACGAGATGAATACGGTTTCGGCGAAGAACATCTCTTTGGACAGGAAGCCATTGAGCAACGGCACGCCGGCCATCGAGGCGCTGGCCACCATCGCCAGGGTCGCGGTGAACGGGATCAGGCGCACCAGCCCACTGAGCTTGCGGATGTCCCGCGTGCCGCTTTCGTGGTCGATAATGCCCGCCGCCATGAACAGCGAGGCCTTGAAGGTGGCGTGGTTGAGGATATGGAACACTGCCGCGACGGCGGCCAGCGGGCTGTTGAGGCCCAGCAGCAGGGTGATCAGCCCGAGGTGACTGATGGTGGAGTAGGCCAGCAGGCCCTTGAGATCGTTCTGGAACATGGCGCAGTAGGCGCCGAGGAGGAGGGTGAGCGCGCCGGCACCGCCGACGATCCAGAACCACTCTTCGCTGCCGGACAGCGACGGCCACAGGCGGGCCAGCAGGAACACGCCGGCCTTCACCATCGTCGCCGAGTGCAGGTAGGCCGAAACCGGTGTCGGCGCGGCCATGGCGTGGGGCAGCCAGAAGTGGAAGGGGAACTGTGCGCTTTTGCTCAGGGCGCCGATCAGCACCAGGGCCAGCATGACCGGGTACAGCGAATGCGCGCGAATCTGATCGCCCGCCACCAGCACCTGGTCCAGGTCATAGCTGCCGACGATGTGCCCCAGCAGCATCACCCCGGCCAGCAGGCACAAACCCCCTGCGCCGGTGACCATCAGCGCCATGTACGCACCCCGTCGCGCATCGGCGCGGTGGTGCCAGTAACCGATCAACAGGAAGGAAAACAGGCTGGTCAGTTCCCAGAAAAACACGATCTGGATCAGGTTGCCGGAAATCACCAGCCCGAGCATGGCGCCCATGAAGGCCAGGAAAAACGCGAAGAACCGCGGCACCGGATCGTCCGGCGACATGTAGTAACGCGCATACAGCGCCACCAGCGTACCGATACCCAGCACCAGCATCGAGAACAGCCAGGCGAAGCCATCCAGGCGCAGCACGAAATTCAGGCCGAGGCTGGGCAGCCACATGAACTCTTCACGGATGACGCCACCGTGGGCGATCTGGGGGTAGAGCAGGGCGACTTGAACGGTGCCGACCAGAGCCACCAGGCCGGCCAGCAGGGATTCGCTATTACGTGCATTGTGCGGCAGCAAGGCCGCCAGACAGCTGCCAATGAATGGCAGAAGCAGTAGAACTATCAGGGACATAGGCTTCTAATCTGCGGGAGTTTGGGATGCATCATACGTGCCGCTTTCGCGATCACCAAACGGCAAGATGTGGCAGGATCCTACAAGGGTAGGAGTAAAGCGGCTACAGCGGTTGAAAGTGGCAAGCTGCAAGCCGCAAGCTACAAGCCGAACGCCTGCCTCTTGCAGCTTGTGGCTTGCAGCTTGTAGCTCAACACATCACCCCCGATTTTCCTGCTCGACCGCGTCCTGCACATCGCCAGTTTTCGAGCTACTCCTCTTCAACTCACTCACAATCACCGCCACCACAATCAACACCGCGCCTGCCATCGCGATCGGCGGGAAGCGCTCGCCGGCAATCCGCCCGACTACGCCGGCCCACACCGGCTCGCCGGCATAGATCAAGGTGGCGCGGGTCGGCGATACACTCTGCTGCGCCCAGTTCATCGCCACCTGGATCACCGCACTGGTCAGGCCCAGGCCCACCGCGCTGAACAACAGCAGCCAGGAAAAGCCCGGCAGCGGCTCGCCCATCGGCACCACCATCAGGAATGACAGCAGCGACGCCGTGGCCAGTTGCACCACGGTCACCCGCCGCACGTCCACTTGCCCGGCAAAAGCGCTGATCAGAATGATTTCGGCGGCAATCGCCACGGCACTGATCAACGTGGCGATTTCACCGGGGCTGAAATTCAGCGACGCACCGGTCGGGCCGGTCAACAGCATCAACCCGGCAAACGCCAGCATGATGCCAATGCTCGGCATCAAGCCCGGGCGACGACCCAGCACCAGCCACTGCAACAAGGGCACAAAGGGCACATAGAGCGCGGTGATGAACGCCGACTGGCTGCTCAGGATCGTCTGCAGGCCAATGGTTTGCAAGCCGTAGCCGAACATGATCGCCACGCCGATGGACACCCCGGCCTTCAACTCGAACAGCGTCAGGTCGCGTAGCGTACGCAGGGAGAAAAAGCCGACCACAATGGCCGCTGCCGCAAAGCGCAGGCCCACGAAAAACATCGGCCCGCTGACGCTCATGGCATGCTGCACCAGCAAGAAGGTGCCGCCCCAGATCATGGTGATGACCACCAGGATGCATTCGGCTTTGCTGAAGCGATTGAAACGCGAAGGGGAGTTCGGGGCAGTCATGGCGGCTCGGTCTTGCAAGGGAAAGGCACGGACCGCACAATGCGCCGCACGCTGGGCAGTATACTGCGCACACCTACCCATTGAGCAATATAGTGCACAAAGAAAATCCACACCGGGCTTCGGTCCTGCAACACGTCAGCCAGAACGTTCGGCGCCTGCGCCATGCCGCCGACCTGAGCCAGACCGCGCTCGCGGAAAAATCCGGGGTCAGTCGGCGCATGCTGGTGGCCATCGAGGCCGGCGAAAAGAACGTCAGCCTGTCCACCCTGGACCGTGTGGCCGAAGCGCTGGAGGTGGCGTTCAGCGATTTGATCCAGGCGCCGGACGCCGGCGACCACAGTCGCATCAACGAACTGGCCTGGGCGGGTGATATCCCCGGCAGCAAAGCCGTGTTGCTGGCCAAGGCCACGGCGCGGCGTGAAGTCGAACTGTGGGAGATGCGCCTGGAGCCGGGTGATCGCTATCGTCCTGAACCTGATCCGCAAGGCTGGAGCGTGCAGGTCTTTGTGTTCGAAGGCTGTTTGACCCTGACGCTGGATGGCACGAGCAAACACATAGCGGCGGGTGAGTTCTTTATGTTTTCCAGCGATCAAACCCACGTCTATTGCAATGATGGCGTCGGGGCTGTTCGGTTTGTTCGCAATGTGGTGATTTGAAGCAACACTGAAAGTTCTGTCGCGATTCTCGGATTAGTCATCGCGACGTCCCAACTTGGGTGCATTACTTTTTTCCCGAGTTCTCCAAATGGAGAACACTGGAATAAGGGGAGATGCCCATGGCTGTAAGCCCACTTGGTATGACCAGACCGCCTTCGCCGTTAGATAATGATGCGTCATTAATCAATACGCACGCCAGTCCGGTCAAGTCCAACAGTGAGTGCCCGCCACACTGGCGTAGCTGGGAGGCTGAGCATGTGGTCGGCGCAGAAGAAAAGAAACGGGCCACGTTCGCCACACCTTTACGGTATCGCAACTACCGCGAGGATAAAGGCGTCAATCTCCCTCCCGTTGATAGAACCGCCCTGGCCCGAGCCCCATTGTGCTCAAAAAAATCCGCCGATAAATACAACATGCCTCAAGTAGGGCTCGTCTCCGAGGCCGGCTTGGAAACACGCATCGCTCGCTATACGCACAATCAGGTGCTGCCTGATTTCATCTACAATTTTTTTACGCAGGCTGACGACAAAAAGTTCCTCGCTTTCCGGCAACACCCCGAGCAGTTTCCAGTAACGCCGTTCACTTCGCAGGGCGGCATCGTATTGATGCCCAATACGCGATACATAGAAAAATATCCCGAGATTTTTCCAGAGCCCTTGAACTTGAGCGCCCGCACTCGTGATACCGGCGGCTTTGCGCTGGTGGGATACTGGATACCACCTGATCTGTTTGAACATCGCCAGGCGTTTCAAGAGATTTTCAAAAATCCCATGAATACCGGTGAGGGTGTGAATGTGCGCGAACGTGTAGGCGAATATGAAAGACGTACAAAGCGCACGTTTTTGGTGAATCCCATCGACGTGAAAAAAGAACACCTTGGCCTGCTTAAATCCTTTAAGGAAGTGAGCATGCGTTCCATCGAGCAGGTTTACGGTTATCAGCCGGGCAAGGACACTGTGCAAATATATTTGCACAGCCCGATCTACGGAGACTCAACCGCCGGCCTGCATATTCATGTGCGCGTGAATCAGCGGCTTCCGGCAGGTGAGGCCGACGCCGGCAGTATCGCACTGGATAAAATTATTGACGTGCTGGAGGACAAGGCGTTTGGCAGCGGCACTATCAAGGGCAAGGTGTTGGAGATGATGCCTAGAACGCGCTCGGGACTTTGGGTGTCGTTTAATTCGGCTTCGAATAAAAAACAGTTTGAAGGGATTCCTGTTACCTATGTTTCCAATCCATGGAAGCAACCTTGAAAAAGTAAATACAGCATGGGTCGGGTCAGTAATTGAATGCTGTGCTGATATTGGAATCCCCTTCGCCGACCTTGAGTGGGTGAAGCGATCGTTAGAATGTGTTTATTTCATGCAGAGGTCATGGCTATGTTAGTTTCTTCCACGTCACCGTCATTGGTTCCTTATACCTCGATGACCGCGCCTTCGAGTACATCAACAACCAACACCGATACAGAGCGCGCTCGCGGGGCGATGCCGAAGGCACCCGTCAATCTCTCGGGTGGAGTGCCCGTGGAGCGCAGCAGTAATGGGATTTTATTCACGCGTGATGCTCAGTTTATCGAACATGATAATGAGCTATATCGCGTAAAAAACCCTTACTACACCAATTACGTCGCCGCTGAAGAAGTGGTAATGGGGAATCTGTTCTCGATGACCGGGCTGGGCGCGCCCAAGATGATGCTGTGCAATGGTTGTGAAGGTTTTTTTGACTTTAATAAAACCACCAGAGGGGACTTTTCCGCGAATGCGGACTTGTCAAAATTTGCGTGTGTTGCGTCCAAGGTCGAGCCGAGCTTCAAGGACCTCGGTACATTCCTGTTAGATACCAAGGTGATGCCTGAATTACTCAAGGCCGAAGGTGAAAAGTCGCTCGTCAGCGCGCCAGCCGTCAAGAAAGTCATCGATTCTTATCATGCGCTCGTTCAATCCTATAAAAACGCGGACAGTCGTCTTGAAGATATTTATCAAGCTTTTCCTGACGGCCAGCATCGGCAGGCGCCGGGCGTGCTGGATAAAGTAAAGGCTGAAAACCTGATCAAGTTTTCGGTGCTGGAGAAACTCAATGACTTGTTGCCGCCAGAACTCAAGCAGGAACAGCAGCGGCACTACTTTGCCTCGCGGTTGATTAATAACTGGGATTACCTGAATTTTTCATTTTGCAATTTTGGTTATTTTCAACCCGACACGGCCAAAGACCAATACCGGGGCATGACGGTTGATTTTGGCGGGAGCGGGACGTTGGGATTTGGCGGGCTTTCCAAGGCGGAGAGCTTTGAACGTGCAACCCAGGGCGCGCGCCCGGAAAATCCGTTGCAATCGACCAGCTTGTTCGAGCGCAAGGATTCCACCTTCTCCAGCGATTTCCCGCCCTCGCTGACGGGCATCAGCACCATCCCGCGCAGCAGGCCGCTTCTTTCCACCATCAAGGATATGGTCAAGACCGAAAACGATATTTATGAGGCCAAAAATATCCAGAGCCACGAAAAGGCGCTCGGGCCTGCTCTTGAAGTCGCCTACAGATTATCGGTATTGCCCGAGCCCGCACTCCAGCAATTTTTTACCGAAAACTGGGTGGCGGGCCGTCAGGACTTCCCGTACCGCGACAAGAGCCCGGAACACAATGTCGGCACGCAACAAATGACCACCATCATGGCCGACAGGAAGAACGCCTTTATCGATCAATTCGGGCGGCGAAATATTGAACGCTGGGAAGCCAATAACCCTGAGCGCGCAGCACAGGCGAGGGCTGAGGTGGAGCATGCGGTCAATAGCGTGGTCGAGGGCAAGTATGAGGTCAGACCCCTTGGCGCTGGTAGCCAGACCATCTGACGCGGCGTGTTGCAGGCTTTCCATAAAAACGCCGCCCGGTTCAGCTGTTGGTAGCGCAACAGCAATTGAACATTTTGCTGCCCGGAGATCGCGAAAAACAGCGCTTGTTTCTACAGCCTGTTGATTTTCAGGGTGATTTATAAACGGCACGACTCCTGCAAAGGCTCCGTTATTCATTCGGAGCCTGGAGTCGGCCCATGTCAGCCCACCCTCAACATTCAGCCCATATCATCCGCTCGGACGCGGAAGCCATCGAGGTCGCTACGCGGCTGGCGGCGCGGTTTGCCCTGGAGGCCAGCGAGCGCGACCGTGAGCGGCGCCTGCCGGTGGCGGAACTCGACGAGTTCTCTGCCAGCGGCCTGTGGGGCATCACCATTCCCAAAGCCTATGGCGGCGCCGAGGTTTCGTATGTGACTGTGGCCGAGGTGATCAAGCTGATCTCCGCCGCCGACCCGTCACTGGGGCAGATTCCGCAGAACCATCTCGGCGTGGTGGATATCCTCCTGCAAACCGGCACCGAGGAGCAGAAGCGCCACTACTTCGGCAAGGTGCTGGCGGGCTATCGCTTCGGCAATGCCTTTTCCGAAGCCAAGAGCAAAAACGCCGGCACGTTCGACACGCAGATTCGCATCGACGGCGACTTCGCCCGCGTTGACGGCGAGAAGTTCTACTGCACCGGCGCGTTGTTTGCGCACATCGTGCCGACCGTCGGCAACAACGAGCACGGGCAGGCGCTGATTGCCTTTATCGAACGCGATGCGCCCGGCCTCACGGTGATTGACAGCTGGGACGGCTTCGGCCAACGCACCACCGCCAGTGGTGGCGTAACCCTCGACGGTGTGAGCGTGCCCTTGAGTGCAGTCATCCCCGCACACCTGGCGTTTGATCAACCCACCGCCGACGGCCCGATCTCGCAGATTATCCAGGCCGCAGTCGATACCGGCATTGCGCTGGGCGCGCTGGAGCAGGCGAAGATTCACGCCCGCCAGGCACGGCCCTGGATCGACAGCCAGCAGGATCACGGCTGGCAAGACCCATTCACCATTGCCGCCATCGGCGATCTGGCGTGGCGCGTGCACGGCACCGAAGCGATTCTCGCCAAGGCGGGCAGGGCGGTCGACCTGGCCCTCGCCGAACCGACTGAAGACACCGTCGCCAACGCCTCGCTGATCGTCGCCCAGGCCAAGGTGCTGTCCGCCGAAACGGCCTTGCTCGCCAGCAGCAAACTCTTCGAGCTGGCCGGCACTCGCTCGGTCACCGGCAAGCACAACCTCGACCGTTTCTGGCGTAACGCGCGCACCCACACCTTGCACGACCCGGCGCGCTGGAAATACCACCTGATCGGCAACTTCGTGCTCAACGGCGTGAAGCCCGCACGCCATGCCTGGAACTGAGGACCCTCACCCATGACTGCACTGAACCACGCACGCCAACTGCTGGAAACCACCCGCCGCTTTGTCGAGCGCAGCGACGACCCTTACGTGATCAGCCGCTTCGGCGATTTGCAGATTCGTGTCGACGTGGCTGCGGCCCTGTTCGAGCGCGCCGAAACCGACCCGAGCCCGGTGGCTGTCACCGAGGCACAGATCGCGGCCGCCGAAGCTCTTATCGCCGCCAGCAATGCGCAGTTCGAATTGACCGGCCACCGCACCGCGCTGCCGTCGCCGCTCGATGACCCGCTGCGCGTGAAATACCGGATCGTCGGCAACTACCACCTCAACGGAGTGCTTTGATGTCTCGCGAAATTCGCCTGAATGCCTTCGACATGAACTGTGTCGGCCACCAGTCGCCCGGTTTGTGGGCGCACCCCCGGGACCGTTCCTGGCAGTACAAGGACCTGGAATACTGGACGGACCTGGCGAAGATCCTCGAGCGCGGCAAGTTCGACGGGCTGTTCATCGCCGATGTGCTGGGTATCTACGACGTCTACAACGGCAATGGCGACGCGGCGATCCGCCAGGCGACGCAAGTGCCGGTCAATGATCCGCTGTCGCTGATCGCACCGATGGCCCTGGTCACCGAGCACCTGGGGTTCGGCCTGACGGCGTCGCTGTCCTTCGAGCATCCGTACCCGTTCGCGCGCAGGCTCTCCACCCTCGACCACCTGACCAAGGGCCGGGTCGGTTGGAACATTGTCACCTCCTATCTGGAAAGCGGCGCCAGGAACCTTGGGCAAAAAGCCCAGACCGAACACGATGCACGCTATGACTATGCCGAGGAATACCTGCAGGTTTGCTACAAACTCTGGGAAGGCAGCTGGGAAGACGGCGCGGTAGTGCGCGACCGCGAGCGCCGGGTGTTCAGCGACCCGCGCAAGATTCACGAGATTCGTCATGTGGGCAAACACTTCCAGGTGCCCGGCATCCACCTGTGCGAACCCTCGCCGCAGCGCACGCCGGTGCTGTACCAGGCCGGCGCCTCCAGCCGTGGCAAGCAATTCGCCGCCGAACAGGCCGAGTGCGTGTTCGTGGCGGCGCCGTCCAAGGTGCTGCTGAAAAAGACCGTCGCCGATATTCGCCGGCGTGCGGCCGAGGCGGGGCGCGATCCGCGCAAAATCCTGATCTTCAACCTGCAGACGGTGATCGTCGGCGAGACCGACGCGCAGGCCAAGGCCAAGTTCGATGACTATAAGTCCTATGTCAGCTACGAAGGCGCGATGGCGCTGATCTCCGGCTGGACCGGTATCGATTTCAGCCAGTTCAAACCCGAAGAGCCGCTCAAGCATGTGCACACCAACGCCATCCAGTCGGCGGTGGAAGCCTTTTCCACGGCCGATCCCGACAAGGTCTGGACGCCGAATGAACTGGCTAACTGGGTTGGCATCGGCGGCTTCGGCCCGCTGTTTGTCGGCGGCCCGCAGACGGTGGCGGACCTGCTGCAGGAATGGGTCGAAGAGACCGATGTGGACGGCTTCAACCTGGCGTATGCGCTGACCCACGAGACCTTTGTCGACGCCGTGGAGTGGCTGGTGCCGGAGCTGCAGAAGCGTGGCGTGTACAAGACCGAATACGCCCAGGGCACGTTGCGCGAGAAGCTGTTTGGCGAGGGCCCGAGGTTGGGCGCCAATCACCCCGGCGCCGGCTACCGCGACCTGTCCGGTTCACACAAAACCCCTGTGGCAGGGGGCTTGCCCCCGATAGCGGTGGGTCAGTCAACAGTGGTTTAACTGACATACCGCCATCGGGGGCAAGCCCCTCCCACATTTGCCCTGTGTCGTTTTGAACATTTCAGCCAGCGGACCACCGCACGCTCAAACATCCAATAGGAGTCATCCCTATGAGCGTGCTCGAACCCAAAGCCGCCCTGGAACGCCTGCACCACTGGGCGCAGCTCACACCCTTGCAGGTCGCCCTGCGCCACAAACGCCAGGGCCAATGGCATGCCTGGCGCTGGATCGATGTGTTGCGTGACGTCGAACGCGCGACTGATGGCTTGCGCCAGCAAGGCTTCAGCGAACAGTCGCGGTTGGCGCTCAGCGGCGCATTTGAGCCGAACCTGCTGTTGCTGGCGCTGGCCGCCCAATCCGTGGGCGGGCAGGTGCTGACGCTGGCCGATAATCTGGAGCCGCCAGCCCTGGAGCAACAGCTCTGGCGCCTCCACCCCAGCCACGCCTGCGTCCAGGGTCGGCAAGCCGATTGGGCATTCACCCAGCGCGTGGACTTCGCTCAACTGCTCGGCCCGTCCGACCCGGCGCAACGCCTGCAACGCTGGTGGCAGCCCGGCGCTGAAACCGTGCTGTGGAGCGAGGAGGGCACCCAGTGGCAAGGCGGTCTCGCCGTGGTGCTGGAGCAATGGCTCAACAGCGGCCACGGCCTGGCGTTTCCGGAAACCCTGGCCTCGGCGCGACGCGATCGCAGCGAAGTCGCCCCCACCGGTCTGCTGCTGTCACCCGAGCGTTTGCAGTACCTGGCCGACGAGATCGAAAGCCGCCTCGCCGCCCACGGCACCTGGCGCCGACGCCTGTGTGAATGGGCCATCGCCCATCCACAGGGCGGTCTGCGCCGGTTGCTGAAAAACCGTGTGCGCAAGCTGCTCGGGTTTCAGCGCCTGGGCTATATCTGGCAGCCGCTTAAAACCACCGCTGAGCCAACCTGGCTGGCCGAATTAAAACGGGACATTGCATGAGCCAGGCCATTTTGCAGGTGCGCGATATTTCGCTGTCGTTCAAGGGCGTCAAAGCGATCAATGCGCTGTCGTTCGAGGTGCGGCGCGGCGAGATCTGCGCGCTGATCGGCCCCAACGGCGCGGGCAAGAGCTCGTTGCTCAATGTGCTCAACGGTGTCTACCGTTTCGATGCCGGTGAGATTGTGTTCGAGGCCCAACACTTGCAGCGGATCGACCCGCTGGGCGCCGCCCGCAGAGGCATCGGCCGTACGTTCCAGAACAATGCGCTGTTCAAGAAAATGAGCGTGCTCGACAACGTCCTCACCGGCCTGTCGCGGCATATGCGCACCCACCTGATCGAACAGGCCCTCGGCCTGCCCCGCGCGCGGCGTGAAGCCGAGGCGTTTCGCCTGCGCGGGCAGGGCATCCTCGAATTTCTTGAGCTGCAAGCCCATCGCGATGTGCTGGTGGGCAACCTGTCCTATGGCCTGCAAAAGCGCGTGGAGTTGGGCCGTGCGCTGATCGCCGGGCCCAGCCTGTTGCTGCTCGACGAACCCATGGCCGGCATGAACGCCGATGAGAAACAGGACATGGCGCGCTTCGTCGCCGACGTGAATCGCGACCTGGGTACCACCGTGGTGTTGATCGAACACGACATGGGCGTGGTCATGGGCCTGTCCGACCATGTGGTGGTGCTCGACTACGGGCGCAAAGTCGGCGACGGCACGCCGGCCCAGGTGCAGGCCAACCCCGACGTGATCGCGGCCTATCTGGGAGCGGTGCATTGATGATCTCTTTCTTCGAAACCCTGCTTGGCGGTTTGCTTGCCGGCACCCTGTACTCGCTGGTCGCCATCGGCTTCGTGCTGATCTACAAGGCCAGCGGCGTGTTCAATTTCGCCCAGGGCGCGATGCTGCTGTTTGCCGCGCTGACTTTCGTCAGCCTGCACGACCAGGGCGTGCCGTTTGCCCTGGCGCTGCTGCTGACGGTGGTGGTGATGAGCGTCGGCGCCTTGCTCATCGAGCGGCTGGTGCTGCGCCCGTTGGTGAACCGCTCGCAGATCACCCTGTTCATGGCCACGCTGGGCCTGTCGTTCATCATCGAAGGCCTGGCCCAGGGCCTGATGGGCTCGCAGGTCCGTGCGCTGGACCTGGGCATCGACGACGTGCCGCTGTTTGTCGGCCCGCTGATGCTCAGCCAGTTCGACCTGATCGCTGCGGCGGCTGCCGTGGTGCTGGTGAGCATCCTCGCGCTGCTGTTCAACAAGACGCGCATCGGTGTATCGCTGCGCGCGGTGGCGGATGACACCACGGCGGCGCTGTCCATCGGCATCAACCTCAATCGCATCTGGCAGATCGTCTGGGCGGCGGCCGGCATCGTCGGGCTGGTCGCCGGGCTGTTGTGGGGCGCGCGCCAGGGGGTGCAGTTCTCGTTGTCGCTGGTGGTGCTCAAGGCCTTGCCGGTGTTGATTATCGGCGGCTTCACCTCGATAGGCGGGGCGATTGTCGGCGGGCTGATCGTCGGCGCGGCCGAGAACCTCGCCGAGGTGTACATCGGCCCGTTGATCGGCGGCGGTATCACGCCGTGGTTCGCCTATGTATTGGCGCTGGCCTTCCTGTATATCCGTCCCGCCGGCCTGTTCGGCGAGCGTGCCATCGAGCGAGTCTGAAACCATGTCGATTCCCATTGTTCAAACCGCGCCACTCTTGCTGGTACAGCGCCGAGTTCCCTGGGGCCTGCTCGGTCTGCTGGCCCTGGCCTTTGTCGTGGTGCCGCTGTGGAGCAACGACTATTGGCTCAATGCGATCCTGATCCCCTTTCTGGTGCTGTCCCTGGCCGGGCTGGGCTTGAACCTGCTGACCGGCTACACCGGGCAAACGTCGGTGGGCGCGGCCGGCTTCATGGCGGTGGGCGCGTTCGCCACCTACGGGTTTTTGCTGCGCCTGCCCGAGCTGGGCTTGCCGGTGGCGCTGCTGGGCGGCGGGATTATCAGCGCCTTGGTGGGCCTGTTGTTCGGCCTGCCCAGCTCGCGGATCAAGGGCTTCTACCTGATGGTCACGACGCTGGCGGCGCAGTTCTTTCTCGAGTGGCTGTTCGTCAAGTTCCCCTGGTTCTATAACTATGGCTCGTCCGGGACCATCTCCGCACCGCAGCTGACGCTGTTGGGTCACGACCTCAACACGCCGCTGGGCCGCTACTGGCTGACCCTGGTCACGGTACTGCTGCTGACCTGGACCGCCGTCAACCTGGTGCGCAGCCAGGTCGGGCGCAACTGGATGGCGATCCGCGACATGGACACCGCCGCCGCCGTGGTCGGCATCCCGGTGGTGCGCTACAAGCGCCTGGCGTTCGCGGTCAGCTCGTTCTACTTAGGCATTGCCGGTGCGTTGTGGGCGTTCGCCTACCTGGGCACGGCCAGCGCCAGCAGCTTCGATATCAACCGCTCGTTCCAGATCCTGTTCATCATCATTATCGGTGGCATGGGCAGCATTGCCGGCAACTTCGTGGGCGCGGCCTTCATCAGCCTGCTGCCGATCCTGCTCAGCCACGCCGGGCAGGCGCTGTTCGGCGGCTCGGTCGATGCGGGGCAGTTGCAGAACCTGCAGAAAATCATTTTTGGCGTGTTGATCATCGTGTTCCTGATCAAGGAACCCGAGGGCTTGATTCGCCTGTTGCACACCCTGCGTGACCGTCTGCGGCAGTGGCCGCTGCGTTTCTAACCTTTGCTCAAGAGAACTTCCATGCCTGCATCCTTGAAACGTTCCCTGCTCGGCACCGCGTTCGCGCTGGTGGCCCTGGCCGGTGTTGTGCCCCAGGTCGTGGCCTCGCCCGACCAGCAATTCATTCCCCTGGCGACCTACCGGGTCGGCGCCTATGCCTCCAGCGGCGTGCAGGTGTGGGCCGGGATGATCGACTACCTGCGCTATATCAATGAAGTCGAGGGCGGCATCAATGGCGTGAAGCTGGTGTGGCAGGAGTGCGAGACCGAGTGGACCGCGGAGAAGGGCATCGAATGCTACGAGCGCTTCAAAAATGGCCTGGATGGCGCGCCGGTCGCGGTCTACCAGCCCAACGGCGCGCCGGCCGCCTACGCACTGAGTGAACGGGCGGAAGTGGACAAGATTCCGCTGATCACCCTCGGTTACGGTCGCACCGAAGCCACCGACGGCACGGTGTTTCCCTACAACTTCCCGGTGATGCTGACTTTCTACAGCGAGGCCTCGACCCTGGTGAACTACATTGCCGAGCGCGAAGGCGGCTTCGACAAACTCAAGGGCAAGAAGATCGCCACGGTCTATCACGACTCGGCCTACGGTCGCGAAACCCTCGGCCCGTTGAAGTTGCTCGCCGACAAGTACGGCTTCGAGAATATCCAGATTCCGGTGGCCGACCCCGGCAACGAGCAGTCGGCGCAGTGGCGCCAGGTACGCCAGGCCAATCCGGACTGGGTATTCCTGCGCACCTGGGGCGTGTCCACCCCGGTGGCGGTGAAGACGGCGGCGCGCTTCGGCTTCCCGGTGGACCATATCATCGGCGATATCTGGGCCAGTTCCAGCGAAGACGTGCTGCCGGCCGGTGCTGCCGCCAAAGGCTATCTGGCGCTCACGCCGTACCCGGCAGGCAGCGACTTCGAGATCCACAAGCGTCTCAAGCAGTCGGTCCTCGACAAGGGCCACAGCGACCTCAAGGACCTGAAGAACTTCGGCAGCGTCTACTACAACTCGGGCCTGGTGAACGCCGCCGTGGCCGTGGAGGCGATTCGCACGGCCCAGGCCAAATTCGGCAAGCGCCCGCTCAATGGCGAAGAAGGGCGCTGGGGCCTCGAACACCTGAACATTGATGATGCGCGCCTCAAGGACATGGGCTACCTGGGCCTGATGCAAAACCTCAAGCTGTCGTGCCGCGACCATGAAGGCGGCGGTTCGGCGCGAGTGCAGCAGTGGGACGGTGCCAACTGGACACTGATCAGCGACTGGATCGCCGCCGACCGGGCGTTGTTGCGTCCGCTGATCGATGAAAAATCCGCCGCGTTCGCCAAGGAAAAGCACCTGACGCCGCGCACCTGCAGCGGGGATGAATAAACCATGAATCAGCCTGCCACTGAGCCCGGGCACCCGGCGCTGCTGACGGTCGACGACATCGAAGTGATCTATGACGGGGCGATCCTGGCGGTGGCCGGGGTGTCGCTGAGTGTGCCCAAGGGCGCAATCGTTGCGTTGCTCGGCGCCAATGGCGCGGGCAAAAGCACCACCCTCAAGGCCATTTCCGGGCTGGTGCGGGCCGAGCGCGCCGAAGTCAGCCGTGGCCGGATCGACTACGCAGGCCTGAACCTGGCGGGCGTAGAGCCCAGCCAACGGGTGCGCCAGGGCATGGTGCATGTGCTCGAAGGCCGGCATGTGTTCGGCCAGCTCACGGTGGAAGACAACCTGCGCAGCGGCGGCTTTGTACGGCGCCTGAGCCGCAGGGAACTGGCGCAGGATCTGGAGCGCATCTACACTTGGTTCCCCAGGCTCAAGACCAAGCGCCACACCCGCGCCGGCCTGACCTCCGGTGGCGAGCAGCAAATGGTCGCCATTGGCCGGGCGTTGATGACCCGTCCGGCCCTGGTGCTGCTCGACGAGCCATCGATGGGGTTGGCGCCGATGATCGTGCAGGAGATTTTCGCGATCATCGCGCAGCTCAACCGCGAGCAACAGGTGAGCTTTTTGATCGCCGAACAGAATATCAATGTCGCGCTCACCTATGCGTCCCGGGGCTACGTGCTGGATACTGGGCGAGTGGTGTTGAGTGGCAGCGCCGCCGAGCTGCTGGGACGGGGTGACTTGCATGACATTTATCTGGGCAAACAGTAAGGGCGAAGGTGCATGAGTGAATCGATCCGCAACGCTGATGTATTGATCATCGGCGGCGGCCTGAGCGGCACGATGCTGGCGGTGCAACTGCTGCGCCTGCCGGGCAAGCGGCGCCTGCTGGTGATCGAGCCGCGTGCGCAACTGGGGCGCGGCGAGGCCTACAGTGCGATCGAACTGGGTCACACCCTGAACGGCAATGCGGCGCGCATGAGTGTCGACCCGGACAATGCCGATGACCTGACCCAATGGCTCACCGACTACATCGGCGCCGGAGGGTGGCCGGAGTCGGCGCAACAGCCGGTGCCCATCAGCGAACTGTTCCCGCCACGGGGCATTTTTGGCCTGTACGCGCAGCAGCGCCTGGCGCAGGCCAGAGCGCTGTCCGCATCCACCGTCGAACATATCCGTGCAGAGGCGGCCGACGTGCACATCGACGCGGCGGGCGTCCTGTTGACCCTGGATAACGGCGAACGCCTGCGGGGCGCCTTTGCCGTATTGGCCACCGGCATGTTCCCGGCGGCGCGTACGCCGCAGACCGAATCCAGCGGCGTGAACGCGGCGGCGCTGGACCCCTGGGATGTACAGGCCATGACCCGGCTCGACCCGCAATCAAGCGTGCTGATCATCGGCTCCGGGCTGACCATGGTGGATGCCGTGGTCTCCCTGGAACAAGCAGGGCATCGCGGGCCGATCGAGGTGTTCTCGCGCCATGGCCTGTTGCCCCATGTGCGCCGCCAGCCGCCGGGCTGGGACGATTTTCTGGGTGCCGATCACACGCTGCGCAGCCCTCGGCAACTGTTGCGTGAAGTGCGGCGCCAATGCCGCAGGGCGCTCGATCAGGGCGTGGATTGGCAGGCACCGCTGGACACGGTTCGGGTGCATATCGCCCGGTTGTGGAGCCAGGCGAGCGAACGCGAGAAGCGTCAGTTCGTGCGCCATGTGCGGCCGTGGTGGGAAAGCCATCACCACCGTTCGCCGCCGTTGAGTGCGCAGTTGGTGGAGCGGTTGCACGCGCAGGGGCGGTTGCGGATTCACGCCGCGTCGTTCAAGGGGCTGGAACCTTCGGCCAGCGGCGTAACCATTGGCGTGCGTTATCGCGGCGAGCAGAGACTCACACAAGTGTCCGGCGCGGCGCTGATCAACTCCAGCGGCATCGAATACGACTGGCGCCGCGTGGCCCGGCCGTTGCCGCAACAATTGCTCAAGCGCGGGTTGGTCCAGCCTGGGCCGTTGGCGCTGGGGATTGCGGCGGACACTTCAGGCGCGGTGCTGGATGCCCAGGGCCAGGTGAGCGGGCGGCTGTTCGCCATGGGCCCGCCGCTGCGCGGGATGTGGTGGGAGAGTACGGCGGTGACGGATGTGGCGATCCAGGCCAAGGCGCTGGCCGCCAGGCTCACACACATTTAAATGTGGGAGGGGGCAGGCTCTGCCAGTGTAGGAGCGAGGGGGGCGCCTAGCCCTTGCTCGCGAAAAACTCACAGGCACCGCGTTCATTCAGGAAGCACGCGTTATCGTTGATGTTTTTCGCGAGCAAGCTCGCTCCTACAGACTGGCATCAGGGCAAGCCCCTCCCACATTTGGATCTGCATTTATTTTGAGATTTTCACCAGTCCGGGCTTGAGGCCAAACACTTCAACGCCCTGGGGCGTCGATTGCCCGGTTGTCACCTTCACCCGTTCCACAGGCTTGTCCATCGACTCCCGAAATTCAACCGTCATATCGGGCCCGATCGCCTCGCTCGGCACCACAATCGCCTGCGCATTGTTGTACGTCACAATGGTCAACCGCGCGCTCATTCCCAGGCGCACTTGCTGCAATTGCTGCGGCGTGAGGCTGGGGATCGACAACGTTACCGGAAACTGCGCGCTGCCCTGGCTGTCATTGGCGATTGCCAGGCCGCTGACCACGCTCACCGAACCGGTCAGCCGCTCACCGTCAAAACCATCCCCCATCACCTCCACCGCCTGGCCCTGGTGCAGTTGATTGATGTCCAGTTCGGAGACCCTGGCGACGATTTTCAAGCGTTCGATATTGGCCAGGCCAAACAACACCTGGCCTTGGCTGACCTTGCTGCCGGCTTGTACCGGTGCGTTGTTGCTGGCGCCGCTTGGGGAGGCCGTGCTGTTGCCGGGTGCGGGCACGACGATGCCGGAGAAGGGCGCCTTGACCTCCTTGCCCTCGAGCAGCTTGTGCAGGGCGTCGTATTTGACCGTGGCGTTGGTCAACTCCATATCGGCGATCTGTCGGTATTCGCCCTTGCCCTGTTCCAGCGCCTGTTGCAGTTCACTGCGCGCCGCTGCCAGGTCCAGTTGCTGCTGCTGGGTCTGTTGCTTGAGGTCGTCGAGTTCGTTGCGCGGAATGATGCCGCGCTTGAACAGGTTTTCGCTTTCGGTGAGCTTGCGCCGGGTGTTGCCGGCGTTCATTTCTGCGGTGCGCAGGCTGCGCCGGGCGCGGCTGACGGCGGCGCTGCTGTCCCAGTCCTGCATTTCCTGCACGGTGCGCCGCGCCTTGAGCTGGGCCGAGAGGGCGTCGCGCAGTTGCACTTCGAGGGTGGCCGGGTCCATGCGCAACAGCACCTGGCCGGCCTCGACGCGCTGGCCTTGCTCGACCAGATTGACCAGTACATTGCCGTCGAACGGTGCGGTGAGGGTGACGGTGGTGTCGGGCTCGATCTTGCCCACCAGGCCGATCTGATGCACCAGCGCGTCGGGTTTCACCGCCAGCCACTGGTCACCGGTGGCGGTCGGACTTTCGGCCGAGGGGCGCAGGGCCAGCCCGAGGCCTGCCACCAGCAGAATCAATACCGCGCCCAGCAGGCGTTTGCGATTAGTAGTCATTGAGGGCTATTTCCCAACTTTCCAGGGTCATGCCCAGCGTCAAGTCAAGCTGGGTCTGAGCGTTCAAATAAGCGATCAGCGCGTTGAGCCGCGCGTTTTCGGCGTTGCGCAGGTCAGTTTCGAAACTCAACACCTGGAAGTTGGTGGAGCGCCCGGCGCTGAGTTTTTCCCGTTCAATCTCGATCTTGCGCCGCGACAGGTCCACGGCGCGCTGGGCGATCTCGTACTGGCGCCAGCGGGTGCCAAGGTCGCGCACCACATCGTTGACGCTGCGCTCAAGTTCCTGGCGGGCGTCGGTGATGCGGATTTCCTGGTCCTCGACATCCACCCGGGCCCTGACTTCGGCCTGGCGCGTGCTGATATCGCCGATGGGAATCTGCACCTGCACGCCGGCATAGCTGTCCCAGTTGCGGTTATGGGTGCGGCCATTATCGCTGTCGTTGGCGTCGCGCACCTGGTTCGCGCCCGCCACCAGGTCCACTTGCCAGCGTCCCGAATCCTTGGCGATCACCAGATTGAGGTCGGCCCGCTGGCTGCCGAGCAGGGCGGCAAGGTATTCCGGTTGCTGGGTTTGCGCGAGGTTGAACGCCTGGCGCTTGTCGATTTCCATGGGCCGGGCTTCCAGCGCTTCGGTGGCGCGAATCGGTGTGGACAGGTCCAGGGCCAGCAGGCGCAGCAGGGCCAGGCGACTGGTATCGAGCTGGTTCTGCGCTTCCTCCACGCCCAATTGCTGGGTGGCGATGTCGGCTTCGGTCTGCACGATCTCGAATTCGGCCATGCGCCCGGCACTGATCAACGCCTTGTTCACCTCCAGCAAGGTATTGGAGCGCTTGAGCGCGTCCTGCACGATCACCTGTTGCTCCTGGGCCCGCAGCAACTCGCGGTAGGTGGCGATGATCTGGCTGATGGTTTGTGCCACGGTGGCCTTGAGGTTGAGACGGTTGGCCTGTTCCGCCAGGCGCGACAGTCGCAGCGGCGCGGTAGTGGCGTCCCAGCCGGCGCCACGCATCAGCGGCTGGATGATGGCCAGGTCAAGGCCGTCGCTGCGGTAACGGCCGGCACGGTCGGCGTTGTTCAGTTGCTGGGTCCAGGCCATGCTCAGGCGGGTGCCGTATTCGCCGAGCAGGCTGGTGGACGGCGCCAGGTTGGCGTTGCGCGCACTGTCCTGGGAGCCGCGTGTGCCACGGTAATAACTGTTGAGGGTGAGCTTGGGGTTGAACACGTCTTCGGCGACCCGCAGGTCGAACTTCTGCGCGACCCGCTGCAGGTAGGCGCTGCGGATCGCCGGGTTGTTGCGCAGGCCCAGGTACACGGCGTCGCCCAGGGTCAGGGTGGTCACCTGGGCGTTCAGCGACACGCCGCGATCATAGCCGCTGCGGGTGGTGCTGGGCGCCGAGGGTTTGATCACCACCTCGGCGGCCCCGGCGGGCAGGCTGAGCAGCGCCAGCAGCAGTAACCATTTACTCATCGCGCAAGGCCTCCACCGGCTGCAGGCGTGAGGCCGAGACCGCCGGGTAGATGCCAAAGAACAACCCCACCAGCAATGTGCTGCCCACGCCCAGGGGCAGGGCGGCCACCGCCAGGGAAAACACCCAGCCCGACAGCCAGGCGTAGAACCAGGCGGCGGTCATGCCGAGCACCGCGCCGCACAGCGCGCCGACAGCGGTCAAGGTGACGGCTTCGAGCAGGAACAGGTTGCGGATATCCCGTTGCCGAGCGCCCAGGGCCATGCGAATGCCGATCTCGCGACGGCGCTCGGACACGTTCATCAGCATCACATTCATCACCCCCACGCCGCCGCCCACCAGGGAAATCGCGCCGAGGGCCAGCAACAGGTACGCGAAGGTGCGGCTTTGGCGGGTCATGCCATCGATCATTTGCTGGGGCACCGTGATGTCGACGTTGTGCTCGGTCAGTTGCGGTTGCAACGCGGCGGCGGCGTCCCGTGCCACACGTTCCATATCCTGGCCTGGCCGGGCCCGGATGATCAGGTTGTTGATCTGCGGGTTGGCAAAGATACGCCGCATGCCCTCGGCGGGAATGAACAGCGATTCATTGGCTTGCACCGGCATCAGCATCGCACGTGGCTGGTTCTGCAGGATGCCGATGATCAGGAACAGGTAGTCGTTGATGCGCACGCGGTCGCCCGTTTTGAGCGGTTCTCCGGGTACGCCGAGGGCCTGGGCGACCTGGTCACCGATCACCGCATAGGTCTGGTTGGCATCGAAGGCCGACAGGAAACGCCCTTCACGCACCGCCAGGCGCATGGCGGCCTGCACATCCGGGGTGCTGCCGACGAAGTTGGCATTGGCGGTGCGCCCATGGAACACAATGGGCCCGCTGAACAGGCTGAGCGCGCCGATGTGCGCAATGCCCGGTACGGCCAGGCGCACCGCGCCCAGGTCGAGCCGGGTGTGCATCGGCACATTGGCGCTGCCTTTGGGCGGGAACTGGACGACCAGGGTGTCGGTGCCCATGTCCTTGAAAATCATGGCGGCATCCACAGCAGCGTTATGGCCGATATTGATCAAGGCGACCACCGACGAACTGCCGATCACGATACCCAGCAGCGCCAGCACCGAGCGTTTGCCCAGGGTACGCAGGCTGATAAACGCTTCATGCAACAGTTGGCTCAGACTCTGTTCGACCCGCAGGCTCATAGGCGCTCGGCCTCGTGCACCACGCCGTTGCGCACCAGAATCTTGCGCTCCAGCCGCTCGGCGATGTGCGCATCGTGGGTGACGATGATCAGCGTCACCTGTTGCTCGCGATTGAGCGCCAGAAGCAGGTCCATGATGTCCTGGGCGGTGCTGCTGTCGAGGTTGCCGGTGGGTTCGTCGGCGAGGATTACCGAGGGCTTGCCGACCAGCGCCCGCGCGATGGCGACACGCTGGCGCTGGCCGCCGGACAGGTCGGCCGGGCGGTGGTGGGCGCGCTCGGCCAGGCCGACCTGATCAAGCATGCGCAAGGCCTGTTCCACCGATTCATGGCGGGATACGCCACGGTAACTGAGGGGCAGCGCGACGTTGTCCAGAGCGCTGAGGCGCGGCAGCAGGTTGAAGCTCTGGAACACAAAACCGATCTGCTGGTTGCGGATCGCCGCCAGTTCATCGGGACTGCTGTTGAAAATATCGTGACCGGCGAAGCGGTACTGGCCGCAGTTGGGCAGGTCCAGCAGCCCGAGGATATTGAGCAGGGTGCTTTTGCCGGAGCCGGACGCGCCGAGAATGCCGCAGCTGTCCCCGCTGGCGATGGACAGGCACACGTCATTCAGAATGGACAGGTGTTGCCCGGCAAGCTGGTAGCTTTTGCCGATGCCCTGCAAGGAAATCAGGTGGGGGTGCGCGGAGGGCTCTGTGATCATGACTACGCCTGCCGTCTCAACGGTGCGGTGCTGTCCCGTAAATCTTTGTAACAACTTGGGAAGCCGCCAGTGCCCGTCGGGAACTGATTATTTTCTTGTTTTTAAAAGATTGTTTGAATAGTAACCGCGTTCATTGCGCTTCGCCAGCGGTGGATTTAGAGCGGTTTGATGCGTTGAAACAAGCGCTTCAGACCCATTGCGCGGTGTGCAAAAAGCTGCAGGAAACTCTCGACATTGCCGGATGCGGAGGCTTTCGAGCATATGGCACCGTGTCATTACTTGCTTTCGAACGAAGGCCCCGGTATAAAAAATCAAAATATTTTTTAAAACAATATTTCCCCCCCGTGGAACCCTTATGGCTGCGAAGAAACTCAGCGCTCCAAACATTACCAAGACTCGACTGCTGGATGCGACAGAGGCGCTCTTTATTAAGTACGGATATGACGCCGTTTTATTACGGCAGATTACCGAGCGTGCCCAAGTCAACCTGGCTGCGGTGAATTACCACTTCGGGGACAAGGATTCCCTGATGAAAACCCTGCTGATGCAGCGCCTCGAGCCGCTCAATGAGCAGCGCCTGGAGTTGCTGGCGCGTTGTGAAGCCCAAGCCGATGGCCCGCTCGACTGTGACACGCTGCTCGGTGTGCTGTTCGCCCCCGCCATGGGGCTGGAGCGCAGCGATCCCGCCAGCGGGGAAGGGCGTTCGTTCATTCGCTTCCTGGGCCGGGTCTATAGCGACACTTCGCCCTTTATCCAGGAATACCTCAAGGTCCATTACCAGCCGGTGTTCCAGCGTTTCTTCGAAGCGTTTGCCCTGGCGCTGCCGGACCTGCCGCGCAACGAACTGGGTGTGCGCCTGCAATTTGCCCTCAAGGCGATTTCCGGGGTGATGGCCGGCACCGAATTGCGCCTGCTGATGAACTCCATGAGCCTGGGCCGCCCGGCCACGGACGCCGAGGTGATGGCCAAGCTGATTACCCTGGTGTCGGCGGCGATTCGGGTGCCGCAGCAAAGCGCCGAGGCCGAGACTGCGTTGGCCAAAGTGCTGGAGACCCAGCGGGCGATTCGTGAGCAGGCGAATGCACCCGCCGCCAAGGTTGCGCGCTAGGCCAAATCCAGGGCAAAAAAAAGCCCGCTGGGGCGGCGGGCTTGATATGCAACGTTTGTAACGGATGAGGCTTCACACTACGTCCCGGCTTGTGAATAAAACGTGAAAAATATGTAAGAGAAAGTATGAAAGTACGTTGGCGTTTTTAAAAAATGGCAGCCGGGCCTGGCGATGCCGTTGGTCGCCACTGTCAGTTCTCACAGCTAGACGTTCGATAGGGGCAAGTGTCTCCTGATTCCAGGCGCGTGTGCTGGCTGCACGCTGATCAATCTGGAGGCCTCTCATGTCTACCACTCCCCTTGCTCCACGCCCCTTACCTGTAATCGTCGAACCGGCCCAGCCGAAAGAGTCTCCCACTGAGCCGGGGGTCATGATCATTGAAAGCCTGGAGCCTCCCTTTACCTCGCCCCGACAGGTCGTGCCCGTGCAAAACGCTGCATACGGGCTGGGCATACGCCATATCGAAGATGGCTTGCACTATATTTTCAAACGCTGGGATGACCCCGCGCTGGGTGACGTCGCGATTGGGGATGTTTACTCGATAAAAATGAACGGCATCATATTGGCCGAAGGTGTTGTTGAAGTCGCGACCGTGAACAACGAGCAGTTTTACCTGAGGATTCCCCGGCAATTATTGCAGTTGGGCTTTATCCCGAACGTATACGGCGAGGTCCGCAGGAACGGTTCATCCATCCCCCTTACGTCTGTCCCGCAAGTCGTGTTCATCAAGGACACACGTCCAGGCGGCGAAGACGAAATACCCGGTGATGGTTGGCATTCCAAGCTGGTGTTGACGCTTTCGCACACCGTCATTGACAGCACGGTGGTGGACAATGTGACGGGCACCATCAAGGCCTGGGAGAACATGCGCGTCAACGACAGTGTGCGACTCTACATCGGGGAGCATCTTTACCCCCTTGCGCCAGTGACCGAAAGCCAGGTGGGCAGTGACCTGCAGTTTCAGATCGACCCGCAGTTCCTGAGGGCGCTCGACAATGGCCAGTACGTCGCGCAGTTTTACTTGCTGGACGAAGTGCAGAATATTTCCGGTTCGCTGGAACACAAGTCCAGGCCTCAGCTGGTGCAAGTCAACCTGGAGGATCTCGAGCCACTTGCGCCACCCGAGATTGTCGAGGCCGACGCCGCCAGCCTGACACTGGACGCCGATACGCTGGGCCGAAACCCGGCGACGGCGTCGGTATTCGTTGCCCGCAATGACCCGAACTTCCAGGCCGGTGATGTCATTCGCGTGACTGTGCGAGGCACCACCCCCGACGGTGAATTCGTGACCGAATCGGTTCAACAGGACATGATCCGTGGGTACAACGACTTTCCCATTAGAAACGAACTGGTGCGGTCCCTTATTCAAAGCTCGTTGACCGTCTATTACGAGCGCGTAAGAGATGGCGTAGCGGACTTGGGGTCAAAGAAGTTGACCGTCAACGTCATCGGCCGTCGCTACGAATTGCCCAAACCCAGCGTCAGAGAGGCCTATGGCCCCTTCATCGCACCGGACCATGCGCGTATTACCGTGGAAATGCCGGATTACCAGCCACCCGGCAATCCGGGCGACAACCTCAAGGTCGAGATTCAGGGGCATCGCCTGGACGGTACGGTGGAACGTGTGTCGTCAACGCGGCTTGCCGGCACCCATGTACGCACTCGCGATTTCGTCAACGCCGAGTACAGTAAGTTCGAGGGCCTGGGCAATACGAATGTGCACTATGAAGTCTCCGGCGCCAACGACGTGCGCGAGTCGGAGCGCCTGTACGTGCAGATCGGGCGAGCCGCGCTTGATTTGCCTGCGCCTATCATCCACGAGGCAGTCAACGGCAATGTCGACCCCGCTGCGGTGGGCAGTGTCGGCACGCTCGAGTTGCGCACCGAGTTCAAACAGGGCGATATCATCATCGTCAAATACACGGGCTCCTCGAGCGGTGTCGTGCAGTTCCAATACACCTTGGGCGCGCCACCGCCCAATCCGTTGTTGCTGGATATTCCCCGGCAGTTGTTTCTGGACAACCTGGACGGCACGCTGACGGTCAGTTACCTGCGTGATCGTTTTGGCGCCGTCCAGTATTCCGAGGACCTGCTGGTGACGATTGGCACGGCCCTGGGTGAGCTGTTTGCGCCCGAGGTTCTGGAGGCCACCACCGACCCTGACGAGCTAGATCCTGCACGGTGCTGGCCAAACGGTGCGACAGTGCGGGTGCGGTACGAACAGATCAAGCGCATGGACAAGGTTGTGATGCATTGGCAGGGCTTGCCCGAAGAGGGCACTTACTCGGAGTCCAAAGACAACCAGGCCGGCGACTTTATCGATTTCACCGTCCCAACCCCGGTGATCGGTTTCAACCTCCACCCTCTGGGGCGCGTCATCAAGGTGTTCTTTGAGGTGGTCCGCAACGGTTTTGCCACCGTCTCGCCGGTCCTGGAGGTGCGCCTGTTGCCGCCGCGTCAGCTGGCCGGGCCGGTCATCGACAGCATTGGTGACAGTGCGGTCCTGGAGGTTCCGCTGCTTCAGGACTTCGATGAAACACGCTTGCCGGCCTGGCCCTATGCCTTCCCCGGGCAGCGTATGTGGTTTATATATGAAGGTGTGCGCAGTAACGGCACGCCCTATCTCAACGAAGTGTATCGAGGGCGCGACGTTAATGCCGACGAGGTTCTTAACGGCATTACCAGTGACACACCGGTCCTGGCCTTGCGCAATTTGCAGGAGGGGTCTGATCTGACGATCAGCTTCTGGGTGACCTTCAATCGCACCGGCACCTTTGAAGACGCTGTGCTGTTTGACGTCCGGCACCACAAGATTCAACTGCAGCAGCACATCTTCCCGCACCCGAACATCAAGGATTCCATACCGGCCACCGGGCCGGTTGTATCGGTCGATCCGCTGACGGTCGAGAACAAATGCCAGGTCAACGTCAGTTATCCCGATATGAACAAGGGCGGTACCGACAGCGTTACCCTGCATTGGATCTATGCGGACGGAACGCAGCCCTACATCGCCCCTCAGGACGGGTTGGACGGCGGTACCGTCACGTTCAATATCGATAATCTGATCCTGGGCAGCAGCGTCAACAGTACCGTGAGCCTGCAATATTCCGTTGTGCTGGCAGGCGCAGGCGAGGGTTCTTCCGAGGTGCAGAAAGTCATGGTTGGCAGTTTTGCACCTGCCGATCTGCCGCGAGTATTGATCAACCAAATCCCTCACGGCGGCACCATCAATCCGCCTGCATTGAACGGCAATGCACTGGCGGGCTCGCCCAAATGGCGCCTGAGTGTAGAAGGCCAGCACGTCTGGTCGACAATCACCACCAACAGCCCCGGGGTCGCGCCGTTGGTGTTGCTGGAAAACCATTCCATCACTGCGATAGAGCAAGCCAACGGGTTGGCGAACGTGCCGGTATCCCGAGATTGGCTGCAGAGCCTGCCCAATGGCGCTCGCATCACGGTCAGCACCAAGGTCAACTATCAGCCCGGCAACGAAGATGAGTTCGCGGCGGTGAGCTTCCCGGACACGGAGTACACCATCAGTCTCACCTCGCCATTGGTGATCGACCAGACGTACGTCTATCTCGATGCAACCACCTACATACTGCCGGACTATCCCAACATTCTGCCGAACTTCAATGCGGGCAATTCGGTTCGAATCAATGCTTCGGGAGGAACGCCGCCGTATAAGTACACAAGCAGCAATACTGCGGTGGCGGTCGTTGACTCGACCGGCTTTGTTTCATTGCGAGGCAACGGTGAATGCGTGATAACGGTGTCTGACAGTGCCTCGCCGCCGCAGACGAGGAACTGCACGGTCAGTGGCTACGAGGTCTGGCATGTCTATGGCCTGGGAGGCGGGACATTGAGTGACATCCGCTCAAGAGCCGTCGGTCGAGGCCTGACCTCGGTCTATATCGACGAGCTGTATGCAATCAGGGATGCGTATGGCAACCGTTGGCCGATGGGGAATGCCAATTATTGGTCGGTTACACTTTCCCACAAAGACATCTATGGCCTCAGTTGGTATTACGGGATAAACCTGGCCACGGGGGCGCTGGGTGTGCTGCAGGATAATGTGATTAACAGCGCACTCGGCATCGGTGTCATCCGCAGGTAGACCCAAGGCTATGCCGTTAGGGGAAGACCGTCATGCGTCTGCGCAGGCGGTCCTTCCTCACCTAGATGTTCCAGCGTCTGGATGACTGGGCCAACCGCTGGCGCAGGGCATCCACATTGGTTGCCAATTGCACTGTCAGCAGCCGATACCCGTCCAATGCGTTGTACACCGGTGCCTGCATTTCGGTTTCGCCTGTCACGGGGGGCGCCTCTCGCTCCAATCGCTCCGTCACCCCCGACTTCAACGCCCGCGCCATCCCCACCAACTGCACGCGGATTTGCCGGTGCTCGGCCTTCAGCATCAACTGCATTCGCGCGGTCGCCTGCTCATCCCGAGGGTCCGGCCGGGTATTGCCGAGAATCTCCAGGGTGCTCATGCACAGGCGCAAATGCCGCTGAATGGTGTCCAGTTCAGTCATCGAAATCCGCACTTCCTTGGACACCGACGGCATCAGCGAGCGCAGTTGCAGTATCGCCGTGTTCAAGCGGTTGAGCAGCTTGAGGTGCTCATCGTCGGTGACGGATTGGCCATTGATGATGCGGCTGTAGATCGCCGCACCATCGCGCAGGGCGCCGGCCAGGTTGTAGCGCCACGAGTACACCGCGTACAGCGGCAGGGCGAAGGAAAATGCGAGGGCCAGTGCGATGCCGATCAGGATGTCGACGGTGCGCCACAGGCCATCCGAGATCGGGTTGTCGCCGTGCCCGGCCACGATAAACACCGTGATCGCCGACAGCAGCGCGATATAGCCGCCCTTGCCGATGGCATGGTAGGAAAAGAACCCACACACCGCCGACATCAGCAGGTACGTCAGGAAGGGCTGGCCGAAATAGGCTTTTTGCACCACCAGCAGCAACCCGACGCTGGCGCCGATCAGCGTACCGTACGCACGCTCGACGGCTTTCTTGCCGATATTGCCATGGTGCTGCAAACCGCCGATCACGATCAGCATGGTCACCGACGCCCATTCACCATGCGGCAGGTTGAGGCCGGTGGTCAGCAGGATCGTCGCCAATAAGCCGATGGACACGCGCACGGCGTGGATCAGCTTGGCATGACGATAGCGCCGGTACGGGTCGAGCAGGGGGCGCAGCAGGCGCCGGGCAAAAATGGGCAGGTTCATCGGTATTAAGGGGGCCTCATTAGTCAGGGCAAACCGATCCAATGTGAGAGGGGATTGCCCTAATGTCAGTCAGTCAAACGTAGACCGCCGTCTGTAGGAGCGAGGGGGGCGCCTAGCTCTTGCTCGCGAAAAACGCCAACGATAACGCGTGCTGTCTGAATGAACGCGGTGCCTGTGAGTTTTTCGCGAGCAAGCTCGCTCCTACAAAAGTCCTAACTGCCTGGCATCAGGGCAAGCCCCCTCCCACCTATTTGACCGAGGTGATCTTAGAAGATGTAGTCGGTGCTGATGAAGCTCGAGTCACGGTTGCGCAGGATATCGCCGAGCAGCGCCTTGTTGCTCTCCTGGAACTTGGTCGCCACCAGGGTGCGGATCGAGAACACGCGCAGCGCGTCATGTACCGACAACGTACCCTCGGCCGAGTTCTTGCGCCCGTTGAAGGGAAAGGTGTCCGGCCCGCGCTGGCACTGGGCGTTGATATTGATCCGGCCGACCTGGTTGGCGAAGGTGTCCACCAGCCGTCCGATCTCCACGGCATTGGTGCCGAACAGGCTCAATTGCTGGCCGAAGTCCGAGTCCAGTACGTAGTCAATCACTGTCTCCAGGTCCCGGTAGGGCACGATCGGCACCACGGGGCCGAATTGTTCTTCGTGGTACACGCGCATCTGCGGGTTCACCGGGTACAGCACGGCCGGGTAGAAGAATGACCCACGGCTCGCCCCGCCGTCGGCATTCACCACCCGGGCACCGTGCTGCGCGGCATCGGCCACCAGGTCGTTGAGGTAATCCACCTTGCCCACTTCCGGCAGCGGGGTCAGCGCCACGCCGTCATCCCAGGGCATGCCGGGTTTGAGCGTCGCCAGCCTGGCGTTGAATTTTTCGATAAAACGGTCGACCACATCCTCATGCACAAACAGGATCTTCAAGGCCGTGCAACGCTGGCCGTTGAACGACAGCGAGCCGGTGAGCGCTTCGCTGACCGCATTGTCGAGATCCACCTCGGGCAGCACGATGCCCGGGTTTTTCGCATCCAGGCCCAATGCGGCGCGCAGCCGGTGAGGTTTCGGGTGCAATTTTTTCAGGGCGCTGGCGGCCTTGTTAGTGCCGATGAACGCAAAGATATCGATCTTGCCGCTGGCCATCAGCGCGCTCACGGTTTCGCGGCCGCTGCCATAGATCACGTTGATCACCCCGGCCGGGAAGCTGTCGCGGAACGCCTCCAGCAACGGGCGGATCAACAGCACGCCGAGCTTGGCCGGCTTGAACACCACGGTGTTGCCCATGATCAGCGCCGGGATCAGCGTGGTGAACGTTTCGTTGAGCGGGTAGTTGTAAGGCCCCATGCACAGCGCCACGCCCAGGGGCACGCGGCGGATTTGCCCAAGGGTGTCCTGCTCCAGCTCAAAGCGGCTGCTGCGACGGTCGAGTTCCTTGAGGGCGCTGATGGTGTCGGTGATGTAGTCGCAGGTGCGGTCGAACTCTTTCTGTGAGTCCTTGAGGTTCTTGCCGATCTCCCACATCAGCAGCTTGACCACCGCGTCGCGCTGTTCGCGCATGCGCCGCAGGAAGGCCTCCACATGCCGGATGCGGTCGGCCACGCGCAGGGTCGGCCACTCACCCTGGCCCCGGTCATAGGCGCGCACGGCGGCGTCGAGGGCGGTGAGGGCGGTCTCGGCGTCCAGCAGCGGCGTGCTGCCGATGTGCACGCGTTCGTCACCCAGTTGCACAGGGCTTTGCACGCGGGCCAGCGGGCCGTTCCACACCCGCAACTGGCCATCGACCAGGTAATCACGTTGTTCAATCGGCGCCGCGAGGCGAAATTGTTCAGGAATCTCTGCGGTGGAGGCAGGAAACAGCTGCGTGAGCAGGTTGCTGGTGGTCATGTCGCTACCCCTGGAATAGTTGCAAATCTTGACTAGAGAGTCACCCATACGAGGGCTCTGTGGCAAGGCTTGCGCGCTTTCCCCTGCGCATGGCGGGTGCTTCGGGATAAACTGCGCGGCTTTCTTGAAGGAGTTCACATGAGTCACTACCAGTCGGGCATTCTTGCCACACCGGTGCCGTTGCAGGCACGCCATCTGTTTTTTGCCCTCGAGTCCCGGGATGCCTTGCCCGCTGCGCTGGACGCGCTGGTGCAGTTGACGGATTCAGCGGCGGTGGTCGGTTTCGGCAAGCCCCTGGTAGACGCGCTGGGCGCAGGCATCGAAGGGTTGCGCAGCTTCCCGGCCATCAGCGGCCCGGGCGCGCACAACCCGTCCACCCAGCAGGCTCTGTGGGTATGGTTGCATGGCGTGGACCGTGGTGAATTGCTGTTGCGCAGCCGCGCGTTCGAAAAAGCCCTGGCGCCGGCGTTGCGTCTGGTACAGATGACCGAAGGCTTTCGCTACAAGACCGGTTTCGACTTGACCGACTACGAAGACGGCACCGAGAACCCTCACGATGCCGCGGCCGTCGAAGCTGCCTTCACCCACAGCGGCGCCAGCTTCGCCGCCCTCCAGCAGTGGCAGCACGACCTCGACGGTTTCGCCGCGCTACCGGCCCAGGAGCGCGACCACATCATCGGCCGTCGCCATGGCGACAATGAAGAACTCGACGACGCCCCCGATTCCGCCCACACCAAGCGCACCGCCCAGGAAAGCTTCACCCCGCAGGCGTTCGTGGTGCGTCGTTCGATGCCCTGGGCCGAGAACGGCCAGGCAGGGCTGATGTTTCTCGCGTTCGGGCATTCCTTCGACGCATTCGAAGCGCAACTGCGCCGCATGAGTGGACTGGAAGACGGGATTGTCGATGGTTTGTATCGCATCAGCACACCGTTGACCGGTGGCTACTATTGGTGCCCGCCCTTGCAGGAAGGGTGTCTGGACCTCAGTGCGATCACACCGGCAACGCCGTTCTGAAGGTGCGCGCACCCTGGAACTGACCTGAGGGCGCTGGCCACTTAACAGCGACCTCGGCACACTTCCAGGAGCACTCAATCATGATGGTCTCACGCATTTCCGTGAACGTTTCACCGGCGCGTCCGAATCCGAAGGATTACTCATCGATGTCGGACTCGGACCTGGC
Source organism: Pseudomonas sp. 31 R 17 (assembly GCF_900004915.1). Taxonomy (NCBI): domain Bacteria; kingdom Pseudomonadati; phylum Pseudomonadota; class Gammaproteobacteria; order Pseudomonadales; family Pseudomonadaceae; genus Pseudomonas; species Pseudomonas sp. 31 R 17. Next base: position 172,163 of record NZ_CVTN01000056.1, read on the forward strand.
CAAGGCATTTGGCGACAACTTCCAGGCGTTCAAGCACCCGACGACCCCGAATGCAACCACGGATAAAATCCGTGAAGTGGCGGGACGTTCGCTGACCGGCGACGCGCAGAAAGACAATGAAACCCAACTGGCCCGCGAGCTGCTCAAGCGTGACAACGTCATGAAGGCGCTGGATTCAGTGGATGACAACGGCAAGCGCGACGGCGTGATCGGCCCCTGGAATCCGAAGATGGCGGCTGATCAGTTAGCCTGTCATTGCCGCCCGAATCCGCCCATTACCACGCTGCAAATCACTTATTGAGCCGGGCCTGGCCAGCCCTTGGCAACATGAAAAGATTGACAGGCAAGCCAACGAACGCTGAAAAAAATCCGCACTGGCCGTACTCTAGGCACCCTTGCCACCTGTGCGGATTGTTCATGTCTCCTGTTGCCGATGGGCTGCCCTTCGATAAACGCTTGCCGGCCGTGATTGCCCTTTCCCTGGGCATCGGCATGGCGACGCTGGACACTGCCATCGTCAATACCGCCCTGCCGACACTGGCCCAGGGCATCGGTACTGACTCGGCCTCGGTGATCTGGGTGGTCAACGCCTATCAGTTGGCGATTATCGCAACCGTGCTGCCGTTTGCTTCGCTGAGCGATGTGCTGGGGCATCGCCGCGTGTACCTCGGCGGGTTGCTGCTGTTCATTGTTTCGTCGTTATTGTGCGGGCTGGCCGATTCGCTGCTGACCCTCACCGCCGCGCGGGTGGCGCAGGGCCTGGGGGCGGCCGCGCTGATGAGCGTCAACACCGCGTTGCTCAGGCATATCTACCCCGCGAAAATGCTCGGGCGTGGCCTGGGCTATAACTCGCTGGTGGTGGGGCTGGCGTTCACTCTCGGGCCCACCGCCGCGTCGGCGATTCTCTCAGTGGCCAGTTGGCATTGGCTGTACCTGATCAATGTGCCACTCGGGCTGCTGGCCCTGGGCCTGGGCCTGCGCTCGTTACCGACGCTGCCGATCACCGGGCACGCGTTTGATCGGTTGGCGGCGCTGTTATGTGCCGGCTTGTTCGCCTTGCTGGTCCTGGGTCTGGGCGCCGCCGTGCATGGCGCACAGGGCGCGCTGACCCTGGGCCTGATCGCGCTGGCGCTGGTGTTCGGCGCTTTACTGCTGCGCCGCGAGACCGGGCATCCGGCGCCGATGCTGGCAATCGACCTGTTCAAGCGCCCGCTGTTTGCGTTGTCATCGCTGACCGCGATCTGTGCCTTCAGTGCCCAGGGCCTGGCGTTTGTCGCCTTGCCGTTCCTGTTGCAGTCGGCGCTGGGCCACAGCCAGGTGCAGACCGGCTTTCTGATGACGCCGTGGCCGGCCGTGGTGGCGGTCATGGCCCTGGTCGCGGGACGCCTGGCTGACCGCGTGTCACTGGGTTTGCTGTGCGGTATTGGCTTGTTGATGCTCAGTGTCGGCATGGCCGCGCTGGCAACCTTGAGCAATGATGCCTCGGCCTTCGATATCGGCTGGCGCATGGCCTTGTGTGGCGCCGGCTTCGGCTTTTTCCAGTCGCCCAATCTCAAGGCGCTGATGACCAGCGCACCCCTGGCCCGCAGCGGCGGGGCCAGTGGCATCGTGGCGATCTCGCGGTTGCTGGGCCAGACACTGGGCGCCTCGTTGGTCGCCCTGTGTTTCCATCTGTTCGTGGACAGTGGCCCAGCCTCCGCACTGTGGCTGGGTTGCGGGTTTGCGCTGATCGGTGCTGTGGCCAGTGGCCTGCGTTTATTGCCCTATAAACGAACGGCTTAGCGCTTGTGGCTGGCGCGCACGCAATGCTCAGCGGTTTTTAAGGCTCTCCAGCCAAGCCGGGTCGAGGCGGGTTTGTTCGGTATCGATCCCCAGCGCCTGCATCCTGGCTTTGTGCGCCTGGACCTCATCCACCAGTTGCGCCTGGGCGCTGGAGTTGGCATCCAGGGCATGCATCTGTGTCAGCGCCAAGTGGTAGAAGCGCAACACGTTGATAGCGTCCGGGTCATCGGCCTGCACCCGTTCACTGACCTTGTGCATCACATTGGTCACGCTCATCAGGCTGCGCTTGAGCTGCCAGCCGTAGACCGCCGGTGCCAGCCAGGACTGGCGCCAGAAGGGGCCGCGCACCAAACCGACCGTGATCAATACCCCGGCAAATACACCGCCGACATTGAAGCGAAAGTTGTCCCCGCCAGGCTCACCGAACAGCATCACCGCCAGGCTCGACAGCACCATGGCCAGGGTCAGGAATACCACGGCAACAATCAGCGTGCTGCGGCGGGTTTGTTTTCGATAGAGGGCGGGGTCACAGGGTTTGAGTTCGAACATTCGGGTCAGGTCTCCAGCACGGGAGGGCATCTTCTCATGCTTCACGCAATCAAGTTGAACGATGGCCAACGGTGTTTCCTCTAAATCCTGAAGTCACCATGAGGTAAGCCATCATGTCCGAACACAAGCAACCGCCGCCTGGCACGCCCAATCCTGAGCGCACCCCTGGTGAAGAGGAGCGCGATAACGATGCGCTGCGCCCCAACGACCCGGCCGAGCGCCAGGACAACGAAGACGTGGAGCAGGTCGAGCACGACCTGGAAAACCTCCACGACAAAGCCCGCCCGCTGTAAGCAAGGAGGTCTGTATGAGCAATCCCCCGAACGGCCCGCGCTCTGACGAACACGCCACCGGCAAGGATGAGCTGGGATTCGATCCCGACTCGCCGGATGTGGCTGACCCGCAGGTCGATCCCATTGGCCCGGCCATCGCGCCGCTGGACAAGCAAAAACAAGCGGAAAAAAAGCCGCCCTACGATCCGTTGGGCGACTTGAAGAAGTAAATCAGGCCCCGCAATGTGCGGGGCTTTGTTTATTTTGGAGGGTTCCAGCTCACATCGGTGATGCCGTATTTTTCCGCCCAGGGCCGAGTGGTCTTTTTCACCTGCTCATGCCCCACGCGGCCGATGCGGCTGACGTGCGCAATGTCGGCGTCGACGGCCGCCCAGTGCCAGGCTTCGGTGCTGTTCATCACCTCGGCGCGCACTACAAAAGACTTGGGTTTACCGTGCAGCTGGTAGTTGATGGTGTAGATTTTTGCGGTACTCATGTTGCCTCCCTGTCTTGTTATAGATGGATAGGCCGCCGCGCGTAAAGGTTCATTCAAAATGACAATTCGCACGGGTGCGCGGCGTAGTGACGCATCCAGTGCGCACCCATAGCGAAGAGTCTTGAGCTAGAGCCTTCGCTGAACCGTTTTTTCTCCATGTTGGTGCACATTCGTTCGAACTTTTTGCAAATGCGAAGGTTCGAACTGATTCCTGAATACTTTGCCCACTCAAAAAATGGAGATGTAAACGATGTCCAAACTATTCGGAAACTTCCTCAAGAACACCTCGTGGCTGGCCCTGGTGGCGGCGCCAGGCGTGGTGTTCGCGGCACCGTCGACCGACCCGATTTCCACCTTCGGGATCCTCGGCAGCTATAACGACTTCAAACTCGAAGGCGGTAGCGAAAGCGACAAGGACCACATGCCCGAGGCGGGCCTGTTCTACAACTTCGGCAATAAGCTCACTGCCGAATCCGGCTTCATCTACCAGGCCGGTATCGAAGCCAAGTACGGCGAAAAGAGCGACAACAAACTCAAGGAAGGCCAGGCCGACCTCGACCTCGGCTGGCGCGCCGCGCTGGATGCACGCAACTTCGTCGACGTGATCGTCGGCGGCGGCTACACCTGGACCCGCTACGAGCCGGACACCAATGGCTACGACCTGAAGCTCACCAACAAGTCGCCGTTCGCCAAGGCTGCCCTGGGCTACAACCATCAGTTCGATGACATGACCCTGCGCGTTGAAGCCGGCGCCCGTCATACCATTGATGGCCGCTCCAAACTCAAGGTGGACGGCGTCGGCAGCGACAGCGTGGACCTCAAGGACCGCACCAACCCTTACGCCGAAGTCAGCCTGCTGATGAACCAGAAGGGCAACCTGCCGGTGATGGCGGGCCTGTACTACACCCGCACCGAGTACAAGCTCGATGACGATTCCTATGTAGCCGACAATACCAAGCTCAAGCGTGATGAGTATGGCTTGAAGGTCGGTATCGCGTTCTGACGTTATTGCACTATAAAAAACGCCCCGAACATTCGGGGCGTTTTTTTTGCAGCTGTTTCAGGTCAGCCCAGTGCCGCCAGTTGCGCCACGGTCTCGGGAAAACGCGCCACCAGTCGTATCAACGTGACAGCCTGTGCATTGGGCTTGGCCCGGCCTTGTTCCCAGTTCTCCAGGGTGCGGGTGTTGGTACGCAGGTACATGGCGAATACCGACCGGGAGAGGTTGAGTTGCTGACGTACTGCAACCACTTCTTCAGCTGTGAGGGGGTCGAGTTTGTTGAGCTGCGCCTTATGGGTGCGCAGGGTGATCTTGCCCTGGCGTTCTTCGGCCAGCGCATCGAAGCCTTCGACCAGTTCGGAAAAAATTTCACGTTTCATTGTGTGTTCTCGCTTTGATTTCCCTGTCCAGCATGTATTTAAGGGCTTTCTTGTGTTGTGGTGTCAGGTCGCTCTGTTCGTGCTTGCCGTACAAGGTGAATAACCAGAATTGCGTGCCGCCTGACCACCAGTAGTAAATGACCCGCAGGCCACCGCGTTTACCTTTGTTTCGTCGCTCATCGACGAAGCGAACCTTGCGTAACCCTCCCGTTCCCTCGATCACATCTCCTGCTTCCGGGTTTTTCATCAGCTCCTGTTGAAAACCGTGGAAAAGCTCGTCACTCAGATAGTCCTCGCGATGCCGCTCGAAGGCCGGCAGTTCGATAAATAGAGCATCCATGTTCTGTACGTAGCCTGCGTATAGTTTGGTGGCCCACTCGCCTTGAGTCAAGTGCCCTTGCTGTGGGAACTTTCTTAAAACGCAAACACCATAGAACCCTTTCCAGCAGGGGAGATGCCAGAGGAAGAGGTATAGCAAGAAGGAAAAGTCAGCGAGCAGGGAAGGGAAAAAACAGGCCTTGGAAACGCAAAACGGCGCCCAAAGGCGCCGTTCTTTTTACTGCATCAACCTAAACGATCAAACCCCCAGCACCGCATGCTGCACCAGAGTGAGCAACGGTTGCGGGTACACACCCAGGAAGAACGCGAGCAGGGCAATGGCCAGCAGCATCACGCCACCTGCCTTCTGTTCCCAATGCAGCTCGGCGTCCACACGGCGCAGGTTCGGCTCGATCAGGTAGAGGGTGACCATCACGCGCAGATAGTAGAACACGCCGATGGCGGAGCCCAGTACCAGGGACGCAACCAGCCACCACTCGTGGGCCTCGACGCCGGTGGCGACGATGTAGAACTTGCCGATAAAGCCGGCCGTCAGCGGGATACCCGCCAGGGACAACATCATCACGGTCAGCACGGCGGTCAGGTACGGACGGCGCCAGAACAGGCCGCGGTATTCGTACAGGGCGTCGGCGTCACGGCCTTTGTACGGCGAGGACATCAGCGTGATTACACCGAATGCGCCGAGGCTGGTGATCACGTAGGTGACCAGGTACACGCCGATGGCTTCCACGGCCAGGCCTTTACTCGCCACCAGGGCGATCAGCAGGTAGCCGAAGTGGGCGATGGACGAATAACCCAGCAGACGCTTGAGGTTGTTCTGGGTCAGCGCCAGCAGGTTACCGAACAGGATCGATGCAATGGCGATCACCGTCAGTACGTTGCTCAGCACGCCGGTGTTGGCCGCAGGCGAGATCTGGAACAGACGCACCATCACTGCAAACACGGCAACCTTGGACGCCGTGGCCAGGAACGCGGCCACCGGCGCCGGGGCGCCTTCGTACACGTCCGGGGTCCACAGGTGGAAGGGCACCAGCGACAGCTTGAACGCCAGGCCGATCAGCATCATCGCCAGGCCCAGTTGGGCAATCGGCGCCGGGCTGTTGGTGGCGGCCAGGGCGTGGCCGATACCGGTGAAGCTCAGGCTGCCGGCTTCGGCGTAGAGCAGGGCCATACCGAACAACAGGAACGCGGAACCGGCGGCCGACAGCACCATGTATTTGATGCCGGCTTCCAGCGAGCGCTTGCTGAAGAAGGCATACGCCACCAAACCGTAAGTCGGGATCGACAGCAGTTCCAGGCCGATGAACAGGCCGGCCAGGTGCTGTGCGCTGACCAGCACGATGCCACCGGCCGCGGCCAGCAGGATCAGCAGGTACAGCTCTTCCTTGTTGCCCGGGTAGCCGGCGGCGCCTTCGCCGAGGTAGGCATGGGCGAGCGTGACACAGGCCAGGGTCGCCACCAGGATCAGGGCGATGTACAGCAGAGCGAAGTCATCGACCATCATCAATGGCGTGACCGCCAGTGGCGCGACCTTGAGGGCCGGGATGATCGACAGCAGGGCCAGGTTCAACCCGGCACAGGACAGCAGGAACGTTTGCGAATGATTGCGGCGCCAGGCGATCGCCAGCATCACCACCACAATGGTGAGGCTGGTGATCAGCAGCGGCGCAAGCGCGATAAAGTGTTGGATCGTGAATTCCATAGCGCTCTTACCGGGCCGAAGCGAGTTGAGAGAAGGCGGTGCCGAACCACTGCTGCACGCCATGCATCGTGGCGGCAGACGTGTCCAGGAACGGCTGCGGGTATACGCCGATGTAGATCAGCAGCACCGCAAGGCCGAGCACCATGATCAGTTCGCGCGCATCCATCCCTTGCAGGACGGTGTCGGACTTGGCCGGGCCGAAGTAGGCGCGGTGGATCATGATCAGCGAGTAGACCGAACCGAACACCAGGCCGGAGGTGGCAATGGCACTGATCCACGGCGTCTGTACGAAGGCCCCCATCAGGATCAGGAATTCGCCGATGAAGTTACCGGTACCCGGCAAGCCCAGGGACGCAGCGGCGAAGAACAGGCTGATTGCCGGCAGGTAAGCGATGCGGGACCACACGCCACCCATCTCACGCATGTCACGGGTGTGCAGGCGCTCGTACAGCTGACCACTGAGGATAAACAGTGCAGCGGCCGAAACACCGTGGGCCAACATCTGGATCACCGCGCCTTGCAGCGCCAGCTGGCTGCCGGAGTAGATGCCGATCAGTACGAAACCCATGTGGGAAACGGACGAGAATGCAATCAGACGCTTGATGTCGGTTTGGGCGAAGGCCAGGAACGCGCCGTAGAAGATCCCGATCAGACCCAGGGTCATGGCAATCGGCGCAAATTCGGCCGAGGCATTCGGGAACAGCGGCAGGGCGAAGCGCAGCAGGCCGTAGGCGGCGGTCTTCAACAGGATACCGGCGAGGTCGACGGAACCGGCGGTCGGCGCCTGGGCGTGGGCGTCAGGCAACCAGGAGTGGAACGGCACCACCGGCAGCTTCACCGCGAACGCGATGAAGAAGCCCAGCATCAGCACGTACTCGGTGGTCAGCGACATCTTGGTCTTCAACAGGTCGGCGTAGTTGAACGTGATCACGCCGGTGCTGTTGAAGTTGACCAGGACCAGGCCCAGGATCGCCACCAACATGATCAGGCCGGAGGCCTGGGTGAAGATGAAGAACTTGGTCGCCGCGTAGATCCGGGTTTTCTTGCCGTCCGAAGAACTGTGACCCCAGAGCGCGATGAGGAAGTACATCGGCACCAGCATCATTTCCCAGAAGAAGAAGAACATGAACAGGTCCAGCGCCAGGAACACGCCGACAACGCCGCCCAGGATCCACATCAGGTTCAGGTGGAAGAAGCCCACGTGACGCTGGATCTCTTTCCACGAGCAGAGTACCGAGAGGATACCCAGCAGGCCGGTCAGCAGGATCATCAACAGCGACAGGCCGTCCAGCGCCAGGTGCACGTTGATGCCGAAGCGCTGGATCCACACGTGCTTGAATTCAAGCGCGAAGGTGGGATCGACACCCGGTGCCGGAGCGAATGAATAGTCGCCGTGGGCCCACAGCCAGAGGCCGAGCGCGAGTTCCAGGGACATGGTCAGCAACGCGATCCAGCGGGGGAGGGTGGCGCCGAAGCGTTCACCCATCCAGCAGAGCAGGCCGCCGATAAAGGGGATCAGGATTAGCCAGGGCAGAATCATGACAGGCTCGTTTCCTTTCGCAAGTTTGCAAAGTTCGCAAAGTTCATAGTCATACCGCCACCACCACGATGGCACCGATCACCAGCACGGCACCGGCCGCCATGGACGCTGCGTACCAACGCAATTGGCCGGTCTCGCTGCGGCTCAGGGCGGTGTGACCGGCCTTGGCGGCGCGCGGGATCAGACCGATGGTCTGGTCGAGCGGGTCTTTGCGCAGCACGTGGCTGATCGCAAGGTAAGGCTTGACGAACAGTTTGTCGTAGATCCAGTCGAAGCCCCAGGCGGCGAACCACCAGGCCGAGAGGAAACGGCCAATGCCACTGTTGGCCACGGCGGTTACCAGGCGACGCTTGCCGAGGAACAGCAGGGCTGCGAGCAGGATACCGGCGATGGCGATGGCGCCCGAGGCGATCTCCAGGCTGTGCTTGTCGGCGCCGCCGGCATGGCCGACGCTTTGCGGCAGTACACCGGCCAATGGCGGGGTGATCAGCGCGCCGATGAACGTCGACAGGATGATCAGCACCGACAACGGCAACCAGTGCGAGATGCCATGGCCTGCGTGGGCTTCGGTCTTGGCTTCACCGTGGAAGGTGATGAAGATCAGGCGGAAGGTGTACAGCGAGGTCATGAACGCGCCCACCAGGCCTGCGTACAGCAGGTTATGGTTACCGCTGGCAAACGCTTCCCAGAGGATTTCGTCCTTGGAGTAGAAGCCTGCGGTCACCAGCGGCAGGGCGGCCAGGGCGGCACCACCGACGATGAAGCTGGCGTAGGCCAGTGGCAGCTTCTTCCACAGGCCACCCATCTTGAAGATGTTCTGCTCGTGGTGGCAGGCAACGATCACCGCACCGGAAGCAAGGAACAGCAGGGCCTTGAAGAAGGCGTGGGTCATCAGGTGGAAGATCGCCGCGTCCCAGGCGCCAACGCCCAGGGCCAGGAACATGTAGCCGATCTGGCTCATGGTCGAGTAGGCGAGGATACGCTTGATGTCGGTTTGGACCAGCGCGGCAAAGCCGGCCAGTACCAGGGTCACGCCGCCGACGATGCCGACCAGGTGCAGGATGTCCGGCGCCAGGGTGAACAGGCCGTGGGTACGGGCAATCAGGTAGACACCGGCGGTGACCATGGTCGCGGCGTGGATCAGTGCCGACACCGGGGTAGGACCGGCCATCGCATCCGCCAGCCAGGTCTGCAGTGGCAGTTGCGCGGATTTACCCACGGCGCCGCCCAGCAGCATCAGGGTCGCCAGGGTGATCCAGAAGTCGCCGACCTGGAATTTCTGCGGTGCCAGCACCAGCAGTTCCTGGATGTTCAGCGTGCCCACCTGTTGGAACAGGATGAACAGGCCGATGGCCATGAACACGTCGCCGATCCGCGTGACGATAAACGCCTTGAGTGCGGCGTTACCGTTGTTGCGGTTGCTGTAGTAGAAACCGATCAACAGGTACGAGCACAGGCCCACGCCTTCCCAGCCGAAGTACAGGAACAACAGGTTATCGCCGAGCACCAGGAACAGCATGCTGGCGATAAACAGGTTGGTGTACGAGAAGAAGCGCGAGTAGCCCGCTTCACCGCGCATGTACCAGGACGCGAACAGGTGGATCAGGAAGCCCACACCCACCACCACGCCGAGCATGGTGATCGACAGGCCGTCGACATAGAGGGCGAAGTTGGGCTTGAAGCCCTCCACCGAAATCCACTGCCACAGCACCAGGGTGTAGTGACCGCCTTCCGGCGGCGCTACGTTGAATTGCCAGATGACGTAGGCGGCAACGATGGCCGACAAGCCAATCGAGCCTACGCCGATCAGGGCCGAGAGGTTCTCCGACCAGCGTCCGCGAGAGAACGACAGCAGCAGGAAACCGATCAGGGGAAATACGAAAGTCAGAAAGATCATGTTCATCCGCGCATCTCACTGGCAGCGTCGATATCAAGCGTGTGGAAGCGACGATACAGTTGCAGCAGGATCGCCAGGCCAATACTGGCCTCTGCGGCTGCCAGGCTGATCACCAGGATGAACATGACTTGTCCATCCGGCTGGCCCCAACGTGCACCCGCCACGATGAACGCCAGTGCCGCAGCGTTCATCATGATTTCCAGGCTCATCAACACGAACAGAATGTTACGGCGAACCATCAGGCCGACCAGGCCAAGGCAGAACAGGATGCCGGCGACCGCCAGACCATGCTCCAAAGGGATAGCAGGCATCGTCATTGCTCCTTGGCTTCGTTGCGGCCCAAGTGGAAGGCCGTGATGGCTGCGGCAAGCAGCAGCATCGAAGCCAGTTCGACCACCAGCAGGTACGGGCCGAACAGGCTGACGCCCACGGCTTTCGCATCCACGGTGGTGTGGCCGATGGCCTGGCCGCTCTGGTGAGCGAACAGCACATACAGCAGTTCACCCAGCAGCAGGGCTGCGAGGACAACCGGGCCGAGCCAGATGCCGGGCTTGAGCCAGACGCGTTCCTGGGCGACCGAAGCCGGCCCCAGGTTGAGCATCATCACCACAAACACGAACAGCACCATGATGGCGCCGGCATAGGCGATCACTTCCAGTACACCGGCGAACGGTGCGCCGAGGGCAAAGAAGGTCATGGCCACGGCGATCAGCGAAATGATCAGGTAGAGCAGGGCGTGCACGGGGTTGGTGTTGGTGATCACGCGAAGCGTGGACACCACTGCGATACCCGATGCGAAATAGAAAGCGAATTCCATCTTTCTTCCTTAAGGCAGCAAGCTCTTCACGTTGATCGGCTCGGCTTCGTTTTGTGCGGCGCCTTTTGGCTTACCGGCAACGGCCATACCTGCAACACGATAGAAGTTGTAATCAGGGTTTTTACCGGGACCAGAGATCAGCAGATCTTCTTTCTCGTACACCAGGTCCTGACGTTTGAACTCGGCCATCTCGAAATCCGGTGTGAGCTGGATCGCGGTGGTCGGGCAAGCTTCCTCGCACAGGCCGCAGAAAATGCAGCGCGAGAAGTTGATGCGGAAGAAGTCCGGGTACCAGCGACCGTCTTCGGTTTCAGCTTTCTGCAGGGAGATGCAACCTACCGGGCACGCCACGGCGCACAGGTTGCAGGCTACGCAACGCTCTTCGCCATCGGGGTCGCGGGTCAGTACGATGCGGCCGCGATAGCGCGGCGGCAGGTACACCGCCTCTTCCGGGTATTGCAGGGTGTCGCGTTTGCGAAAGCCGTGACCGAACACCATCACCAGGCTTCGCAACTGGGTACCGGTACCCTTAACGATGTCGCCAATATATTTGAACATGGGTCAAATCCTCACTGAACCGCGGCAGCCGGCGTGTTCAACAACACGACGGCAGCCGTCACCAGCAAATTGATCAGGGTCAGCGGCAGGCAGAATCTCCAGCTGAAATCCATCACCTGGTCATAGCGCGGGCGCGGAATCGAGGCGCGCAGCAGAATGAACAGCATGATGAAGAACGCGGTCTTCAGGAAGAACCAGAAGAAGGCCAACTGCGGCAGGATGCCGAACGGGCCGTGCCAGCCGCCGAAGAACAGCGTGACCAGCAGGGCCGAGATCAAGATGATGCCGATGTACTCACCGACGAAGAACATGCCCCATTTCATGCCGGCATATTCAATGTGGTAACCGTCGGCCAGTTCCTGTTCCGCTTCCGGCTGGTCGAAGGGGTGACGGTGAGTCACGGCCACGCCCGCGATGAAGAAGGTACAGAAGCCGAAGAACTGCGGAATGATGAACCACAGGTTCTGCGCCTGGTACTCGACGATGTCGCGCATGTTGAATGAGCCAACCTGCACCACGATGCCCATCAGTGCCAGGCCCATGAACACTTCATAGGAGACGGTTTGCGCCGAGGCGCGCAGGCTGCCGAGCAGGGCGAACTTGTTGTTGCTCGACCAACCGGCGAACAGCACCGCATACACCGACAAACCGGCCATGGCGAAGAAGAACAGCAGGCCAATGTTCAGGTCCGCCACACCCCAGGTTGGAGTGATCGGGATGATCGCGAAAGCGATCAGCAAGGCGCTCATGGCCACGACCGGCGCCAGGGTGAAGATCACCTTGTCGGCGAACGGCGGGGTCCAGTCTTCCTTGAAGAACATTTTCAGCATGTCGGCGGCGATCTGGAACATGCCGAACGGGCCGACGCGGTTCGGACCGTAACGGTCCTGCCACCAGCCCAGCAGGCGACGTTCGACGAAGCTGAGCAGGGCGCCCGCGACGACCACGGCCAACAGGATCACGATGGCCTTGACCACCGAGATGATCACGTCGATCACTTCAGGAGTGAACCAAGTCATTGCGCTGCCTCCTGCAGACCGTCAACGGTGTGGCCAAAGATCGCTGGAGGAATCCCGGCGAGGCCTTTTGGCAATGCAACCAGGCCGGCGCCCAGCTCGTCGTTGATGCGCAGCGGCAGACGCAGGGTCTGACCGGCCACGCTCAGGCTGAGCAGGGCACCGTCGTTGACGCCCAGGCGGTCGGCTTCGGACTTGGCCAGCGACACGTAGGCTGCGGGGATGCGTTCTTGAACCGGCGCGGCCTTGGAAGAGGTTTCTTCGCTGCCGAACAGGTGGAAGAACGGCACGACCTGCCAGGTGCCCGGCGCCGGGTTGAACGGACGCGGTACCGCCGCGAACCAGTTCAGCGAGTCACCGGTGCTTTCGATCAGGCGGGTGCCCGGGTCGCCCGCGCGGATGTGACCACCGACTTCGTCCTGGAACTTGTTCCAGGCCTGCGGTGAGTTCCAGCCCGGCGACCAGGCAAATGGCACCTGCTGACGCGGTTCGGCCGAACCCGAGTAACCTTCCATGGAGAAGGCGAACGCGGTGTCGATGTCTTGCGGTGTACGCGGTTCATGCACGCTGATGTCAGCACGCATGGCGGTGCGCCCGGAGTAGCGCAGCGGTTCACGGGCCAGTTTCAGGCCCTTGATGCGGAACGCGGCGGACGGTGCAGCGTCGACGATGCGTGCCAGTTGCGGCGCGCTCGCGGCGGTGGCGGCGGTGACGTGGTCGAGCTGGGTCCAGTCAATCGGCTGGTTCAGCAGGGTCGCGCGCAGGGCATGCAGCCAGCGCCAGCCTTCGTGCACCAGGATGCTGGCGTCCATGTACTTCGGATCGAACACCTGGAAGAAGCGCTGGGCGCGGCCTTCCTGACTGACCAGGGTACCGTCGCCTTCGGCGAAGGTGGCGGCTGGCAGCACCAGGTCGGCACGCTCGCTGGTGGCGGTCTTCTGGTGGTCGGCAACGATCAGCACCTGGGCGGCGTTGAGCGCAGCGTCAACCTTGGCCGCAGCGGTGCGGGTGTACAGGTCGTTTTCCAGCACGACGATGGCGTCGGCATTGCCGTCGATCACCGCTTGCAGCGCGGCATCCACGGACTCGCCGCCAAGCATGGCCAGGCCGAGGCTGTTGGCTTCCGGCACGACCAGGCTGATGGAGCCGTTCTTGTCGCGCAGTTTCAGGGCCTTGGCGATGTTGGCGGCGGCTTCGATCAGCGCCTTGGAACCCAGGGAAGTGCCGGCAATGATCAAGGGACGCTTGGCCGCCAGCAGGGCGTCGGCAATACGCTGAGCCAACTCGACAGCTTCAGCGTCCAGGCCTTCGACGGCCGGCGCGCTGGCGTCGAGGGCATGGGCCACGGCGAAACCGAGGCGGGCCAGGTCGTCCGGTGCGGCGTGGACGCATTCTTCGGCGATGTCGTCGAGCTTGGTTTCAGCCAGGGACGCGATAAACAGCGGGTTCAGCGCGTGCTGGCCGATGTTTTTCACCGCAGCGTCAAGCCACGGCTGTACGCGCATGGCGTCGGCCATTTCCTCGGCCTTGCCTTTGACCGATTGGCGCAGCGACAACGCGATACGCGCAGCGGTCTGGGTCAGGTCTTCACCGAGCACGAAGATCGCATCGTGGTCTTCGATGTCGCGCATGTTCGGTACCGGCAGCGGGCTGTCGTTCAGCACTTGCAGGACCAGGCGGATGCGCTCCAGTTCACCGGCTTCAATGCCGCTGTAGAAATGCTCGGCGCCGACCAGTTCGCGCAACGCGAAGTTGCTTTCGAGGCTGGCGCGGGGTGAACCGATACCGACGATATTACGCCCGCGCAACAGGTCGGCGGCTTTATCCAGCGCCGCGTCCAGGCTCAGCTTGGCGCCATCGGCCAGCAGCGGCTGGCGTGGGCGGTCTTCGCGGTTGACGTAGCCATAGCCGAAACGGCCACGGTCGCACAGGAAGTACTGGTTGACCGAACCGTTGAAGCGGTTTTCGATACGACGCAGTTCGCCGTAGCGCTCGCCCGGGGAGATGTTGCAACCGCTGGAGCAGCCATGACAGATGCTCGGGGCGAACTGCATGTCCCACTTGCGGTTGTAGCGCTCGGAGTGAGTCTTGTCGGTGAACACACCGGTCGGGCAGACCTCGGTGAGGTTGCCGGAAAACTCGCTTTCAAGCACGCCGTCTTCAACGCGACCGAAGTACACGTTGTCGTGGGCGCCGAACACGCCCAGGTCGGTGCCGCCGGCGTAGTCTTTATAGAAGCGCACGCAGCGGTAGCAGGCGATGCAGCGGTTCATCTCGTGGGAAATGAACGGGCCGAGGTCCTGGTTCTGGTGGGTACGCTTGGTGAAGCGATAACGGCGCTCGTTGTGGCCGGTCATCACCGTCATGTCTTGCAGGTGGCAATGACCGCCTTCCTCACAGACCGGGCAGTCGTGGGGGTGGTTGGTCATCAGCCATTCGACCACGCTGGCGCGGAACGCCTTGGATTCTTCATCGTCGATGGAGATCCAGGTGTTGTCGGTGGCTGGGGTCATGCACGACATGACGATACGACCACGGGTGTCGTTCTCGTCGGTGTATTGCTTGACCGCACACTGGCGACAGGCACCGACGCTACCAAGCGCGGGGTGCCAGCAGAAATACGGGATGTCGAGGCCGAGTGACAGACATGCCTGTAACAGGTTGTCCGCCCCATCGACTTCGAGCGCTTTGCCGTCTACGTGGATAGTGGCCATGGTTCAAAGTTCTTCGTTGGCCCGTTGTCAGCGGGCGTGGCTAATGGAATCTTGTTATTCATGTGCATCAACACAGCCATCAAGGCGTCCGCACATGAGAAAAGCGAAGGGCACGGACCCTTCGCTTCTTTAAGCTCTACGCACCGACCATGGTCGGTGATACCACCTGAGTGAGTTCGCCCGCGCGGGTTGGCGCGATGCCGGCCTCGAATTCAGGACGGAAGTATTTGATTGCGCTGCCCAATGGCTCCACGGCGCCCGGTGCGTGAGCACAGAAGGTCTTGCCTGGGCCGAGGAAACCCACCAGTCCGAGCAGGGTTTCGATGTCACCCTCGCGGCCTTCGCCGTTTTCCAGGGCCATCAGCAGCTTGACGCTCCACGGCAGACCGTCGCGGCAAGGGGTGCAGAAGCCGCAGGATTCACGGGCAAAGAACTGCTCCATGTTGCGCAGCAACGAGACCATGTTCACGGTGTTGTCGACCGCCATCGCCAGGCCGGTGCCCATCCGGGTGCCCACCTTGCCGATGCCGCCGGCATACATCTGTGCGTCGAGGTGCTCGGGCAGCAGGAAACCGGTGCCGGCGCCGCCTGGCTGCCAGGCTTTCAAGGTGTAGCCGTCGCGCATGCCGCCGGCGTAGTCCTCGAACAGCTCGCGTGCGGTCACGCCGAATGGCAGTTCCCACAGACCCGGGTTCTTGACCTTGCCGGAGAAGCCCATGAGCTTGGTGCCCATGTCTTCGCTGCCTTCACGGGCCAACGATTTGTACCAGTCCACGCCGTCGGCGATGATCGCCGGCACGTTGCACAGGGTCTCGACGTTGTTCACGCAGGTTGGCTTGCCCCACACGCCCACGGCAGCAGGGAAGGGCGGCTTGGAGCGTGGGTTGGCGCGGCGGCCTTCGAGGGAGTTGATCAGTGCGGTTTCTTCACCGCAGATATAACGCCCGGCGCCGGTGTGCACGAACAGCTCGAAGTCGAAACCCGAGCCCAGGATGTTCTTGCCCAGCAGGCCCGCCGCCTTGGCTTCGGCCACGGCACGGTTGAGGTGCTTGGCGGCGGTGGTGTATTCGCCGCGCAGGAAGATATAACCCCGGTAGGTTTTCAGCGCGCGGGCGCTGATCAGCATGCCTTCGATCAGCAGATGGGGCAGTTGCTCCATCAGCATGCGGTCTTTCCAGGTATTGGGCTCCATTTCATCCGCGTTGCACAGCAGGTAGCGGATGTTGATGGATTCGTCTTTGGGCATCAGACCCCACTTAACACCCGTGGGGAAGCCTGCACCGCCGCGGCCCTTGAGGCCTGCGTCCTTGACGGTCTGGACGATATCGTCCTGGGCCATGTCGGCGAAGGCCTTGCGCGCGGCGGCGTAGCCGTTCTTGGCCTGGTATTCGTCAAGCCATACCGGCTTGCCGTCATCACGCAGGCGCCAGGTCAGCGGGTGGGTCTCGGCCGAACGCTTGATCAGGTTGGCCGGGCCGAAGGAAGTCAGGGTCATGGGTAGCCCTCGAGCAATTGGGTGACGCCAGCAGGCTGTACGTCACCGAATGTGTCGTCGTCGATCATCAACGCCGGCGCCTTGTCGCAGTTGCCCAGGCAGCACACCGGCAGCAGCGTGAAGCGGCCGTCGGCGGTGGTCTGGCCCAGGCCGATGCCCAGCTTGGCCTGGATCTCGCTGACCACGGACTCGTGGCCACCGATGTAGCAAACCATGCTGTCGCACACGCGAATGATGTGGCGGCCCACCGGCTGGCGGAAGATCTGGCTGTAGAACGTGGCCACGCCTTCAACGTCGCTGGCGGGGATGCCGAGGATTTCGCCGATGGCGTAGAGGGCGCCGTCCGGCACCCAGCCACGTTCCTTCTGGACGATCTTCAAGGCTTCGATCGACGCCGCGCGCGGGTCTTCGTAGTGATGCAGCTCGTGCTCGATGGCCGAGCGCTCGGTTTCACTCAGGGTGAAACGGTCTGTCTGGATAAGCGTGCTGTTCATGCTTAGCGGTCCACGTCGGCCATAACGAAATCGATACTACCCAGGTACGCAATCAAGTCCGCGACCATCTCGCCTTTGATCACCGAAGGGATCTGCTGCAAGTGCGGGAAGCTTGGGGTGCGAATCCGGGTGCGGTAGCTCATGGTGCCGCCATCGCTCGTCAGGTAATAACTGTTGATGCCCTTGGTCGCTTCAATCATCTGGAAGGACTCGTTGGCCGGCATCACCGGGCCCCACGAAACCTGCAGGAAGTGCGTGATCAGGGTCTCGATGTGCTGCAGCGTGCGCTCTTTCGGCGGCGGCGTGGTCAGGGGGTGATCCGCCTTGTACGGGCCTGCCGGCATGTTGCGCATGCATTGCTCGATGATCTTCAGGCTCTGGCGCATTTCTTCGACGCGCACGATGCAACGGTCGTAGGCGTCGCCATTGGCCGCCAGCGGCACTTCGAATTCGAAGTTCTGGTAGCCGGAGTACGGGCGTGCCTTGCGCAGGTCGAAGTCGCAACCGGTGGAACGCAGGCCGGCACCGGTGACGCCCCATTCCAGGGCCTCTTTGGTGTTGTATTGCGCGACGCCGATGGTACGGCCCTTGAGGATGCTGTTATCCAGGGCGGCCTTCTGGTATTCGTCCAGACGCTTGGGCATCCAGTCGATGAATTCCTTGACCAGGCGCTCCCAGCCGTTCGGCAGGTCGTGGGCAACGCCGCCGATGCGGTACCAGGCCGGGTGCAGGCGGAAACCGGTGACGGCTTCGATGACCTTGTAGGCGCGCTGGCGGTCGGTGAAGGTAAAGAACACCGGGGTCATGGCACCGACGTCCTGGATGTACGTACCCAGGAACAGCAGGTGGCTGGTGATGCGGAAGAACTCGGCCATCATGATGCGGATGGTGTCGACGCGGTCCGGCACCTTGATACCGGCCAGCTTCTCGACGGAGAGCACGTACGGCAGGTTGTTCATCACGCCGCCGAGGTAGTCGATACGGTCGGTGTAGGGGATGAAGCTGTGCCAGGACTGTCGCTCGGCCATCTTTTCGGCGCCACGGTGGTGGTAGCCGATGTCCGGGACGCAGTCGACGATTTCCTCGCCATCCAGTTGCAGGATGATACGGAAGGCACCGTGGGCCGAAGGGTGGTTCGGGCCCAGGTTGAGGAACATGTAGTCCTCGTTGGTGCCGGAACGCTTCATGCCCCAGTCTTCCGGACGGAAGCGCGCTGCCTCTTCTTCAAGCTGCTGCTTGGCGAGGGTCAGGCTGAACGGGTCGAACTCGGTGGCGCGGGCAGGGTAGTCCTTGCGCAGCGGGTGACCTTCCCAGGTCGGCGGCATCATGATGCGCGTCAGGTGCGGGTGGCCCGGGAAATCGATACCGAACATGTCCCACACTTCACGCTCGTACCAGCTGGCGTTCGGCCAGATACCGGTCACGGTCGGGACGCTCAGGTCGCTCTCGGAGAGGGCGACCTTGATCATCACGTCACTGTTACGTTCCAGCGACATCAAGTGGTAGAACACGGTGAAATCGGCGCCGCTCGGCAAGCCCTGGCGCTTGGTGCGCAGACGCTCGTCCACGCCATGCAGGTCATAGAGCATGACGTACGGCTTGGGCAGGTTGCGCAGGAAGGTCAGGACTTCGACAAGCCTGGCACGCGCCACCCACAGCACCGGCATACCGGTGCGTGTGGCCTGGGCGGTGAAGGCATCAGGGCCAAAACGGTTATTGAGTTCGACAACCACATCCTGGTCGTCTGCCTTGTAAGGCGGGATATACAGAGCACTGCCTGTAGTCATGGTTTTTTATCGCTTTCGGTCAACGTAAAGAATGAAGCCAGGTTTTCGTTCTATAAAAAGAAGCGGGCTGGATCAGACTTCGTCGGGGCTGCGCAGGTTGGTGACTGCGATTCGCTGTTCGCGGCGCTGTTCCTTTTGGGACGGCATCTCGGCGCGGTACACGCCTTGATCGCCGACGACCCAGGACAGCGGGCGACGCTCCTTGCCAATCGATTCCTGCAACAGCATCAAGCCTTGCAGAAATGCTTCGGGACGGGGCGGGCAGCCAGGCACGTAGACGTCCACGGGCAGGAACTTGTCCACCCCTTGAACGACGGAGTAGATGTCGTACATGCCACCGGAGTTGGCGCACGAACCCATGGAGATCACCCATTTCGGTTCGAGCATTTGCTCATAGAGACGCTGGATGATCGGCGCCATCTTGATAAAGCAGGTACCGGCGATAACCATGAAATCCGCCTGGCGCGGCGATGCCCGGATAACCTCGGCGCCAAAGCGCGCGATGTCGTGGGGCGCCGTGAAGGCGGTGGTCATTTCCACGTAGCAGCACGAAAGGCCGAAGTTGTACGGCCACAGGGAGTTCTTACGCCCCCAGTTGACCGCGCCACTCAGCACGTCTTCCAGCTTGCCCATGTAGATGTTCTTGTGGACTTGGTCTTCTAACGGGTCGGAAACGGTTTCCCGTTCGCCGATGGGGTACTGCTCGTTAGGAGCATCCGGGTCGATCCTGGTGAGATTGTATTGCATCGCCAAAGCCTCATTGTTTCAGCTTCGCTTGCCGCTTGCGACGAGCTTCCGGAGCCCAGTCAAGGGCGCCCACTCGGAACAGGTAGACAAGACCTGCCAACAGAATTGCTATGAAAACGAGAGCTTCGACGAATCCGGTCCAGCCGCTTTCGCGGACGGACACAGACCAGGCAAAGAGAAAGAGGGCTTCGATATCGAAGATCACGAAGAGCATCGCGACCAGATAGAATTTGGCTGAGAGCCGCAAGCGGGCGCCACCTGTAGGTAGCATGCCGGACTCGAACGGTTCGTTTTTGCTGCGACCCCAGGCTTTTGACCCGAGGAGGCTGGAGACGCCGAGCATGAAGGCGCAAAGCCCCACAACACCGAGGAGGAAAATGGCAAAGCCCCAGTTGTGGGCCATGAGTCCTGTCGCGTCGGTCATGCTGGAAATCCTTAACAGAGAGCAAAGGTCTCTGAGCTCGAAAAAGTCACGATGCAGTGACGATATGTCGCACTGCAATCAATCGCGGTGATTTTATGGCTAAACACCGGGCAAGTAAAATTCCTGTGGCGAAATTATTCGGCGGAATAAGCACATAGTGCACCTTTATAGGGCTGTAGCCCTTGCAGGGCGGGCATTAGCGGGCTTTTTATCAAATGTGTTTTGTTTAAGTGGTAACGAAGTTTTCTCATTCCAAATGATAATGAATATTGTTTGCGTGGGGTTTAAGCGAATGTTTCTCGTGTAGCGGGGTAAGTTACCGTTACTTGGTTGAGTGTCGCTTAGTTATGGGTGCGCATCTTTTAACTGATTTGATTCGGGCGGACACCGCTCTGGATCAATGTTTTGCGCAAAATCCATTGTGGGAGGGGGCTTGCCCCCGATTGCCGAGTGTCAGTCAGCACATCGGTTGCTGGCCCACAGCTATCGGGGGCAAGCCCCCTCCCACATGGGATTCGTGGTGCATCAGTAGATTATGTGCAGGCAAAAAAAACGCCCCGAACCAGTCGGGGCGTGATGGCTGTGCGGCACTGCGGTTAGGTCTTCCCTGGGGCCGCAGTGGCCGTGTACTCAGTCACTCAGTGGAACTGCTCTTCCTCGGTCGAACCGGTCAGCGCGGTCACGGACGAGGTGCCGCCCTGGATCACGGTGGTCATGTCGTCGAAGTAGCCGGTGCCCACTTCCTGCTGGTGCGCCACGAAGGTGTAGCCTTTGGCGGCGTCAGCGAATTCCTGCTCCTGCAGTTTCACGTAGGCGGTCATGTCGTTGCGGGCGTAGTCGTGCGCCAGGTTGAACATGCTGTGCCACATGTTGTGAATGCCGGCCAGGGTGATGAACTGGTGCTTGTAGCCCATGGCGGACAGTTCGCGCTGGAACTTGGCGATGGTTGCATCGTCCAGGTTCTTCTTCCAGTTGAAGGAAGGCGAGCAGTTGTAGGACAGCAGTTGGTCCGGGTATTCCTTCTTGATCGCTTCGGCGAAGCGACGCGCTTCGTCCAGGTCCGGCTTGGCGGTTTCGCACCAGATCAGGTCGGCGTACGGCGCGTAGGCCAGGCCACGGGCGATTGCCTGGTCGAGACCGGCGCGCACTTTATAGAAACCTTCCTGGGTGCGTTCGCCGGTGACGAATGGCTGGTCGTACGGGTCGCAGTCCGAAGTCAGCAGGTCAGCGGCGTTGGCATCGGTGCGCGCCAGGATGATGGTTGGCGTACCGGCAACGTCAGCGGCCAAGCGTGCGGCGGTCAGCTTCTGTACGGCTTCCTGGGTCGGAACCAGCACCTTGCCGCCCATGTGGCCGCATTTTTTCACCGACGCCAGCTGGTCTTCGAAGTGCACGCCGGCGGCGCCCGCCTCGATCATGCTCTTCATCAGTTCGTAGGCGTTGAGTACGCCGCCGAAACCGGCTTCGGCGTCGGCCACGATAGGTGCGAAGTAGTCGATGTAGCCTTCGTCGCCCGGACCTTTACCGGCTTTCCACTGGATCTGGTCGGCACGCCGGAACGAGTTGTTGATGCGCTTGACCACGGTCGGCACGGAGTCCACCGGGTACAGCGATTGATCGGGGTACATGGATTCAGCGGAGTTGTTGTCCGCGGCCACTTGCCAGCCGGACAGGTAGATCGCCTGGATACCGGCTTTTACCTGTTGCACTGCCTGGCCGCCAGTGAGGGCGCCCATGCAGTTGACGAAATCTTTGTCGGGACGGAAGGACGGCTTGGCACCCTGGGTAACCAGGTTCCACAGCTTCTCGGCGCCGAGTTTTGCAAAGGTGTGCTCAGGTTGGACCGAGCCACGCAGGCGGACGACGTCAGCAGCGGAATAAGCGCGGGTCACGCCTTTCCAGCGTGGGTTTTCAGCCCAGTCTTTTTCAAGGGCTGCAATTTGCTGTTCGCGTGTCAGTGCCATGTAGTTAAACCTCGTCGTCGCGTCTTGTAGGGTTCGAAGGCCCTTGCCAGGGCCCTTGATTAGCGGGAGCGAGGCCATCATGCACAGCCTTTTTGGGGGCGTCAAATGTTTTGTAGTGCTTTTTTTCAGGCACTACATATTTAGTCTGATACGACTCGCCAGTCAGTTTTTGGTGCTTCAGTTCAGCGTGTCGACCTTGACCCGCACCGTCAGGTCATCGCGGCCCTGAGTAGCGTAGCTGCGGGTTGTAGAGGATTTATCGGCCTGGGTCTCACGGTTGATGCCGGCCAGGGAAATCCATTCGCCCAGGCGGCCGCTGACAGTTGTGTCGGTACTTTGTACGTTCACTACATCGGGACGTTCCTGGCTCATGCGGTCACGGTTGGTACTGATGGCCAGGTGAACGGTCTCTCCGGTGACGCTGGCGGTCACGTAGAAACCCTGGGTGACGTTGCGATACTGGGTCTGGTTCTGCAGGCGACCATAGCTGTCCTGCTGGGTGGTGGTCAGCGGTACGCTCTGGCCGACCTGAATCAGTGCCGGCACGCCTTCGCTGGCCTGGATCTGCTGGACGCCGCCGTCGCGGCTGGTGGTGCCGTAGCTGATGATACGGGTCTGGCTGTCGCCGCTGGCCTGCTGGTTGTTTTCATTGGTGTCGACGGTGATCAGCAGGCGCTTGGCCGGGGTGTCGAGTTGAGCGAGCAGGGTGCGCAGGCCTTCGATCTTTGCCGGCGCCGCGTTGACGATGAGCTGATTGCCATAGGCACTCACGGTGCCGTCCTTGCCGATGAAGTTCTGCGCCACGGGCAGCAGGTCGGCGCTGGTGCGGTTGCTCAGGTTGACCACTTCGGTGTCGGCCATGGCCGATGCGCTGGCGGCCAGGAGGAGGGCGGTGAGCAGGGTGCGTAGGGACATGTCCGTTATCTCTGCAATTCATTTGGCTTGGATAGTGCCAGTTTGTCGGCCCGGCGGGTCGCAAGTTGAATATCAGACAGCAAAATGCCCTGGCAAGGCAGGGCATTTTTTGGCGTTGCTGAAATAGCTATCGGGGGCAAGCCCCCTCCCACATTTTGACCGAGTACATCTTCAAGTGTGGGAGGGGGCTTGCCCCCGATAGCCGCGACGCGGTCCCGGATCAGTCCCCGCGCACCATATCCACATGCGGAATCCCGACTTCAAGAAACTCATCACTGACAATCTTGAAACCCAGCCGCTCGTAGAACGGCGCCGCATACACCTGCGCACTGAGGAATTGCCGGCTCTGGCCGCGCTTCTCGGCCACGCCGATCACCGCTTCCATCAGCTTGTCGCCGACCTTCAGCCCGCGCCAGTCCTTGAGTACCGACACGCGGCCGATCTCACCGCTGGGCAGCAGCCGCGCGGTGCCAATCGGGAAATCACCTTCGAACGCCAGAAAGTGCATCGCACCGGCGTCGTCCGCGTCCCATTCCAGCTCGGGTGGAACCGATTGTTCAGCGATGAATACCGCTTCACGAATGCGCCGAATCTCGTCGATATCCTTTCGCCAGTCCGCGACACTTACGTGAATCCTATTCATCCGCAAACCCCAGGCTGCCTTGCTTGACCAGTTCGCACAGCAGGTCGCGGCCGTCTTCGTCGGCCAGCCAGGCGCCGAGGTTCTCGCTGTGCAGGGCGTCTGCCGAGCACACCAGTTTCAACAGTTCGCGCAGTTTGCCCGGCAGGTAACGGCTCTGGCCACTGGCGAACAGCAACACGTCGTCGTCCACTTCCGACCAGGCCAGGCGCGCGCTCGGGTTGCGCACCAGGATCGCGCCGTCTTGCAGGCTGCTGATGAAGTCGTCCTCGCCCAGCTCTTCGCCTGCCACCAGCTCCGGGTAGCGCGGTTCGGTCATGAACTGGCCGAACCAGGTCAGCAGCATGCGCTCGTCGCTCATGTGCTCGGCCAGCAGGCTCTTGAGGCGATCCAAGGCATCGCTCTGAATCTGATGCGGGTCGCTGACCGGCTGGGCGTCGGCATCGGTGTAGCGCTCTTCGTCGGTCAGGTACTGGCTGAGGAAGTCGGTGAAGTGGGTCAGCACCTCGGCGGCGCTCGGCGCACGGAAGCCTACCGAGTAGGTCATGCAGTCGTCTTCGGCAATGCCGAAATGCGCCAGGCGCGGTGGCAGGTAAAGCATGTCGCCCGGTTCGAGCACCCACTCGGCGCTTTCTTCGAATTCGGCGAGGATGCGCAGGTCGGCGTGCTGCAGCAGCGGACTTTCAGAGTTGCACATCTGGCCGATTTTCCAGTTGCGCTTGCCCTGGGCTTGCAGCAGGAACACATCGTAGTTGTCGAAGTGCGGGCCGACGCTGCCACCCGGTGCGGCGAAGCTGATCATCACATCGTCGATGCGCCAGCTGGGCAGGAAGCGAAAGTGCTCGAGCAGCTCGGCGACTTCCGGCACGAACTGATCCACTGCCTGTACCAGCAGGGTCCATTCACGCTCGGGCAGGGTGCTGAAGGCGTCTTCGGCGAACGGGCCGCGACGCAGCTCCCACGGACGTTCGCCGTGTTCGATCACCAGGCGCGACTCGACTTCTTCTTCCAGGGCCAGGCCGGCCAGTTCGTCGGCGTCGATCGGGCTTTCGAAGTCGGGGATGGCCTGGCGGATCAGCAGCGGTTTCTTCTGCCAGTAGTCGCGCAGGAATTCCCGTGCCGTGATGCCGCCCAGAAGTTGAAGAGGGATATCAGGATTCATGTGTAACCTATTGAAAAAAAGCACTTTTAAGACAGGAATAAAAACGCCCGGCGCGGCCGGGCGTCTCAAAGGGTCGTGCGATGATCAGATGCGCTTGGCTTGCTCTACAGCGTTACCGATGTAGTTGGCCGGGGTGAGCAGTTTCAGCTCGGCCTTGGCGGCAGCTGGCATGTCCAGGCCGTCGATGAAAGTTTGCAGCGCATCGGAGGTGATGCCCTTGCCGCGCGTCAACTCTTTGAGCTTCTCGTAAGGGTTTTCGATGTTGTAGCGGCGCATCACGGTCTGGATCGGCTCCGCCAGAACTTCCCAGCAGGCATCCAGGTCAGCGGCGATTTTCTGCTCGTTGAGCTCCAGCTTGCTGATGCCCTTGAGGCTGGCTTCGTACGCGATCACGCTGTGGGCAAAGCCCACGCCGAGGTTGCGCAGTACGGTGGAGTCGGTCAAATCGCGCTGCCAGCGCGAGATCGGCAACTTGCTGGCCAGGTGCTGGAACAGCGCGTTGGCGATACCCAAGTTGCCTTCGGAGTTTTCGAAGTCGATCGGGTTGACCTTGTGCGGCATGGTCGACGAACCGATTTCACCGGCAATGGTGCGCTGCTTGAAGTAGCCCAGGGAGATGTAGCCCCAGATATCGCGATCGAAGTCGATCAGGATAGTGTTGAAGCGCGCAATGGCGTCGAACAACTCGGCGATGTAGTCGTGGGGTTCGATTTGCGTGGTGTACGGGTTGAAGCCCAGGCCCAGCTCGTCTTCGATGAAGGCGCGGGCGTTGGCTTCCCAGTCGATCTCAGGGTAGGCGGACAAGTGGGCGTTGTAGTTGCCCACGGCGCCATTGATCTTGCCCAGCAGTGGCACGGCGGCGACTTGCGCGATCTGGCGCTCCAGGCGGTACACCACGTTGGCCAGTTCCTTGCCCAGGGTGGTCGGTGATGCCGGCTGGCCGTGGGTGCGCGACAACATCGGCACGGCGGCGAAGCGGATCGCCAGTTCGCGGATCGCTTCGGCGGTCTGGCGCATCAGCGGCAGCATTACGTCATCACGGCCTTCGCGCAGCATCAGGGCGTGGGACAGGTTGTTGATGTCCTCGCTGGTGCAGGCAAAGTGGATGAACTCGCTGACCTGGGCCAGTTCCGGCAGCTTGGCCGCTTGCTCTTTGAGCAGGTACTCGATGGCCTTGACGTCGTGGTTGGTGGTGCGCTCGATCTCTTTCACACGCTCGGCGTGCTCCAGGGAGAAGTTTTCCGCCAGGGTATTCAAGACAGCGTTGGCCTCGGCGGAAAACGCCGGCACTTCGCTGATGGCGGGGTGAGCGGCCAGGCGCTGGAGCCAGCGCACTTCAACCAGGACGCGAGCACGAATCAAACCGTATTCGCTGAAAATAGGGCGCAGGGCCTGGGTTTTGCCGGCGTAGCGGCCGTCAACAGGGGAAACCGCAGTGAGCGAAGAAAGCTGCATAGGGTGTTCTCGGACAGTCGGGCAACGAAATGGGGCGCGTATCATACATGAAAAAATCCGCCGGTCCGTCGCCAACTGACCGGCGTATTACGCGTAACAGCGTGAAAAAGGTTTGCTGGTGCGACTTATTCGTTGCGCATCAACGGGTAAAGCTCTTTGAGCAATTTGCGTCGGCTGATCACCAACTGCCAACGATGACCGCCCAACTGGCGCCACAACCGTGCCGAACGAATCCCCGCCAAGAGCAGGGCGCGGATTTTCGAGGCGTTGTTCGGTTGCTGCAGGTTGCGCATGTCGCCGTGTACCTGGATGCGCTGGCGCAAGGTGCTCAAGGTGTCCTGGTACAGCGCGCCACAGGCTGCGATCACGTTTTCGTGGGCCGGGCCAAAATGTTCAACCTGGGATTGGATCTGCGGCAGGCGTTTGCCGATGGTTTCGAGCAGGTCGTCGCGCTTGGCCAACTGGCGCTCGAGGCCGAGCATCGACAGGGCGTAGCGCAAGGGTTCGCGCTGCAAGGTGCTGGGGTCGCGTTCCAGGGCGCCGATCAAGGCCCGGTAACCTTCACGCAAGGCCAGGTCGTCGCCGCCGTAGACTTCCAGGGTGTCCTTGGGGTCGCGGATCAACAGGCTGCCGAGCATGCAGGTCAGGCCTGCCTCGGTGACCTGGCCGGTCTTGGCGATCTTGTCCACCAGTACCGCAGCCAGAAATACACCGCCAAGGGCCGTCAATTGCTCCTGGGTCGGGCTCATGCCGGGTTGCTCCAGGCTTGCGCGACTTCGATGACGCCGCCGCCCAGGCAGATTTCGCCGTCATAGAACACCACGGATTGGCCTGGGGTGACCGCGCGTTGCGGGTCATCGAAGGTGGCGCGGTAACCCGTGGCGGTTTTTTCCAGGGTGCACGGCTGGTCGCTCTGGCGATAGCGCACCTTGGCGGTCAGGCGGCGTGGGGCGCTCAGGTCGATCGGGTTGACCCAATAGATGTCCGAAGCAAGCAGGGCGCCTGAGAACAGCAGCGGGTGTTCGTTGCCCTGGCCGACGATCAGCACGTTGTTTTCCAGGTCCTTGACCAGCACGTACCACGGCTCTTCCCCTGCGTCTTTCAAGCCGCCGATGCCCAGGCCCTGACGCTGGCCAATGGTGTGGTACATCAGGCCATGGTGACGGCCGATCACTTCACCGTCGGTGGTTTTGATTTCGCCCGGTTGTGCCGGCAGGTATTGCTTGAGGAAGTCGCTGAAGCGGCGCTCGCCGATAAAGCAGATGCCGGTAGAGTCTTTCTTCTTGGCGGTGGCCAGGCCGTGTTTCTCGGCGATCCTGCGCACTTCGGGCTTTTCCAGCTCACCAACCGGGAACAGGGTCTTGGCGATCTGTTCACCGCCGACGGCGTGCAGGAAGTAGCTCTGGTCCTTGTTCGGGTCCAGGCCCTTGAGCAGTTCGGTGCGGCCATCGATGTCGCGGCGGCGTACGTAGTGGCCAGTGGCGATCAGGTCGGCGCCCAGCATCATGGCGTAGTCGAGGAACGCCTTGAACTTGATCTCGCGGTTGCACAGGATGTCCGGGTTCGGCGTCCGGCCGGCCTTGTATTCGGCCAGGAAGTGCTCGAACACATTGTCCCAGTATTCGGCGGCGAAGTTGGCGGTGTGCAGCTTGATACCGATCTTGTCGCACACGGCCTGGGCGTCCGCCAGGTCGTCCATGGCGGTGCAGTATTCCGTTCCATCGTCTTCTTCCCAGTTCTTCATGAACAGGCCTTCCACCTCATAACCCTGCTCCATGAGCAGAACGGCGGAAACGGAAGAATCCACGCCGCCGGACATGCCGACGATGACGCGCTTCTTTTGTGTGTCAGAAGGGGCTGGATCACGCATAGGGTTTCAACGGGTGTCTTGAAAAAGGACGCGATTCTAGCAGGCCTGGGCCCGCAAGGCTAAAGAGAAGGACGGATCAATTCCAGGCTGTGACGCTGGCCGGCCAGATAATCATCGATACAGCGGATGATCAGCTCGCTGCGCCAGTTGTCGCGCAGGCCCAGCAGCTCGTCCCGGGTCAGCCAGCGGGCGCGCAGGATGCCTTCGTCGAGTTGATAGTCCGGGTGGTGTTTCAGGGCCTTGGCGATGAAACAGACGCGTTGGTAGGTCACGCCGTTGCTCGGGGCGGTATAGAGGTAGATGCCGACGATGCCGGTGGCTTCGACGTCCCAACCGGTTTCTTCGAGGGTTTCACGCACGGCGGCTTCGGTCAGGGTTTCGTTCGGGTCCAGGTGGCCGGCAGGCTGATTGAGCACGGCACGGCCGCCCTTGAGTTCTTCGACCATCAGGAAGCGGCCGTTGTCTTCGACGAGGGTGGCGACGGTGATGTGGGGGAGCCAGGTCATTTGAACGCCTCGATTCAGGGTGTGACGCGTCAGTGTGGGAGCGGGTTTACTCGCGATGGCGGTGTTTCAGCCACCGAATATATTGGCTGAGCTACCGCTTTCGCGAGCAAGCCCGCTCCCACATTTTGATTGGGTTTCTTCAGTGAGGCTGCATAAGCAATCTGCATCATGCCCCTGACATTTTATGATTTTACCGATTTCAGCCAGGGGCGCAGCTTATCTCTCCAGAGCCATTAGTCCGGAGAGGGTCATGAACCCAATTGCCCACAAAAACTACGAAGTGCGCCTTACATCGCCACTACCCATTGCCTTCATCCTGCTGTGGAGTTCCGGCTACATCGGTGGTGCGTTTGGCGTGCGTTATGGCGAGCCTTTTACCATGACGTTCTATCGGTTTGCGCTTGCTGCCCTGGTTTTCCTGGGAGTGGCGCTCGCCATCAAAGCCGAGTGGCCGAGACGGCTCGCGCCTTACTTTCATGCGGCTGCGGTAGGTCTACTCTTGCAAGCCTTGCAGTTCGGCGGTCTTTACACCGGAATCAGCCAAGGCGTGCCAGCAGGGCAGGCCGCGTTGATTGTCGGTTTAATGCCGGTATTTGTGGTGATCGGCGCCTACTTGTGTCTGGGTGAGTAACTGAGCTGGCGCGACTTGCCGGGCTCGATCCTGGGCGTTGGCGGTGTCGCCATCGTTGTGGCTAGCAGTTTTTCCGGGTCCGGGGCGCCAGTCAGTGGTTACGCCGCGGTGGGGTTGGCGCTGCTGGGCATCACCCTCGGCACGCTCTACCAAAAGCGCTTTTTAAGCGGAGTCAACCTGTGGGTGGGTTGTTTCATCCAGATGGTCACTGCATCGCTTGTCATGTTGATACTCGCTTACACCACGGAAACCATGCATGTCACCGAGTGGGAGCCCTTCGCTGCCTCGGTGGCATGGATCACCCTGATGAACTCGGTCGGCGCCCTTACTTTGCTCTACCTGATGATTCGGCGAGGCGAAGCGAGTAAGGCCACCAACTTGTTTCATGTTATTCCGGCGGTCACGCAGATTATGGCCTCATTGGTGTTGGGTGAAGTGCCTAGTGTAGTGGCAATTTTGGGATTTATTGTTTCGGGGATTGGGGTTTATTTGATGAATCATGCACGAGTGAAGTGATCCGTCGAATATCAACGTCCGCTGACTAGGAAGGTAATCATGTTTGAACAAGAAATGATAGATGGCAAACTATATGAAAATAAACTAGATCTCAATGGCGGGGGGTTGTCTATTAATGATATTGAACATCTGAGTTTTCAACCTTATGAAATTGATGGTCGCGAGGGTGTTTCAATATTTTATCTGTATGACGCGCGGCACGATGCGCAAGGGCCTGCCGCTGCATTGGTTTGCTATGCAGCTGGGGCGCTCACACCGAGGCATTTTCATCAGGGCTGGGAGTTGGTCTTGGTGATCGATGGTGAGCTTGTTGATGATAGAGGGAGCCATGTTGCAGGTGCATTGCAAGTATACCCTCCAGGGTCTTCGCATCAACTTTCGTCTCAATCAGGTTGCACATTTTTAGTGGTTTGGGAGCAGCCAGTTCGGCCGTTCCCTGTTCAGGATATAGATGTATTTAATACCTAGAAAGCAGAGGCTGCGGTATGAAAGTAATTAGTGAGTTGCAGGCGGCAGATTTGATTGAAGATGAATGGACAATTATCCCAGGAGGGTTTGGTAGTTGCGGACATCCTGATGGACTTACTCGGGCAATCGGTGAACGCTTCAAGCGCGAGGGGCGGCCCCGTAAGCTTGGTCTGCTCTTTGCTTCCGCTTCTGGGGATCTTGCCGAAAAGGGGGTGGATGCTTTGGCTCACAGTGGGTTGGTGGCGAAGGCAATTGGAGGGTTCTGGGGGCTTATACCGCGATTGGGGAATATGGCGCGCCAAGGAGAGATAGAAGCGCATAACTGGCCGCAGGGGGTTATCAGCCAGTTATTCCGTGCGATCGCGGCGAAGAAGCCCGGTGTGATTTCCAAGGTCGGCCTCAACACTTTTGTTGATCCTGATCATGAGGGTGGACACTTGGATCGGCGGGCGGGGCGGGCGCTCGTTCAGAAGATCGTTGTTAATGGGGAATCGACGCTTCTTTATCCTGCAGTTAAGGTTAATTGTGCGTTGTTAAGAGGAACGTGTTGTGACCCTTTAGGAAATATTTCGATGGAGCGGGAGGTATCTCATAGCGATGCGCTCGCGCAGGCAATGGCAGTTAAAAATTGTGGAGGGATAGTGATTGTGCAGGTTGAAAGTTTGGTAGGGTTACATGATATTGAACCGCATGATGTAAAAATACCCGGGCTGTTTGTCGATTATGTGACAGTGTCGCGCCCTGATGAACATCCTCAAACTTACGGTGTGGGGCATAACGCAGCATTCACGCGACCGGGAGTGCTCACTCCCATTATAAGTTCGGTCTCATGTGCTGAGCGAATTATTGCTAACAGAGCTTTGCAGGAAATTCGACAAGAAAATGCCCGGATTATCAATCTTGGTATTGGTATACCGGTAGTCGTTGCGCAAGTGGCTGAAGGGTTGGGCTGTGCGGAGTCGATGAACTTTACTGTTGAATCTGGCGTTATAGGTGGTAGGCCAGCTGCTGGATTGTCATTTGGGGCTAGCTATCGCCCAGCGAGTATTATCGAGCAGGCCGCCTTGTTTGATTTTTACGAAGGCGGTGGAATTGACGTGGCGTGCTTGGGCTTTGCCGAAATGGACAGCTTTGGAAATGTTAATGTTTCTAAATTTGGTCGTAAGTTGCAAGGTGCCGGTGGATTCATAAATATCTCTCAGTCGGCTCGATGTGTTGTTTTTTGTGGGACTTTCACGGCGGTAGGGTTGGTGGTAAATGTAAGTGAAGGGAAAGTCCGAATTGTTCGAGAAGGTAGTGTAAATAAATTTGTTCGTCAGGTCTCGCATTTGACTTTTAATGGTGGTTATTCTAAAGCGCTGGGCCAAAGAGTTATATTTGTCACAGAGCGAGCTGTCTTTGTATTGAGAGATGGAGTGGTTTATCTGGAGGAGGTCGCTCCAGGTATAAGTGTAGAGCAGGATATTATGCCATTCATCGAAGGTGGGTTCGTAGTGTCTAGCAACTGCAAGCCCATGTCGGATGAGTTATTTTTGTTTTAAGTGTGCAAAGTTTAAGTTTTTCAAAAGTTTAGATGTTACATCCAGAAAGTCAATTCTGTGGGAGGTTGTTATGTCTAGTAAAGTAATTACGGTAATCGGTGGCGGCGCCTCAAGTGTCTCTTTTATCTACGCGGTTTTAAACGGATTAAAGAGATATGGTTGTCGTTCGAACGTGTCGATATTTTTGCTGGATAAGCAATCTCAATGTGGTCGAGGACTTGCCTATTCTGAAGATTGCAGTACAAATATTTTAAATACGCGAGCGGAATTCATCTCGCCTTTCCCTGACCAGCCTGGACATTTCTACACGTGGTTATTGGCTAATCGTGAAATTTGGGAATACGACTTCCCTGATATTAATCTTTGCCCGCAGGCGTTTCTTCCTCGGTCTTTGTTTGGATTGTATCTTGCGCACATGATTCAGTTTTTGGTCAAAAGCGCGGTAGAGCTCGGCTGCCAATTAATGCCAGTGCATGACGAGGTCGTCAATATCAGTTTCTCGCATGACGGGAGGATCGTGGTGTCAACAAATGGGAATCTCTCCTTTCCTAGTGATCATGTAGTGCTTAGTTGTGGTAATGCGCGCAGTTTAGAATACCGACATCTTGCTACTGCTAAAAATTTCTTCTCCAGCCCTTATCCGATCAAGCGCACATGCCGCCTAATTCAAAAGCAGGAAAGTGTAGCGATTGTCGGATCAAGACTGAGTGCTATCGACGCGGTGATCGGGCTTACTGCAAATGGCCATAAAGGGCCTATTACGTTGCATTCACGCACGGGAGCCCTGCCCAGTGTCAGGGGGACTCAGGCACGCTATCAACCGACGATTCTGACAGAGGAAAATGTTAGATCTTGTATTTCTCGCGCTGGCGTAGTGCGACTTGAAGACGTGCTTCTTTGGACGACGCAGGAGTTAGCCATAGAGGGCGGGCCGATTTGTATGGCCGATTGGCCAACTATGTGTTCCCAAAGGCCAGCGGTAGAGTTTCTTGAGGCAGAAATAGCTGCTGCCCATCACCCGCGGTTTTGGCAATCCGTTCTCTACTCTACAAATGCTGTACTCGATTTGATTTGGCCTGCAATGCCGGACGAGGATAAGAAGATATTCTTGGGTTACTCGAGTTGGTGGATGGCCTACCGTGTCTCAATTCCAATTGAGAATGCATTAAAAATAAAGCTATTACTCGAATCCGGGCAGCTATCAATTATCAAAGGTGAAATTGAGACGATTGAGTACAGTGGGCGATTTACCTTAACGGTGGCTGATCTGGCGAATACAAGTTGCTACGAATATGACTCCGTTGTAGTGGCTACTGGTACCCCTCGAGATGTGAGTAAGTTTGATAACCCTTTGGTTCAAAATATTCTTCAGCAGGGAATTGGGTGCGCGGACCCATTCGGCGGAGTGAAGGTGTCTATCGAGTCGGGCAGCTTGATTAATAGTCTGGGGTATGTGGATGACAGGATCACTGTCCTGGGAGAGTTGACAAGCGGCGCGTTCTTTTTTACCAGCGCTTTAGAAATAAACGCTCGTCATTCGGCGGAGCGAGCAGAATATGTTTTAGCTAGATTGGCGCTAACTTCCGATACGTATTTTGAATACCATCAACGCTCGATTGTGGGAATGGGATGACAGAAAACTATTCAATTAAACATTTTTTGTATATTTTCATTCGTGTATTTAGCCCGCACCTAGCCGAATAGCTAGTGGCGAGCGCGACGTTGATTTGCCACAATCGGAACACAATTTCGATCGGTGGCCTGCCATGAGAATCAATCTTGATATTCAGTCGTTGCGAAGCTTTATAAAAGTGGGCGAAACTAAGAGTTTTACACGTGCGGCCGAAGCGTTAAGCTTGACCCAGCCTGCTATCAGTCAACAGATCAAACGATTAGAAGACTTATTGGGGGTGGCGTTATTTGCGAGGGAAAATCGGCAGGTATTGTTGACGCTGGAGGGAGAAAAGCTTTTTGGTTATGCCAAGGATATCGTTGTTTGTAACGATAAAGTCGGTAGGCTGTTTGAAAGGGTAGAGAAAAGACAAACGATCATAGTAGGTATGCCGGAGCATTTTTGTGAGAGGGTCCTCCCCAAGATTATTTCCAGCATGGCTATTCACTTTCCAAGCATACAAATGGTAGTGAAAGTCGCTAGATCAGGCTTTTTATTAGATGCGGTTAATGAGGGTAAGATCGACTTATGTCTCGTTATAGATGAACTGAAAGAAATGCATGAGCGTCCTTGGCATACATTATCGGTTAGATGGTTTGCTGGCGATAGCGCTGACATGACCGATAAGCCGTATGATGTTCCTCTCGCTTTGTTCAAGCCGCCCTGTGGGCTTCGCACTCTAGCGATCCGAAGTCTAGAAGAGAGTGGTATCAAATGGCATTGCGTTTATGAATCGGAAGACTTGATGTCGTTGCGGTCTGCGGTGCAGGCGGGAGTCGGTATTACATTGTTGCCATTTGTAGCACAAGTGTCGGGTTTAAAGAGCCTTGATGGCATTTTCAGTTTGCCAGTGCTACCTCAATTTGCTGTGATACCTAAAGAGCGAGCGGGTTGGAATCCTGCTTACAGGTGTGAGGTAATTGCGTTGATTCGCTCAGTATGGATTTCAGAGTACGCCAATGCTTCCTCGTGACTACTCACATTCGCAGAAACCCCGGCACATGGCCGGGGTTTGTGATGTTCCTTTACAACCTTACTTCAACTTGGCAATCGCCGCATTGAGGGTGCTGCTCGGACGCATGGCCTTGCTGGTCAGCTCGGGGTTCGGCGCGTAGTAGCCGCCGATGTCCACTGGCTTGCCCTGTACGGCGTTGAGCTCGGCAACGATGGTTGCTTCGTTCGCGGCCAGGGTCTGGGCCAGTTCGCCGAACTGCGCTTGCAGGGCAGTGTCTTCGGTCTGGGCGGCCAGGGCCTGGGCCCAGTACAGCGCCAGGTAGAAGTGGCTGCCGCGGTTGTCGATGTTGCCGACTTTGCGCGATGGCGACTTGTTGTTGTCGAGGAACTGGCCGGTGGCCTGGTCCAGGGTCTTGG
Organism: Pseudomonas sp. 31 R 17; assembly: GCF_900004915.1. Classification (NCBI taxonomy): domain Bacteria; kingdom Pseudomonadati; phylum Pseudomonadota; class Gammaproteobacteria; order Pseudomonadales; family Pseudomonadaceae; genus Pseudomonas; species Pseudomonas sp. 31 R 17. The sequence goes on from NZ_CVTN01000056.1 coordinate 206,883, forward strand.
ACAATACCAGGGCCTTGGGGTTGTTGTAGGTCACGCCCAGATGCTCGAGGGACGCGGCCAGGGCCAGGAACTCGCCCAGGGAATCCCAGCGCAGGAAGTTTTCTTCCACCAGCTGCTGCACGTGTTTCGGCGCCGAGCCGCCGGCGCCGGTTTCGAACAGGCCACCGCCGTTCATCAGCGGCACGATGGACAGCATCTTGGCGCTGGTGCCCAGTTCCATGATCGGGAACAGGTCGGTCAGGTAGTCGCGCAGTACGTTGCCGGTCACCGAGATGGTGTCCAGGCCCTTGCGGGTGCGCTCCAGGGTGAACTTCATCGCGTCGACCGGCGACATGATGCGGATGTCCAAACCTTCAGTGTTGTGGTCTTTCAGGTAAGCCTGAACTTTCTCGACCACGACGCCATCGTGTGCGCGCTGTGGGTCCAGCCAGAAGATGGCCGGGGTGTTGCTGGCGCGAGCGCGGTTGACGGCCAGTTTGACCCAGTCCTGGATCGGCGCGTCTTTGGTCTGGCACATGCGGAAGATGTCGCCGGCTTCGACCGACTGTTCCATCAGCAGCTTGCCCTGGCTGTCGGTGACGCGGACGACGCCGTCAGCCTTGATCTGGAAGGTCTTGTCGTGGGAACCGTACTCTTCGGCTTTCTTGGCCATCAGGCCAACGTTCGGCACGCTGCCCATGGTGGTTGGGTCGAAGGCGCCATTGGCCTTGCAGTCTTCGATGACGGCCTGGTAGATGGTGGCGTAGCAGCGATCCGGGATCACGGCCTTGGTGTCGTGCAACTGGCCGTCGGTGCCCCACATTTTGCCGGAGTCACGGATCATGGCCGGCATCGAGGCGTCGACGATCACGTCGCTCGGCACGTGCAGGTTGGTGATGCCTTTGTCGGAGTTGACCATCGCCAGCGATGGGCGAGCGGCGTAGACCGCCTGGATGTCCGCTTCGATCTGCGCCTGCTGGTCGGCCGGCAGCGCCTTGATACGGGCGTACAGGTCGCCGATGCCGTTGTTCAGGTTGAAGCCGATCTGCTCCAGCACGGTGGCGTGCTTGGCCAGGGCGTCCTTATAGAACTCGGCGACGATCTGGCCGAACATGATCGGGTCGGAGACCTTCATCATGGTGGCTTTCAAGTGAACCGACAGCAGCACGCCTTGCTTCTTGGCGTCTTCGATCTCGGCGGCGATGAATGCGCGCAGGGCTTTTTTGCTCAGCACGGCGGTGTCGATGATCTCGCCGGCCTGTACCGAGGTCTTTTCCTTCAGGACAGTGGCGGTGCCGTCTTGAGCGATCAGCTCGATTTTGACAGCGTCAGCGGCTTCGATCTGTACGGCTTTTTCGCTGCCGTAGAAGTCGCCATTGCTCATGTGGGCGATGTGCGACTTGGAGTCGGCAGCCCAGGCGCCCATTTTGTGCGGGTGCTTGCGTGCGTAGTTCTTGACCGACAGCGGTGCGCGGCGGTCGGAGTTGCCTTCGCGCAGTACCGGGTTCACGGCGCTGCCCTTGACCTTGTCGTAACGTGCACGGGTTTCTTTTTCCGCGTCGGTGGTTACGGTTTCCGGGTAGTCCGGCAGGGCGTAGCCCTGGGCCTGCAGTTCCTTGATCGCGGCTTGCAGCTGCGGGGTCGAGGCGCTGATGTTAGGCAGCTTGATGATGTTGGCTTCAGGCGTAACGGCCAGGTCGCCCAGTTCGGCGAGGTGGTCCGGGATGGCCTTGGCGCCCAGTTGCTCGGGGAAGCTTGCGAGGATGCGCGCGGCGAGGGAAATGTCGCGGGTTTCCACGGCAATATCAGCGGAAGCGGTGAAGGCCTCTACGATAGGCAGCAGTGAATAGGTGGCGAGGGCTGGGGCTTCGTCGGTGAAGGTGTAGATGATCTTCGAGCGGGTGGGCATATTCGGATTAACTCTCTTCTTTGCTGAAAGCGTGCGCAGAAACTCGAGATGCGCCGGGTGGAGCGCGTTCGTTCAAAGTCATCCATGAGCGAAATGTCGAGTGTTCTTCGCGGTGATGTTGGGTTGCATCAGTCGAGCGTCAAGCGTTTGGACTATTGTAATAGTCCTGCTTTCTGGCTGAAGGCTACTGTCTAGAGCGGTCAACCGTCGTGACTCTTTGGTCAGCGGCGGCATTATACATAGGTCGCTATGCTTACGCTGAGCCTTCATACAAAAGGTGGGTCGTCCATTGGTCTAAAGGTCGCAGGCGGGCCGGGTGCGGGCAACGTCGCACGTTGTGCTCAAGATTGGCGGTTTTCCCTTTGCTTTCAGGCTTGTAGGCGACAAGTTATGCTGTTTTCGACGCAAATGAGCATGGCGTGAGGTTTCAGTCGCCATTTATCTGGAGTAGGCTCGAACGCAGCCAGATGTTCAATCCATAGATGGAGTTCAGCATGGGATACAAGAAGATTCAGGTTCCGGCAGTCGGCGACAAAATCACCGTCAATGCAGACCATTCTCTCAATGTTCCTGACCAACCGATCATCCCGTATATCGAAGGAGACGGTATCGGCGTCGACATCAGCCCGGTGATGATCAAGGTGGTCGACGCTGCTGTTGAAAAGGCCTACGGCGGCAAGCGCAAGATCTCGTGGATGGAGGTGTATGCCGGTGAGAAGGCCACTCAAGTCTACGACCAGGACACCTGGCTGCCCCAGGAAACCCTGGACGCGGTCAAGGATTACGTGGTGTCCATCAAGGGCCCGCTGACCACCCCGGTCGGCGGCGGCATCCGTTCCCTGAATGTGGCCCTGCGCCAGCAACTCGACCTGTATGTGTGCCTGCGCCCGGTGCGCTGGTTCGAAGGCGTGCCCAGCCCGGTCAAGAAGCCCGGGGACGTGGACATGACCATCTTCCGCGAGAACTCCGAGGACATTTACGCCGGCATCGAGTGGAAGGCCGGTTCGCCCGAGGCGATCAAGGTGATCAAGTTCCTCAAGGAGGAGATGGGGGTTACCAAGATCCGTTTCGACCAGGATTGCGGGATTGGCGTCAAGCCGGTGTCGAAAGAGGGCACCAAGCGCCTGGCGCGCAAGGCTCTGCAATATGTGGTGGATAACGACCGCGACTCGCTGACCATCGTGCACAAAGGCAACATCATGAAGTTCACCGAAGGTGCCTTCAAGGAATGGGCCTACGAAGTGGCGGCCGAGGAGTTCGGCGCGACCCTGCTCGATGGCGGGCCGTGGATGCAGTTCAAGAACCCCAGGACCGGCAAGAATGTAGTGGTCAAGGACGCGATCGCCGATGCGATGCTCCAGCAGATCCTGTTGCGTCCGGCTGAATATGATGTGATTGCGACGCTCAACCTCAACGGCGACTACTTGTCCGACGCCCTCGCGGCGGAAGTGGGCGGCATTGGTATCGCGCCGGGCGCCAACCTGTCGGACACCGTGGCCATGTTCGAGGCCACCCACGGTACTGCACCGAAGTATGCGGGCAAGGATCAGGTCAACCCGGGCTCATTGATTCTGTCGGCGGAAATGATGCTGCGGCATATGGGCTGGGTCGAGGCGGCGGATCTGATTATAAAAGGCACCAACGGCGCTATTTCGGCCAAGACCGTGACGTATGACTTCGAGCGGCTGATGGAGGGGGCGACATTGGTGTCGTCGTCGGGCTTTGGTGATGCGTTGATTTCGCATATGTAAAGCCGCTGTATGAAAAGCCGGCCATCCGATGATTGGAGTGGCCGGTCTTTTCGCCCGACGCAGGATGCAGGATCAGGCTGTTTCTTCTTTCTGGGCGGTCATTGCCAAAGGCTCGTCGGTCGCTGGGGTCGTGGCAGGAGAAACTCTTTCGGCTTGTTTTCCTTTTCGGCCTTCAACAATTTTTTCGAACTGCACAAGCTGGCCCGCTTTCAGCGTTTTATACCCTTCCATTTCTATTTGTGAGTAATGCACGAAAATGTCTTCTTCGTAGCCTTCCACTCGAAGAAACCCAAACCCTTTGGCGTTGTTGAACCAATTGACCTTACCACTAGCCATTCCCTTATCCCTCTGCACCAGACTCCATCACTGGAGTATCATCCCGTCTATCCGTCCTAACCCGAATAAATAAGGTTGACTGCGCGGACCTTTTTTACCCACTGTGGGCTCTATTGGTTGTAACACCGATTTGCCGATAGTCAAGGCGACCAAAGGGTTGGAGTTGAAAATCTGACAGGTCGCCCCCACCACTGTATTTGAACCACTGACGAACCTTTCTTTCCATGCATGCAAATAGCCAGATTCGACTAACATTCAATCAGGATCGCCCGGATCAGGAACATGACGACGACGGTTCTGCAGGCATTGCTGTTCAGGAGGCCAAGCCTGCTTTACAGGCGCCGCCGATGTACAAGGTGGTTTTGTTCAATGATGACTACACACCGATGGATTTCGTGGTCGAAGTGCTCGAGGTGTTTTTTAACCTGAACCGCGAGTTGGCGACCAAGGTAATGCTGGCCGTTCACACAGAAGGACGGGCAGTATGTGGAGTGTTTACCCGCGACATCGCCGAGACAAAGGCCATGCAGGTCAACCAGTACGCCAGGGAAAGCCAGCATCCGCTACTCTGTGAAATCGAGAAGGACGGTTAACGCCGACCACTTGGGTATGAGGTGAAGCTATGTTAAACCGCGAGCTCGAAGTCACCCTCAATCTTGCCTTCAAGGAGGCTCGTTCGAAGCGTCATGAATTCATGACCGTCGAACACCTGCTGCTGGCACTTTTGGATAACGAAGCTGCCGCCACCGTTCTACGTGCGTGCGGCGCCAACCTCGACAAACTCAAGCATGACCTGCAGGAGTTTATCGACTCCACGACGCCACTGATCCCCGTGCATGACGAGGACCGTGAGACCCAGCCAACCCTGGGCTTCCAGCGGGTATTGCAGCGTGCTGTCTTCCACGTACAGAGCTCCGGTAAGCGTGAAGTCACGGGCGCCAATGTGCTGGTGGCGATTTTCAGCGAGCAGGAAAGCCAGGCCGTGTTTCTGCTCAAGCAGCAGAGCGTGGCCCGTATCGATGTCGTCAACTACATCGCCCACGGCATCTCCAAGGTGCCCGGGCACGGCGATCATTCCGAGGGTGAGCAGGATATGCAGGACGACGAGGGCGGTGAGTCTTCTTCTTCAAGCAACCCGCTGGATGCCTATGCCAGCAACCTCAATGAACTGGCGCGCCAGGGGCGGATCGATCCGCTGGTGGGGCGTGAGCTGGAGGTTGAGCGCGTAGCGCAGATCCTCGCGCGGCGTCGCAAGAACAACCCGTTGCTGGTCGGTGAGGCGGGCGTGGGTAAAACCGCGATTGCCGAAGGCCTGGCCAAGCGTATCGTCGACAACCAGGTGCCGGATCTGCTGGCCAACAGTGTCGTCTACTCCCTGGACCTGGGCGCATTGCTCGCCGGGACCAAGTACCGTGGCGATTTCGAGAAGCGCTTCAAGGCGCTGCTCGGCGAACTGAAAAAACGCCCGCAGGCGATCCTGTTCATCGACGAGATTCACACCATTATTGGCGCGGGTGCCGCGTCGGGCGGGGTGATGGATGCGTCCAACCTGCTCAAACCGTTGCTGTCGTCCGGTGATATCCGCTGCATCGGCTCGACCACGTTCCAGGAGTTTCGCGGCATCTTCGAGAAAGACCGTGCCCTGGCGCGGCGCTTCCAGAAAGTCGATGTGTCCGAGCCTTCGGTTGAAGACACCATCGGCATCCTGCGCGGTCTCAAGGGGCGTTTCGAAGCGCACCATGGCATCGAGTACACCGATGAAGCCCTGCGTGCGGCGGCTGAGCTGGCGTCACGCTACATCAATGACCGGCATATGCCGGACAAAGCCATCGATGTGATCGACGAGGCGGGTGCCTACCAGCGCCTGCAGCCGGTCGAGAAGCGTGTAAAGCGCATCGACGTGCCTCAGGTCGAGGACATCGTGGCGAAGATCGCGCGGATTCCGCCTAAACACGTCAACAGTTCCGACAAGGAGCTGCTGCGTAACCTGGAGCGTGATCTCAAGCTGACCGTATTCGGCCAGGATGCGGCCATCGACGCATTGTCCACCGCGATCAAGCTATCGCGTGCGGGCCTCAAGTCGCCGGACAAACCCGTGGGTTCGTTCCTGTTTGCAGGCCCCACCGGCGTCGGCAAGACCGAGGCGGCGCGGCAGTTGGCCAAGGCCATGGGCATCGAACTGGTGCGCTTTGACATGTCCGAATACATGGAGCGTCACACCGTGTCGCGCCTGATCGGTGCGCCTCCGGGCTATGTCGGTTTCGACCAGGGCGGTCTGTTGACCGAAGCGATCACCAAGCAGCCGCATTGTGTATTGCTGCTCGATGAAATCGAGAAGGCCCACCCGGAAGTCTTCAACCTGCTGCTGCAGGTGATGGACCACGGCACCCTGACCGACAACAACGGGCGCAAGGCGGACTTCCGCAACGTGATCGTGATCATGACCACCAACGCCGGTGCCGAAACCGCCGCGCGGGCTTCGATCGGCTTCAGCCATCAGGATCACTCTTCCGATGCAATGGAAGTGATCAAGAAGAGCTTCACGCCGGAGTTCCGCAACCGTCTGGACACCATTATCCAGTTTGGTCGCCTCAGTCATGAGGTTATCAAAAGCGTGGTGGACAAGTTCCTCACCGAGCTTCAGGCGCAGTTGGAAGACAAGCGCGTGCAGTTGGAAGTCACCGAAGCGGCGCGCAGTTGGATTGCCGAAGGTGGCTACGACGCGGCAATGGGCGCACGCCCGATGGCGCGTCTGATCCAGGACAAGATCAAGCGGCCGTTGGCCGAAGAAATCCTGTTCGGCGAGCTTTCCGACCATGGTGGCGTGGTGCATATCGATCTGAAGGACGGCGAACTGACCTTCGACTTCGAAACCACGGCGGAAATGGCCTGATCGATAGCTACGGGCGCCAATGTGGGAGGGGGCTTGCCCCCGATAGCAGTGTTTCAGTCGCTACATGAGTGACTGATCTACCGCTATCGGGGGCAAGCCCCCTCCCACATTGGGTTTTGGTACTTGGTAAATTGCACACACACAAAAACGCCCGGCATAACCGGGCGTTTTGTATTGACTTGCTTAGCGAGCGCGGTAAGTGATGCGCCCTTTGCTCAAGTCATAGGGCGTCAGCTCGACGCGCACTTTGTCACCGGTAAGAATACGAATGTAGTTCTTGCGCATCTTGCCGGAGATATGCGCGGTTACGACGTGCCCATTTTCCAACTCCACACGAAACATGGTGTTGGGCAGGGTGTCGACGACAGTGCCTTCCATTTCGAAGCTGTCTTCTTTCGACATGCAGTAAAGCCCTCGGTATCCAGTGAATGGCCCGGTGCAACTGCGCCAGGCAAAAGCGGCGTGCATTGTGCCCGAAAAAGGGTGTTCAAGCCAAGGGGTTCTAGTTAAGCGTTACCCATCTTTGATTAATCAGTAGCTCAATGGGCCGATATTGGGTCTTGTAGTTCATCTTTTTGCAGTTTTTAATCCAGTATCCGAGGTACACCGCCTCCAGTTCCAGGCGCAGCGCTTCACCTATTTGCCAGAGAATCGCAAAGCGCCCCAGGCTGCGGCGTTCTTCGGCGGGCTCATAGAAGGTGTACACCGCCGACAGCCCGTTGGGCAGCAGGTCGGTCACCGCCACCGCCAGCAACCGTCCGTCGAGGCGAAATTCGTAGAAGCGCGAAAAAGGCAGGTCACGCACCAGGAACGTGGAAAATTGGTCGCGGCTGGGCGGGAACATATCGCCGTCGGCATGGCGTTGCTCGATGTAGCGTTGATAGAGGTCGAAATATTCTTCGCTGTACTGCGGCTTGACCGCGTTTACCGTCAGGTCGGCGTTGCGCTTGAGAATGCGTTTCTGGTTGCGATCCGGTAAAAACTGCGCCACCGGGATGCGCGCCGGCACGCAGGCGTTGCAGTTCTGGCAATGCGGTCGGTACAGGTGATCGCCGCTGCGCCGAAAGCCCATCTCCGACAGGTCGGCGTACACATGCACGTCCATCGGCTGGCTGGGATCGAGGAACAGTGTGGTGGCCTGCTCGTCGGGCAGATAGCTGCAAGAGTGGGCTTGAGTGGCATAAAACTTCAAGCGCGCCAACTCGGTCATGATCAACCCTCGGAATAAGCTTTGAAATAAGTGTAAGCCAGGTATGCGGATGGCGCCTAAGAAACCCACGGCGCCGAGTTGGGCTGGTCCAAATGATCGCGCAGATACCCGGCGAATTCGCTGCGCGGTATGCCGCGTGCGCCCAGGCTGTGCAAATGATCATTGGGCATCTGGCAGTCAATCAGCACAAACCCCCAGGCCTGCAATTGCCGGGTCAGCGTGGCGAAGCCGAATTTCGAGGCGTTATCGGCGCGGCTGAACATGGATTCGCCAAAAAACAACTGGCCCATCGCCAGGCCGTACAGGCCGCCGACCAGCTCGCCCTGGTCCCAGACCTCCACGGAGTGCGCGTAACCACGCTGATGCAGCTCCAGATAGGCGCTCTGGATGCTTTCAGTGATCCAGGTGCCGTCCGCATACGCACGAGGCGCCGCGCAGGCCTGGATGACCGCTGCGAAATCCTGATCGAACGTCACGCTGTAGCGCTGTTGACGCAATAATTTGCCCAGGCTGCGCGAGACGTGCAGCTCGTCGGGGAAGATCACCGTGCGTGGGTCGGGTGACCACCAGAGAATCGGCTGGCCTTCGGAGAACCAGGGAAAGCAGCCGTGGCGATAGGCCTGGATCAATCGTTCGGCCGACAGGTCGCCGCCGGCGGCAAGCAGGCCGTTGGGTTCGCGCATGGCCTTGGCCAGCGGCGGGAAGGTCAGGGTGTCGCGTTGTAACCAGGTCAGCATGGCATCCAGGCTTACGGAAGGGGAGGGGAGTGGCAGGTCGGGCGCCTGCCCCAGGACCTGATTATTGTCGACGCAGCGCCTCGGGGCCAGCGCAAATGGCTGCTCGAGCTGGTTTAGCGTGTAAGGGTGTTTCTGCAACTCTGCGTATAAGGTGCGGTCGTAATCGGGTCTGGCCAATGCAGGCCATTTGCCAAGCTTGCCTTGATTGGTAAATACAGCGCATAAGCCTTTGTCAGCAAAGACAATGCATGCTCAAATTGAACAGGCTGCAACACGTGAACGGCTCAGGCCGCCGGGTGATGGGCAAGTGCGTGGCATCGCGCACGCAAACCCGTACAATGCGGCGATCATGGCGTTATCGCCATTTCATCCATGGGTTATGCAGTGTTAAAAAGTAGATTCAGCAACATTTGTCATTTTTCAGCTGCTCGGATAGAGCAGTCGTGTGCAGTCATTCAACAGATGGACGCGCTAAAAGGCGCAGGAAAAGACCCGTTTTGAAGAAATCCGCCGCAACACCCAAAGCAGCAGTCGTGCCGGCCTGGCGTCAGCACCTGCATTACCGACTCAAGGAAGGTGCGCTGATCGCGATCGGCGCGCTGTGCCTGTTCCTGATGATGGCCTTGCTCACCTATGGCAAGGACGATCCCGGCTGGAGCCATAACAGCAAAATCGATGACGTGCAGAATTTCGGTGGCCCGGTGGGTTCCTACAGCGCCGATATCCTGTTCATGATTCTCGGTTATTTCGCGTACATCTTTCCGCTGTTGCTGGCGATCAAGACATGGCAGATTTTCCGCCAGCGTCACGAGCCGTGGCAGTGGAGCGGCTGGCTGTTCTCCTGGCGCCTGATCGGGCTGGTGTTCCTGGTGTTGTCCGGCGCGGCCCTGGCCCATATCCATTTCCATGCACCGACCGGTCTGCCGGCGGGCGCGGGCGGGGCGCTGGGCGAAAGCCTGGGCGACCTGGCGCGGCGCACCCTGAATATCCAGGGCAGCACGCTGATGTTTATCGCGCTGTTCCTGTTCGGTCTCACGGTGTTCACCGACCTGTCGTGGTTCAAAGTGATGGACGTGACCGGCAAGATCACCCTTGACCTGTTCGAGTTGTTCCAGGGCGCCGCCAACCGCTGGTGGGCGGCGCGCGTGGAGCGCAAGCAGATGGTTGCGCAACTGCGTGAAGTGGACACCCGCGTCAACGAAGTGGTGGCCCCAAGCACGCCGGACCGCCGCGAGCAGGCCAAGGTCAAGGAGCGCCTGATCGAGCGCGAACAGGCCCTGAGCAAGCACATGTCCGATCGCGAGAAGCAGGTGCCGCCGGTGATCGCCCCCGCGCCGCCCAAGGCGCCCGAGCCCAGCCACCGCGTGCAGAAAGAGAAACAGGCGCCGCTGTTCATCGACAGCGCCGTCGAAGGCACCTTGCCGCCGATCTCGATTCTTGACCCTGCGGAAAAGAAACAACTCAACTACTCGCCCGAATCCCTGGCGGCCGTCGGCCACCTGCTGGAAATCAAGCTCAAGGAGTTCGGCGTCGAAGTGTCGGTGGACTCGATTCACCCGGGCCCTGTCATTACCCGTTACGAGATTCAGCCGGCCGCAGGCGTCAAGGTCAGCCGCATTTCCAACCTGGCCAAGGACCTGGCGCGCTCCCTGGCCGTGACCAGCGTGCGCGTGGTGGAAGTGATTCCCGGCAAGACCACCGTGGGTATCGAGATTCCCAACGAAGACCGCCAGATCGTGCGTTTCTCCGAAGTGCTGTCGACCCCGGAATACGACAACTTCAAATCGCCGGTCACCCTGGCCCTCGGCCACGACATCGGCGGCAAGCCGGTAATCACCGACCTGGCGAAAATGCCGCACCTGCTGGTGGCCGGTACCACCGGTTCCGGTAAGTCGGTGGGTGTGAACGCAATGATCCTGTCGATCCTGTTCAAGTCGGGCCCGGACGACGCCAAGCTGATCATGATCGACCCGAAAATGCTTGAGCTGTCGATCTACGAAGGCATTCCGCACCTGCTCTGCCCGGTAGTGACCGACATGAAGGACGCCGCCAACGCCCTGCGCTGGAGCGTCGCCGAGATGGAGCGTCGCTACAAGCTGATGGCGAAGATGGGCGTGCGTAACCTGTCCGGCTTCAACGCCAAGGTCAAGGAAGCCCAGGACGCTGGTACGCCGCTGACCGACCCGCTGTACAAGCGCGAGAACATTCACGACGAAGCGCCGCTTTTGACCAAGCTGCCGACCATCGTGGTGGTGGTCGACGAATTCGCCGACATGATGATGATCGTCGGCAAGAAGGTCGAAGAATTGATCGCGCGTATCGCGCAGAAGGCCCGTGCGGCCGGGATTCACCTGATCCTCGCCACCCAGCGGCCGTCGGTGGATGTGATCACCGGCCTGATCAAGGCCAACATTCCTACGCGTATGGCGTTCCAGGTGTCGAGCAAGATCGACTCGCGGACCATCATCGACCAGGGCGGCGCCGAGCAACTGCTGGGCCACGGTGACATGCTCTACATGCCGCCCGGCACCAGCCTGCCGATCCGTGTCCACGGGGCGTTCGTTTCCGACGATGAAGTGCATCGCGTGGTGGAAGCCTGGAAACTGCGTGGCGCACCGGAATACAACGACGACATTCTCGCGGGCGTGGAAGAGGCCGGCAGCGGCTTCGACGGCGGCAGCGGGGGTGGCGACGATGACGCCGAAACCGACGCGCTCTACGACGAAGCCGTGGCGTTCGTGCTGGAAAGCCGCCGTGCCTCGATCTCCGCCGTGCAACGCAAGCTGAAGATCGGCTACAACCGCGCCGCCCGCATGATCGAAGCCATGGAACACGCCGGCGTCGTCACCGCAATGAACACCAACGGCTCGCGCGAAATCATCGCCCCCGGGCAGATGCGCGACTGATCCCGCGCCGCGTGGCAGCACGCGGCGCGCCCTGACTATTCAATGAGGACTCCCATGCGCATTATCCGCATGCTGTTGTTGCCGGCACTGGCCCTGACCGCCGTTTCGGCCCACGCTGACCCGGCTTCCGTGGCCAGTCTGAAGAACCTACTGGACAAATCCCAGACCCTGACCGCGCGCTTTTCCCAACTGACCCTGGACGCCGGTGGCACCCAGTTGCAGGAGACCGCAGGCGAAATGGCCGTGCAGCGCCCCGGCCTGTTCTACTGGCACACCGAAGGCAAGGCCGAGCAGACCATCGTGTCCGACGGCCAGAAAGTCACGCTGTGGGACCCGGACCTGGAACAGGCGACCATCAAGAAGCTCGACCCGCGCCTGAACCAGACGCCGGCGCTGCTGCTGTCGGGGGACGTGTCGAAGATCAACGACAGTTTCGACATCACCTCCAAGCAAACCAGCAACGTCATTGAGTTCACGCTCAAGCCCAAATCCAGGGACACCTTGTTCGACACCCTGTCGCTGTCGTTCGGCAACGGCGTGATCAACAACATGCGCCTGGTCGACAGCGTTGGCCAGCGCACCGATATCCTGTTCTCCGGGGTCAAGGCCAACCAGCCTGTGCCCGCGTCCAAGTTCAAGTTCGACATCCCCAAGGGTGCCGACGTGATCCAGGAATAAACTCCCCAGAGGTTTCAAACGCTGCCCATGGATCTGTTTCGAAGTGACCCGATTGCCCAGCCCCTGGCCGCGCGCCTGCGCTCGACCAACCTGGATGAGTACGTCGGTCAGGAGCATCTGCTCGCTCGCGGCAAGCCCTTGCGTGAAGCCCTGGAGCAGGGTGCGCTGCACTCGATGATTTTCTGGGGGCCGCCGGGGGTGGGTAAAACCACCCTGGCACGGCTGCTGGCCAAGGTCTCGGATGCGCATTTCGAAACGGTCTCCGCCGTGCTGGCCGGGGTCAAGGAGATCCGCCAGGCGGTGGAAGTCGCCAAGCAGCAGGCCGGGCAGTACGGCAAGCGCACCATCCTGTTTGTCGACGAAGTGCATCGCTTCAACAAGTCGCAGCAGGATGCATTCCTGCCGTACGTCGAAGACGGCACGTTGATCTTCATCGGCGCCACCACTGAAAACCCTTCTTTCGAACTCAATAACGCGTTGCTCTCGCGGGCTCGCGTCTATGTGCTCAAGAGCCTTGACGAAGCGGCGATGCAGAAGTTGTTGCAGCGCGCCTTGAGCGAAGACAAGGGCCTGGGCAAGCGCCAACTGAGCGTCAGCGAAGAGGGCTTCAAGATCCTGCTCACGGCCGCCGATGGCGATGGCCGGCGTTTTCTCAACCTGTTGGAGAACGCCTCGGACCTTGCCGAAGACGGCGGCGAGATTGGCGTGGACCTGCTGCAAAGCCTGCTGGGCGACACGCGTCGGCGCTTTGATAAGGGCGGTGAAGCGTTCTACGACCAGATATCGGCGCTGCACAAATCCGTACGCGGTTCCAATCCGGACGGCGCGTTGTACTGGTTCGCGCGCATGATCGACGGCGGTTGCGATCCGTTGTACCTGGCGCGCCGCGTGGTGCGCATGGCCAGCGAAGACATCGGCAATGCCGACCCCCGCGCCTTGAGCCTGTGCCTGGCCGCGTGGGACGTGCAAGAGCGCCTCGGCAGCCCGGAAGGCGAACTGGCGGTGGCCCAGGCCATCACTTACCTGGCCTGCGCGCCGAAAAGCAACGCGGTGTACATGGGCTTCAAGTCGGCGCTGCGAGCGGCGGCCGAACATGGTTCCCTCGAAGTGCCGATGCATTTGCGCAACGCGCCGACCAAGCTGATGAAACAGCTGGGTTACGGCGATGAATACCGCTATGCCCATGACGAGCCGGACGCCTACGCGGCCGGCGAAGATTACTTTCCCGATGAGCTCGAGCCGCTGGCGCTCTATCAACCGGTGCCCCGTGGCCTGGAGCTGAAGATCGGCGAAAAGCTCAACCATCTGGCCCAACTCGACCGTCTCAGCCCCCGTCAGCGGAGAAAGTAGTGCTCAAGACGATTCTTGCCGTGTCCGCAGCCGGCATCGCTGGTACATTATTGCGTTTCGCCACCGGCACCTGGGTCAGCGCCCATTGGCCGAAGCATTTCTATGCGGCGACCCTGGCGGTCAACCTGGTGGGCTGCCTGATCATCGGGCTGTTGTACGGCTGGTTCCTGTTGCGCCCGGAAGTGCCGATTGAAATTCGCGCCGGCTTGATTGTCGGCTTTGTAGGCGGTCTGACGACCTTTTCATCCTTTTCACTGGATACGCTGCGCCTGCTGGAAAGCGGGCAGGCCCTGGTCGCCTTCGGGTACCTGGGCATCAGCGTGTTCGGCGGGCTGCTCGCCACCTGGGCCGGCCTGTCCCTGACCAAACTTTGATAAACGAGAGACCGACATGCTCGATTCCAAACTGTTACGTAGCAACCTTCAGGACGTAGCGGACCGCCTGGCATCCCGTGGCTTTGCCCTGGATGTTGCGCGCATCGAAGCGCTGGAAGAACAGCGCAAGACCGTCCAGACCCGCACCGAAGCACTGCAGGCTGAGCGGAATGCGCGTTCCAAATCCATCGGTCAGGCCAAGCAGCGCGGCGAAGACATCGCGCCGCTGATGGCGGACGTCGAGCGCATGGGCACCGAGCTGTCCGACGGCAAACTCGAGCTGGACAAAATCCAGTCCGAACTGGATTCGATCCTGTTGGGCATCCCCAATATTCCCCATGAGTCGGTGCCGATTGGCGAAGACGAAGACGGCAACGTCGAAGTGCGCCGCTGGGGCACGCCGAAAGCCTTCGATTTCGAGATCAAGGACCACGTGGCCCTGGGCGAATTGACCGGCGGCCTGGATTTCGAGACCGCCGCGAAAATGTCCGGCGCACGCTTTGCTTTGCTGCGCGGCCCGATCGCACGCATGCACCGTGCCCTGGCGCAGTTCATGATCAACCTGCACACCGCCGAGCACGGTTATGAAGAAGCCTACACGCCTTACCTGGTGCAGGCGCCGGCGCTGATGGGCACCAGCCAGTTGCCGAAATTCGAGGAAGAGCTGTTCAAGATCAGCCGCGAGGGTGACGCTGATCTATACCTGATCCCGACCGCCGAAGTGTCGTTGACCAATATCGTTGCCGGCGAAATCCTCGATGCCAGGCAATTGCCGTTGAAGTTCGTGGCCCACAGCCCGTGCTTTCGCAGTGAAGCCGGTGCATCCGGTCGCGATACGCGCGGCATGATTCGCCAGCACCAGTTCGACAAGGTCGAGATGGTCCAGGTGGTCGAGCCTTCGACGTCGATGGAGGCGCTGGAAGGCCTGACTGCCAACGCCGAGCGCGTCCTGCAACTGCTGGAGCTGCCGTACCGCGTACTGGCGCTGTGCACCGGCGACATGGGGTTCAGCGCCGTGAAGACCTACGACCTCGAAGTGTGGGTGCCGAGCCAGGATAAATACCGCGAGATTTCGTCGTGCTCCAACTGCGGTGATTTCCAGGCCCGGCGCATGCAGGCGCGGTTCCGTAACCCGGAAACCGGCAAGCCGGAGCTGGTGCACACCCTCAACGGTTCGGGCCTGGCCGTAGGCCGTACGTTGGTGGCCGTGCTGGAAAACTACCAGCAGGCAGACGGTTCGATCCGCGTGCCTGAGGTGCTCAAGCCGTACATGGGCGGCGTCGAGGTCATCGGCTAAATGGAATTTCTGCCGCTGTTTCATAACCTGCGCGGCAGTCGTGTGTTGGTTGTCGGTGGGGGGGAGATTGCCTTGCGCAAATCCCGCCTGCTGGCTGACGCCGGCGCAGTGCTGCGGGTGGTTGCTCCCCAGATCGAAGACCAGTTGCGTGAACGGGTACTGGGCAGTGGCGGGGACCTGATGTTGCGCGGTTATCAGGAGGCCGACCTCGACGGTTGCGTGCTGATCATCGCCGCCACCGACGACGAGCCACTGAACGCGCAGGTGTCCAGTGATGCCAAGCGTCGCTGTGTACCGGTCAATGTGGTGGATGCGCCAGCCTTGTGCAGCGTGATCTTCCCGGCGATCGTCGACCGTTCGCCGTTGGTGATTGCGGTGTCCAGTGGCGGCGATGCGCCGGTGCTGGCGCGCTTGATCCGCGCCAAGCTGGAGACCTGGATTCCGTCCACCTATGGCCAATTGGCCGGGTTGGCGGCGCGTTTTCGTGCCCAGGTCAAAGGCTTGTACCCGGATGTGCAGCAGCGTCGCGCGTTCTGGGAAGAAGTCTTCCAGGGTCCGATTGCCGACCGTCAATTGGCCGGGCAGGGCGCTGAGGCCGAGCGCCTGCTGATCGAAAAGGTCAATGGCGCACCGCCTTACGCACCGGGTGAGGTGTACCTGGTGGGCGCGGGTCCGGGCGATCCGGACCTGCTGACCTTCCGCGCCTTGCGCCTGATGCAGCAAGCCGACGTGGTGTTGTATGACCGTCTGGTGGCCCCGGCGATTCTGGAGCTGTGCCGCCGTGATGCCGAGCGCGTGTATGTCGGCAAGCGTCGCGCCGAGCATGCCGTGCCCCAGGACCAGATCAACCAGCAACTGGTGGACCTGGCCAAGCAAGGCAAGCGCGTGCTGCGTCTCAAGGGCGGCGACCCGTTCATTTTCGGGCGTGGCGGTGAAGAGATCGAGGAACTGGCGGCCCACGGCATTCCGTTCCAGGTGGTGCCGGGCATCACCGCGGCCAGTGGTTGCGCGGCGTATGCGGGGATTCCGCTGACGCACCGTGACTATGCGCAGTCGGTGCGCTTTATCACCGGGCACCTGAAAAACGGTACGTCGGACCTGCCCTGGCAGGACCTGGTGGGGCCGTCGCAGACCCTGGTGTTCTACATGGGCTTGATCGGTTTGCCGATTATCTGCCAACAGTTGATCCTGCATGGCCGCGCTGCCGATACGCCGGCAGCGTTGATCCAGCAGGGCACCACCTCCAACCAGCGCGTGTTCACCGGCACACTCGCCGACTTGCCGCGCATGGTGGCGGAGCATGAAGTGCATGCACCGACGCTGGTGATCGTGGGAGAGGTGGTGGTGTTGCGCGAGAAGCTCAAGTGGTTTGAAGGCGCTCAGTCTCAGGTGTAAGCCTCAAAAACATCGGGGGCAAGCCCCCTCCCACACTTGGAATGCATACCCATGTGGGAGGGGGCTTGCCCCCGATGGCGGCCTCTGGGCCGACCAGGATGTCGGATCAGATCGAGTACATATCCGTTTCTGCGGTAACGGCCACTTAGGGTTCCGCCCCGGCGGCTCACTTTTGAAAAGCGCAAAAGTAAGCAAAACGCTCTTGCCCCACCACTCGGCACCTCGCCTAGGCTCGGTGTGCCCTCTCTCCGGC
>NZ_CVTN01000056.1:224000-326736 GCF_900004915.1 Pseudomonas sp. 31 R 17
GCTAACCCGGCGTCCTGCCGGGTTACCCACGGATTCAAGCCTGCGTTCGGCCAGCGTGGTTTAACGGGGCGCCTGAGATCAAGATCAAAAGCAGGTCAAGATCAAGAGCGACTCGCTTCGCATCGTGGTTACGGTTGAGCGCTACAGAGTTGTGTAGATACCTATGCCCCCATGATCCGGATCAGCTCCACACACCTTTGCCACTCAACCGCGCCCGATCATGCCCAACATCAAACCGCTGCAACGGCCCCTTCGGCACAATCCCCGTCGGATTGATGGTCCGATGGCTGGCATAGTAATGCCCCTTGATATGCTCGAAATCCACCGTCTCGGCCACGCCCGGCCACTGATACATCTCCCTTAGCCAGTTCGACAGGTTCGGATAATCGGCAATCCGCCGCAGGTTGCACTTAAAGTGGCTGTAATACACCGCATCAAAACGAATCAGCGTGGTGAACAGCCGTACATCCGCCTCGGTCAGGTATTCGCCGGCCAGGTAGCGATGCTCGCCCAAGTGATGTTCCAGGTGATCAAGCTCGGCAAATACATCATCAAACGCGCTTGCATAAGCCTGCTGCGACGTGGCGAACCCGGCGCGGTACACGCCGTTGTTCACGGCGGGGTAGATGCGCTCGTTCAGGGTGTCGATGGTCGAGCGCAATGCCTGCGGGTAGAAATCCAGGGTATTGCCGGTCAGTTCATTGAAGGCGCTGTTGAACATGCGGATGATCTCCGCCGATTCGTTGCTGACGATGCGCTTGAGCTTTTTGTCCCATAACACCGGCACCGTGACGCGCCCGGTGTAGTCAGCGGTGTCGGCGGTGTAGCGCTGGTGCATGAAGTCGAAACCGTCCAGCGTGTCGCCGCTTGAGCCGTGGGCCTTGTCGAAGGTCCAGCCGTTTTCCAGCATCAGCCAACTGACTACCGAGACGTCAATCAGGCTTTCCAGGCCCTTGAGCTTGCGCAGGATCAGGGTGCGGTGGGCCCAGGGACAGGCCAGGGAAACGTAGAGGTGATAGCGTCCGGCCTCGGCCTTGAAACCGCCTTCGCCGCTCGGGCCGGGCTGGCCGTCGGCGGTCACCCAGTGACGGCGTTGCGCCTGTTCGCGCTGGAAGGCGCCATCTGCGCTACTTTCGTACCACTGGTCTTTCCAGTGTCCTTCGATCAGCAAACCCATGACTGGCTCCTTGGCTAATAAGCGTTGGAGCCCAGTCTACGGGGATGAGTTCGAACTAAAAGCGCAAAGACCGGGGGAGAATGATCGATTAAATCGATTTGTCTCGCGCGTCCCAGTACTGCCGGGCCAGTTCGAATGCCTGCTCGCGGGTGCGTCCAAGGCCGCGCAAAGCCAGGGCCATGGTCGCGATCAGCGCCAGTTGCGGGTAGCTGTCCTCGACGTCGCCACGCCATACGGCTTTCAGATGCTCGGGCTCCAGGGTCGCCGGTTTGACGTGGCGCTGGGCGGAGAGGGCGGGCCATTCTTCGTCCCAGCTCTGGCCGCCGGTGGTGCCATACAAGTGGCTGAGGGTGTCGGGGTTGATCTCGATCTCGCCACCATCGCCCTTGACCACAATCACATTGTCGCCCAGCAGGCCACTGGCATCGCGGTGTACGCCCTGGTAACCCGGGTGGAAAATGCTTTGCAGGCCGCAACGGGCATTGAGCGGGTTGAGCAGGCGGGCCAGGGAGTGGATCGGCGAGCGCAGGCCCAGGGTGTTGCGCAGGTCGATCATGCGCTGCAACTGGGGCGCCCAGTCGCCCAGCGGGATAAACGCCAGGTTGCCGTGTGCATACGCCGCCTCGACCTGTTGCCAATTGCGGCACAGCGGTATGTGCAAGCGCTCCAGCAGTTGCTCGGTGTACAAGCGCCCCGCCGTATGCGCGCCGCCGCCGTGCATGAGGATGCGCACACCCTGTTGCGCCAGGCATTTGGCCGCCAGCAGGAACCAGGGCAAGTGGCGCTTTTTGCCGGCGTAGGTCGGCCAGTCGATATCCACATTCAGTGCGGGCGGGTTCAATCGCTCGCGTACCGCTTCGGTGAAGCCGGCGAGCTCTTCCGGGCTTTCTTCCTTGTGGCGCAGCAGCATGAGGAAGGCGCCCAGCTGGGTGTCTTCGACTTTTTCGTCGAGCAGCATGCCCATGGCTTGCCGCGCTTCCTCACGGGTGAGGTTGCGTGCGCCGCGCTTGCCTTTGCCCAGGATGCGCACGAACGGCGCAAACGGATGTTCTTCAGGCGTCGAGAGGGTCAGGGGGGCAAAATCGGTCATAAGCAATTCGTCGGCCTGGGCAGGCCCGCCAGCTTGGCGGCGAGTTTGGCGGGAGTGCCGTTGAACAGTTTATTGAGGTGCAGGCTGTTGCCCTTTTGCGGGCCGAGCTTCAAGGCGGTGTACTTGATCAGCGGGCGCGTGGCGGGGGACAGCTGGAATTCGCTATAGAACTGGCGCAGCAACAGGAGAATTTCCCAGTGGTCCGCGGTCAGTTCCACCGCTTCGGCGATGGCCAGGGCGTGCGCCACCTCATCGGACCAGTCATCCAGGTCGACGAGGTAGCCGTCCTTGTCCAGTGGCAGGCTACGCGTGCCGACGGTCAGTGTGTTCATAACCAGCTGTTGACCTTGTCATAGTCGATCGACAACTGCACGAACCCCGGATAGTCGACGCTGTCGGCCCAGTCCGGGAGCGGCAGGTTGCGTGCCTGCAGGTCTTCAGCCAGCACAAACACTTTTACCCCTCTGGTTTGCAGCGCTGCGTTATGCAGGCCATAGGTGCCGTCGCCGCAAAGCAGGATGGCATCCGCGTTGCCGCACACACGCAGGCAACTGTCCAGACGGCTGTCGGTAAAGGGGGAGTGGCTCACCACATGTAGAGTCGACATCAGAGGGTAATCACCTGATCGTAACGGTCAATCAGCCTGGAAATGGCCTGGCTGTCCAGGGCCTGCGCATTGTCCGGTGGCGGCAGCCCGCGTGCGGACAGGCTGTGGCCGCAGGCGAACACGTCATCGATGCCGAACAGACCCAGCGCCTGCAGGTTGGCGCTCAGATCCTTTTGTTGCACGGCCCTGGCGTCCTGGTGCCGCGCCAGCTGGAACACGCCGTCGTCCAGAAACAGCAGGCCGACAGGCAGATCGAACGCGCCTCCGGCCAGCACGATATCCAGCGCTTCGCGCGCGCTGGGGCCGGACCACGGCGCCTGGCGGCTGATGATCAGCAATGATTGGGCCATGTCACGCACCTCCAAAACAGATCAGGCGGTCGGCGTCCTGGATCGCATCATGCAACTGCCCCAGGCCCGACAAGGCCCAGGGCGCGTCCAGGTTCACCGCGCTGCGTTGATAGCGCGTGGCTTCCTCGGCATTGAGCACGCCACGGCGCAAGGCGGCGGCGATGCACACGACGCCGTCGAGTTGGTGGGTGCCGACAAATTCGCGCCACTGGCGCGCGATGTCCTGCTCGTCCTGGGGCGCGACGATATTATTGGAGGCGCTGTACACGCCATCCTGATAAAAAAACAGCCGCACAATTTCATGCCCGCCGGCCAAAGCCGCCTGGGCGAACAACAGGGCGCGGCGCGAGGCGGGCGCGTGGGCGGCGCAAAACACTGCAATCGCGAACTTCATGGAACACTCTGCGAACAAACGTGGGCCAATGATAAAGCCGCCGCGACGAAAAAGCCCGCCGTGATCAAAACGGTCACTGCGCTTGATCGTTCTGACGATTGCCGCCGGCACCGAAGGCTGACTACGCTGTGGCCAGTCCAATCGCAAACGGAGTTTGTATGTCAGGTCCCTTGGCGTCCCTCAAAGTGCTGGATTTTTCCACCCTGCTGCCCGGCCCGTTCGCCTCGCTGATGCTGGCGGACATGGGCGCCGACGTGCTGCGCATCGAATCGCCGACGCGGCCGGACCTGTTGCGCGTGTGGCCGCCCCATGATCACGGCACGTCCGCGAGCCATGCCTATCTCAATCGCAACAAGCGCAGCCTGGCGCTGGACCTCAAGCGGGACGAGGCGCTGCAGATCGTCTTCGAGCTGGTCAAGGGCACCGATATCCTCGTCGAACAGTTCCGCCCCGGGGTCATGGACCGTCTGGGCCTGGGGTACGACGCACTGAAGGCGATCAACCCCAGGCTGATCTATGTGTCGATCACCGGCTACGGCCAGACCGGCCCCTACCGGGACCGCGCCGGTCACGACATCAACTATCTCGCTGTCGCAGGCGTGGCCAGCCACACCGGGCGGCGGGACAGTGGGCCGTTGCCGCTGGGCGTGCAACTGGCGGATGTGGGCGGCGGGTCCCTGCATGCGGTGGTGGGCGTGCTCGCGGCGGTGGTTGCGCGGCAGCACAGCGGCGTCGGTCAATACCTGGACGTGAGCATGACCGACTGCTCGTTCAGCCTGAACGCCATGGCCGGCGCGGGTTACCTGGCCTGCGGGGTGGAGCCGGAGCGGGAAAATCATGTGCTCAATGGCGGCAGTTTTTACGATTACTACCGCACCCGTGACGGGCGCTGGATGTCGGTGGGCAGCCTGGAACCGGCGTTCATGCAGCAGCTGTGTGAAGCCCTGGGGCGACCGGAGCTGGCGGCGCACGGTGTGAAGCCTGAGCAGCAGCCGGCACTCAAGCGGGCGTTGCAGGTGGAGTTTGAAAAACGCAGCTTTGCCGAGCTGTGTGCGTTATTTGCGGGCGTGGATGCGTGTGTCGAACCGGTGTTGAGCATGAGTGAAGCGTTGGCGCATCCGCAGTTGCAGGCGCGCGATTTGATCAGCCAGGTGCCGAGGGGCGATGGTTCGACCCAAGCGCAGATGGCCTGCCCGCTGAAGTTCTCCGAGGGTTTGCCGGCGCCACGGCATATTGGGGCGGCGGTCGGGGCGCACAGTGATGAAGTGTTGGTGGAGTTGGGGTTGAGTGCTCAGCGGATTGCGGATTTGCGGCAGGCCAAGGTTATTGGGTGACTGTTCTGGCCTCATCGGGGGCAAGCCCCCTCCCACCTTTGATTTGTGAATACATTCAAAATGTGGGAGGGGCTTGCCCCCGATGAGGCCCTCACTCCACCCGAGTCTCCCCAGTGAACACAAGAGTATGCCGGCACCGCCGACACAGGTACCGCCGCCCCTGGCCGACCATCCCATGGCGTTGGGCTGAAAACGCAAAGTCGCTGTCGGCACACGGGCACCGGTAGATATAGCGAGTCACCTGGCGTCGCTTGACCGCATAGGTGTGACAACGGTCCGGCGGCAGTTCGTAGACCCCACGCATGATCAATTGCCATTCCTCTCCATGGGGCTGGATGCGCTCGCCAAACAGTTGGTGGGCAATCAGGTGCGCCACTTCGTGGGCCACGGTCTGCTTGAGGAAGTGTTGGCTGTTTTCTTGGTAGAGCTGAGGGTTGAAGCGCAGCAGGTTTTCGTGCAAATGCGCGACACCGGCTTTCTGGCCCCGCAGCTTGAGGCTGACGGTGGGGCGTTTGAAGCTTCGTTTGAAAAAGGATTCGGCTTGCAGGAAACACTCTTCGACGCGGGTATTGAGTTGCTCGGGCATGCTGTACATATCTCCAGAGACGCCCAGTATGCCGCAAAGCAGGGGGTTTCCGAATCTCTCAGGCGCCGAATGGTCATGGCTAACGCACAAAGCCACCTTTTCGGTGGCTTTGCCTGCACGCCTGGGGCTCAACTGGTGTAGATGGGCCCGACGCCCAGGCCCCAGACGATCACGGTAAACGCCATGATCGCCACCAGCACCACCAGGCCGACGGCCAATACCGAGCTGGAGAACAGAAAGCCTTCATCCGGGTCGATACTCATGAACGTCGGCAAGCCCACATACAGCAGATACACCGTGTAGCAGATCGCTGCGGTCCCCACCACCATACCCAGCCACATGTGCGGATAGAGCGCCGCCAGCCCGCCGATAAACAGGGGCGTCGCGGTATAGGTGGCGAAGGCCACGCAACGCGCCATGCTGGGGTTGGCGTCATAGGTGCGGGCCATCCAGTGAATGAACGCGCCCATCACCGCCACACCGCCCAGCATGGCGGCGTACGACATCAGGGTCATCCACAGCGCGCTTTCCTGGGTAAGCATGACCGGGGCGCGGTTGCCGATGACCCAGCCGACCCGGGTGGTGCCGATAAACGCGGAAATGGCGGGGATCGCTGCGAGAACCAGCGTGTGAGTGAGGTACATGTGGCTGATGCTTTCTTCTTTATCGCCACGAATTTCCCGCCATTCCTGATCGGGATGGGTAAACAGCCCCACGACGTGATGGATCATGCCAGTCACTCCTGTCGTTATTCCTATCGCCCCCATCGGAGCGCCCACCGGCCAACTGGCCTGCAAGGTCTGGATAGTTGTGCGACCTCACGTCGCAGTATAGGAAGTGATACCCGGGAAAACTGTAGGGCCTTTAGAGTAAATCGCGCTGTAAACACGGGGCTTAATCGCCGCTGGGTCTGTCGATGACAACGCTATCCAGTGTGGGAGGGGGCTTGCCCCCGATGGCAGTGTGTCAGTCGAGGTAGTTGCTACTGATACACCGCCATCGGGGGCAAGCCCCCTCCCACATTGGAACTCGGTCGTTCATGAAGGTAAAATGCTGCGCTTTTCGTCACACACCTTTAGCGGATCCAAGCGCCATGGGCACTCTTACGGTCAACCAGAACAAACTGCAAAAACGCCTGCGTCGCCTGGCCGGTGAAGCGGTCGCTGATTTCAACATGATCGAGGAGGGCGACAAGGTCATGGTCTGCCTCTCCGGCGGCAAAGACAGCTACACCCTGCTCGACGTGCTGCTGCACCTGCAAAAGGTCGCACCGATCAAGTTCGAGATCGTTGCCGTCAACATGGACCAGAAGCAGCCCGGCTTTCCCGAACATGTGCTGCCGGCCTACCTGAAAGCGCTGGGCGTCGAGTACCACATTGTCGAGAAAGACACGTACTCGGTGGTCAAGGAACTGATTCCGGAGGGCAAGACCACCTGCTCGCTGTGCTCGCGCCTGCGGCGTGGCACGCTCTATACCTTTGCCGATGAGATCGGCGCGACCAAGATGGCCCTGGGGCATCATCGCGACGACATCGTCGAAACCTTCTTCCTGAATATGTTCTTCAACGGTTCGCTCAAGGCCATGCCGCCCAAACTGCGCGCCGATGACGGACGCAACGTGGTGATCCGCCCGCTGGCGTATTGCAACGAGAAGGACATCCAGGCTTATTCCGACTTCAAGCAATTCCCGATCATTCCGTGCAACCTGTGCGGCTCCCAGGAAAACCTGCAGCGCCAGGTGGTCAAGGACATGCTGCAGGAGTGGGAGCGCAAGACCCCGGGGCGCACCGAGAGCATCTTCCGCAGCCTGCAGAATGTGATCCCGTCGCAACTGGCCGATCGCAACCTGTTCGACTTCGCCAGCTTGAAAATCGATGAGACGGCCGCCTCGCGTTTCGTCAATGTAGTGAACCTCTGAGCCGCATCGAGGCTCTAGTACACGGCGCTTGCGGGTGCCGTTTTCCATTCAACTGCCAGGAGAGGGCATGCGCGATTACAAGTGGCTGCACGAATATTGTCTGAACCGCTTCGGTTCGGCGGCCAAGCTGGAAGCCCATCTGCCTGTGCCCAAGACGCCGGCGCAATTGCGCAAGATCAGCGATGATCGCTACCTGTCGACCCTGGCGCTGCGGGTGTTCCGGGCGGGCTTGAAACACAGTGTGGTCGACGCGAAATGGCCCGCGTTCGAACAGGTATTTTTCGGCTTCGATCCGGAAAAAGTCGTATTGATGGGCGCCGAACATCTGGAACGGCTGATGCAGGACACGCGCATCATCCGCCACCTGGGCAAGCTCAAGAGTGTGCCGCGCAATGCGCAGATGATTCTGGATATCGAGCAGGAAAAGGGCAGCTTCGGTGCGTTTGTCGCCGACTGGCCGGTGACCGATATCGTTGGGCTGTGGAAATACCTGAGCAAGCACGGCCACCAGTTGGGCGGGCTGTCGGCCCCGCGTTTCCTGCGCATGGTGGGCAAGGATACGTTTGTACCGAGCGATGACGTGGTGGCGGCGCTGAATGCGCAGAAGATCGTCGACAAGGCGCCGACCAGCCTGCGGGATTTGGCGACGGTGCAGGGCGCGTTCAACCAATGGCATGCCGAGAGTGGGCGGCCGATGTGCCAGCTGTCGATGATGCTGGCCTACACCGTCAACCACTGATCGTCAGGCATGCGCCAAGCGCCGATTCAACTGGTGCCGCCAGCGCACATACAACAGCGCCGTACAAAACACCGCCAGGCTCGCCAGCATCTCAAGCACTCCGAAGCCCTGGCGGTTCGGGTCATACGCGGCCAGTGCGCCCTTGATGAAATACAGGTTCACCACAAAGCACATCCACGAATGCCCGCGCGCGCTGCCCGTGATCATCCCTGGCGCCAACACCAGCAGCGGCACCAGTTCGATCAGCAGGATCACCCACGGGCGCGCCCCGTGCAGGTCGGCGACGAACAGGTAATAGGCGCACAACAAGCCCACCAGGCCGAAAAACGCCAGCAGACTCAGTGCGCGCGCCAGCTTGACCCGTGGTTCCAGCCACGCCTGGGACGGCAGGACCTTAGGCTTTCTGGCCAACGCCGTTCTCCAGCAGTGTGGCGGTCTTGGCCAGGCGCAGGCCCAGGGCGCGGCACAGACTGATTTCATGCGGGTCGAGCAGACGCTTGCCGTCAGGCCCGGCGTGGTGGCTGGCGCCATAGGGCGTGCCGCCGCCCTGGGTGTCGAGCAGCGCCTGTTCGCTGTAGGGCAGGCCGGTGATCAGCATGCCGTGGTGCAGCAGCGGCAGCAGCATCGACATCAGCGTGGTCTCCTGGCCGCCGTGCAGGCTGGCGGTGGAGGTGAACACGCCGGCGGGCTTGCCGACCAGGGCGCCGGTGAGCCACAGGTTACTGGTGCCGTCGAGGAAGTACTTGAGCGGCGCGGCCATGTTGCCGAAACGTGTCGGGCTGCCCAGGGCCAGGGCCGAGCAGTGTTTCAGGTCATCCAGGCTTGCATACAGGGCGCCCTCGTCCGGGATACTCGGCGCCACGGCCTCGCACTCGGTGGAGATCGCCGGCACGGTGCGCAGCCGGGCTTCCATGCCGCCCTGCTCGATGCCCCTGGCAATCTGCCGGGCCATTTCGCTGACCGAGCCATTGCGGCTGTAATACAACACCAGCACGTAGGGCGCAGTCACGGCAGGATCTCCAGCACGTTTTCCGGCGGGCGGCCAATGATGGCTTTATCGGCGGTTTCCAGGATCGGGCGTTCCATCAACTTGGGGTGTGCGGCGATGGCGGCGATCAGTTGCGCTTCGCTGAGGCTGGCGTCGGCCAGGTTGAGGCTTTTGTATTCATCTTCGCCGGTGCGCAACAATTGGCGGGCACTGAGGCCTAGTTTGTCCAGCAGGGCCTGCAATTGTGCCGCGTCCAGCGGCGTTTCCAGATAGCGCACCACGGTTGGCGTGAGGCCGCGAGCTTCGAGCAGTTCAAGCGCACCGCGGGATTTCGAGCAGCCCGGGTTGTGATAAAGCGTCAGATCGGTCATGTGCGGGTCGCATCTTGCGTAAGGTGGCGGGTATTCTACCCGTGCTGGCGCCTGTCCTTAAACCGTCAGAGGCGATAGGCCGCAGCCCACGTTCATTTTTGCGAAGGATTACCCCATGACAAGGCGACTGATCGGTGCATTGGCGATCATCACAACCCTGCTGCTCAGCGGCTGCGGTAACGATTACGGCGTTGACCAGTACGGCCGGACAGTGCCGGCCGAACGCCTGGACAAGCAGTGGCTGGTGGTCAATTACTGGGCCGAATGGTGTGGCCCGTGCCGCACGGAAATCCCCGAGCTCAATGCCCTGGCCGAACAATTGAAAGCGCAGAACGTGGGCGTGTTCGGGGTCAACTTCGACAATGTGCAGGGTGAGGAACTCAAGGCTGCCAGTGACAAGCTGGGTATCAAGTTCACCGTGCTGGCGCAGAACCCGGAGGGCATCTTTGATATTCCGCGCAGCGAGGCGCTGCCGGTGACCTACATCATCGATGACCAGGGCAAGGTGCGCGAGCAACTGATGGGTGAGCAGACGGCAGAGGGCGTGTTGGCCAAACTCAAGGCCTTGCGCGGTTAAAGTGTGGGAGAGGGCTTGCCCCCTCCCACATTTGGAACCCCATCAAACTAAAGATTGGAGATATCAGCCTTCTTCAAGCCACAAGCGAATCGGCTTGCCTTCGGCGGGCCAGAACCGCGTCTGCTCGATCGGCGAGATATCCCAGCGCTGTACGCCTTGCAGGGCCTGGAAGAAGCGGTGCTCCTGCTCCATCAGCGCCTCGG
This sequence comes from Pseudomonas sp. 31 R 17, assembly GCF_900004915.1. NCBI lineage: Bacteria > Pseudomonadati > Pseudomonadota > Gammaproteobacteria > Pseudomonadales > Pseudomonadaceae > Pseudomonas > Pseudomonas sp. 31 R 17. The sequence goes on from NZ_CVTN01000056.1 coordinate 234,335, forward strand.
CGCACAGTTTGCGGGTGCTGCCGATCGGGCCGAAGCTGAGCTTGTCGCCTTCAAGGGTGTATGGCGCAAACCAGTGGTTGCAGCCGCCATTGCCATAGGCGCGACCATCGGCACCGAGGGTCACGGTCAGGTGCGCGTAGTCCATCAACGGCCGCTCGCCGATCCACTCCACTACATAGCTGTGATCCTGCTTGAGCTTGACCGCATCGCCGGCGCAGCCGCTCAGGGCCGTACCCATGGCGGCGAGCAGCAGCAGGCCCTTCATTGCGCGGCCTGCTGGCATTTCGGGCAGCGGTGACTGTCGCCTTCGCTGGCCCAGCCGAGTGCTTTGATGCGGGCATTGGCGGCCGGTTGCAGCGGTTCCTGGGTGAGCTTGGTTTCCACCGCGAATTCGAACTCCAGCACGCTGTCGCAGCTGTCGCAATTGACCTTCCAGGTGTGAATCTCCAACTCGCCGAATTTCGGCCCCTGGGCCATGGCGACCCACTGGCCCGCCGGGCGGATGGAATAGCGCGCGTCACCTTCCACGGTCAGGCGCATCGACAGGGTTTTGCTGCCGCGCAGGGTGACGATCAGCACGTCGCCATGCTTGATCGAACCACCGTTGCCGGTGACTTGATAACGGCCCGGCACCAGGGCGCGGCATTCGATCAGGGTGTGTTGCGGGCTCAGCAAGCTGAAGCGGAAATCGTGTTCGGCCATGGATCCTCCAAATAGGCGCGGCATCCTATCACGGGTGCTGGACTATCATGAGCCCGGTATGTGACCGCTGATCATCCCTCGACGAGGTTCTGCGCACGGCCGTCGGCCCACGCCGCAATATTGGCCAGTGTAGTGCCAGCAATCGCCGCCAGTGCCTCGCGGGTCAGGAAGGCCTGGTGGGCGGTGATGATCACATTGGGGAAGGTCAGCAGGCGGGCGAGCACGTCGTCTTGCAGGGGCAGGTCCGAGCGGTCCTCGAAAAACAGCTGGGCCTCTTCTTCATAGACATCCAGCCCCAGGTAACCGAGTTGGCCGCTCTTGAGCGCTTCCACCAGCGCCGGCGTGTCGACCAGGCCACCGCGGCCGGTATTGATCAGCATGGCGCCCGGTTGCATGTGGGCCAGGGTGTCGGCGTTGATCAGATGCGTGCTGTCGGCCGTCAGCGGGCAATGCAGGCTGATGACCTGCGCCTCGGCGAGCAGTTCGGGCAGGCTCACGTAGCGCGCGCCCATGGCTTGGACCTCAGGGTTGGGGAAGGGGTCGTGGGCCAGCAACCTGCAGCCGAAACCGCTCATGATCCTGGCGAAGGTGGCGCCGATCTGCCCGGTACCGACCACGCCGACGGTTTTGCCGACCAGGTCGAACCCGGTGAGCCCGTGCAGGCTGAAATCGCCATCGCGGGTGCGGTTGTAGGCGCGGTGCAGGCGCCGGTTCAGGGCCAGCACCAGCGCGACGGCATGCTCGGCCACGGCGTGGGGCGAGTAGGCCGGTACGCGCACCACGCTCAGGCCCAGGCGCTTGGCGGCGCGCAGGTCGACATGGTTATAGCCGGCCGAGCGCAACGCAATCAGGCGCGTGCCACCTTTGGCCAGTTGCTCGAGTACCGGGGCGCTGAGGTCATCGTTGATAAAGGCGCAGACCACCTCATGGTGTTCGGCCAGGGCCACGGTGTCGAGGTTGAGGCGGGCGGGTTGCAATTGCAGCTCGATGCCCTGGGGGAGTGGCTCAGCGCTAAAACTGTCGCGGTCGTAGGCTTGGCTGCTGAAAAGAATGACGCGCATTAAAAGAGGCTCCCTGCGATTTACACGTGAAAAATGCCTGTAGGAGCGAGCTTGCTCGCGAAAAACGTCAACGATAACGCGTGTCGTCTGAATGAACGCGGTGCCTGGGAGTTTTTCGCGAGCAAGCTCGCTCCTACAGGCATCAAGGCAAAGCCCCACCTGAAAATAGCGTCAGGCGCTGACCCGCGCTTCACTGGCCAACCGTGCAATTGCCATGTCCAATTCATCCAGCGCAGCCATGGCCTTGGCGTCGTCCTGCTTGAGCAGGGTTTCGGCGCGCTGGCAGGCCGCGCGCAATTGCGGCACGCCGCAGTAGCGCGTGGCGCCATGCAGACGATGGACGCGTTCGATCAGGGCATGATTGTCATTGGCTTCACGGGCGACCGTGATCGCCAGGCGATCGGCTTCCAGGGAAGCCAGCAGCATGGCGAGCATGTCCGCCGCAAGGTCGGCCTTGTTGGCGGCCAGGCGCAAGCCTTCCTCATGGTCCAGCACCAGCAGTTGCACGCCTGGGCCCGGGCCTTCGGGGACGCGTTCCGGCCCTTGGTTGCGCAGGGCCAGGCCGGTCCATTTCAGCACCACCTGGGCCAGTTGCCGCTCGCTGATGGGTTTGGTCAGGTAATCGTCCATGCCGCTTTGCAGCAGGGCGCGTTTTTCGTTGGCCATGGCATGGGCGGTGAGGGCGACCACCGGCAGCGGCGTGCCATGGCGTTCGCTTTCCCATTGGCGAATCGCTTCGGTACTCTGGCGCCCGTCCATGCCCGGCATCTGCACGTCCATCAATACCAGATCGAAGGTTTCCTGCTTGACCGCGTCAATGGCCGCATAGCCGCTTTCCACGGCCATGACCTTGGCGCCCATGTCTTCAAGCAGGGTTTGCACCAGCAACAGGTTCGCCGGGTTATCGTCCACGCACAGTACACGCGGCGCACGGCTGGACAATGGCTCGCCCGGTTCGCTGCGCAAAGGGCGCGGGCTGATCAGGTCGGCCAGGGACCGGCGCAGCTTGCGCGTACACGCGGGCTTGGCCTGCAACTGGCTGTTGGGGTTGGGCACCGATTGGTTGAACAGCATCTGCTCGGTCGTCGGGCACAGCACCAGCACCTTGCAGCCCAGGTGTTCGAGGTCCCACAAGTGCTGGTTGAGGCGCTCGGGCGGGATGTCGTTGGCGGTGACGCCGAGCACTGCCAGGTCAATCGCCTGTTCGGTCTGGTGCGCGCTGGTAATGCCGTTGGTCAGGCTTTCCAGGGTATTGAACGGGGTCACCTCCAGGCCGCAGTCTTCCAACTGGTGTTGCAGGGCCTGGCGCGCCAGCTCGTGGTTCTCCAGCACGGCCACGCGGCGTCCGAGCAGCGGCGCGCTGGGCAAGTCTTCAACGTCGTCGCGGGTCTTGGGCAGGTTCAGGCTGATCCAGAACTCCGAGCCTTCGCCCGGCGTGCTGTCGACGCCGATTTCGCCGCCCATCTGTTCGATCAGGCGCTTGGAAATCACCAGGCCCAGGCCGGTGCCACCCGGCTGGCGCGACAGCGAATTGTCCGCCTGGCTGAAGGCCTGGAACAGCGCACGCACGTCCTGGTTGGACAGGCCGATGCCGGTGTCCTGCACGCTAATGCGCAGCTGCACGCTGTCTTCCTGTTCGTCCTCGATCATCGCGCGGGCAACAATGGTGCCTTCGCGGGTGAACTTGATCGCGTTGCTGATCAGGTTGGTCAGGATCTGCTTGAGGCGCAGCGGATCGCCCACCAGTGACAGCGGCGTGTCACGGTAGACCAGGCTGACCAGTTCGAGCTGTTTGGCGTGGGCGGCGGGAGCGAGGATGGTCAGGGTGTCTTGCAGCAGGTCGCGCAGGTTGAAGGGCACGCTGTCGAGCACCAGTTTGCCGGCTTCGATCTTCGAGAAGTCGAGGATTTCGTTGATGATGCCCAGCAGGTTGTCGGCGGATTTTTCGATGGTGCCCAGGTAATCCAGCTGACGCGGCGACAATTCGCTTTTTTGCAGCAAGTGGGTGAAGCCCAGGATGCCGTTGAGCGGGGTGCGGATCTCATGGCTCATATTGGCCAGGAATTCGGATTTGATCCGGCTGGCTTCCAGGGCTTCCTTGCGGGCCAGGTCCAGCTCGATGTTCTGGATCTCGATGGTTTCCAGGTTCTGGCGCACATCCTCGGTGGCCTGGTCGATGCTGTGTTGTAATTCTTCCTGGGCGTTTTGCAGGGTCTCGGCCATGCGGTTGATGCCCGACGCCAACTGATCCAGCTCCTGGCTGCCCAACGGCGGCAGACGGGTTTCCAGGTTGCCGTCCTTGAGCTGGGCCACGGCTTGTTTGATCTGGCCGATCGGCGAATTGATGGTGCGGCTGATGCGCAGGGCCAGCGCCGCGGTGCAGATCAAGCCGATGGCGATCAGCAGCAGGCTGGCGAACAGGCTGCGATAGCCGCGCAGCAACATGCCATTGTGGGACAGTTCCACTTCGACCCAGCCCAACAGGCGGTCGGACTCATCCGGGATCAGCTCGCCCGCGAGGTTGCGATGGCGTCCGAACACGGGCATGAGGTAGCGGGTGGCATCATTGCCGCTGCGCTGCAGCAGATGCGAACTGTTGCCGGTGGGCGGTTGATTGAGCATGGTCGGGCCGGCATGGGCCAGGGACGAGCGGTCCGGCGCCAGGATCGACACCGTACGCACATCCGGTTGTTCCAGGGATTGGGTCGCGATGCGTTCCAGCAGGTCCGTGTTCCTGCTGCTCAGGGCGGGTGCGACCAGCGGCGCCAACTGCTCGGCGATCATTTCGCCGCGTTGCAGCAATTGCGTCTGCAGTTCGGAGAGCTGCATCCAGGTGAAGTAGCCTCCCAACAGCAGGGCCATCAGGCTGGTCGGCAATAAAGTCAGCAACAGTACGCGGCCTTTTATTCCCATTCTTCTAAGCACGCCACTCTCCTGCTACCACATTGATATCAATCATCCACGCAGGCATCCGGCCCACGCCACGTGCGCAGTGTAGCCATTTGCGCCCTCGGGAATCTCGTAAATTAGTGACATGTAGCAATCTTCGGGCGATTCGGCGCCGGCCGGCGTCTGGCGGGAGGATCAGGGGAGAGGTACCGATGAGGCTGACTTGGAACGTATCTTCGCGCCCTTTATTCGGTTGGACGGTTCACGGCCCGGGCTTGCGCATTGCGCGCAGGGCCAGCGCGTACCTCTGCACCTGCCTGCCCGTTAGCCCTCAGCGGCGGCGCAATTTGCGTTTTTTCCACTGGTGCGCGACCCACCAGCGCCAATATCCCATGGTCAGGCAGTAGGCCAGGGCTCCCAATACCAACCCGCAGACCACCGAGCCCAGCAGGAATGGTTGCCACATTGTGCTCAACTCGCCGCTGATCCATTCCCAGGTGAGGTTATCGGGCAGGCTGCGTGGCGGCACGTTCATCAACCAGGCGCCGGTCATGTAGGTGCAGAAAAACACCACCGGCATCGTCACCGGGTTGGTCAGCCACACCAGGCTGACGGCAATCGGCATGTTGCCGCGCACCGCAATCGCCAGGATCGCGGCCAGCAACATCTGCAACGGGATGGGGATAAACGCGGCAAACAACCCCACGGCCATGGCGCGGGCCACCGAGTGCCGGTTCAGGTGCCAGAGGTTCGGATCATGCAGCAGGGTGCCAAGAAACTGTAATGACTTGTGTTCCCTGATACTGCTGGGGTCGGGCATGTACCGTTTGAATAAGCGCCGGGGCATAGGGGGTCCAGGTCAGTTCGAGGGGCAAGTATGCGCGTATTCTATAAACAGAAAATTCAGACTTTGTGACAAAACATCAAAGGCGCCCCTGGGAACTCCGGCTAAGACTGAGTGAGTCATTGAAAGGAATGATTCATGAGGACAGGGATGTTCGCGCTCGCGCTGGGGTTACTGACTCTGCGCTTTCTTCCGGCGTTGCCGCCCACGGGATGGCTTTTGGCCATGCCGGTGTTGGCCTTGATGCTGCTGCCGTTTCGCACCTATCCGCTGGCGTTTTTCCTGCTGGGCTTGAGCTGGGCTTGCATCAGCGCGCAGTGGGCACTGGATGACCGATTGCGCCCGGCGCTGGACGGTGAGACGCGTTGGGTGGAGGGGCGTGTGGTCGGGTTGCCGCAACAGACGGACACCGGCGTGCGCTTTGAACTGGCCGACAGCCGGTCGCGCAAGGCCCGGCTGCCCAAGCGCATCCGGGTGTCCTGGCACGGCGGGCCGCCGGTGCGCAGTGGGGAACGCTGGCGCTTGGCTGTCACCCTCAAGCGGCCGTCCGGGCTGCTCAATTTTCATGGCGTCGACCACGAGGCCTGGCTGCTGGCGCAACGCATTGGGGCCACGGGCTCGGTGAAAGACGGCCAGCGCCTGGCGCCGGCCCGCAACGCCTTGCGCGACAGCCTGCGTCAACGCCTGATGGCCACCGATGCGCAAACCCATGAGGCCGCCCTGGCGGCCTTGGTGCTGGGTGACGGTTCCGGGCTGCGGGCGGAGCAATGGCAGGTGTTGCAAGACACCGGCACCGTGCATTTGTTAGTCATTTCCGGTCAACACATCGGCTTGCTGGCCGGGTTGATCTACGCGCTGGTGGCCGGGATGGCCCGTTACGGTTGCTGGCCGCGCCACCTGCCATGGCTGCCGTGGGCGTGCGGCCTGGCCTTTGCCGCAGCGCTGGGGTATGGCCTGCTGGCGGGGTTTGGCGTGCCGGTGCAGCGGGCCTGCGTGATGGTCGGGCTGGTGTTGCTGTGGCGGCTGCGCTTTCGACATCTGGGCGCGTGGTGGCCGTTATTGCTGGCGTTCAATGGCGTACTGCTGCTTGAGCCGCTGGCCAGTCTGCAGCCGGGCTTTTGGTTGTCATTTGCGGCGGTTGCGGTCCTGGTCCTGACGTTCGGCGGACGGCTGGGCCCCTGGAGTCTCTGGCAGGCGTGGACGCGTCCCCAGTGGCTGATTGCTATCGGCCTGTTTCCAATCCTGCTGGTGCTGGGTTTACCCATCAGCCTCACTGCGCCGGTGGCCAATGTGTTCGCCGTACCCTGGATCAGTCTGGTGGTGTTGCCTCTGGCGCTGCTGGGCACGGTGCTGTTGTGGGTGCCGGTGATCGGTGACGGCCTGCTTTGGTTGGCCGGCGGTGCGCTGGAAGGGTGGTTCAAGGTGCTGGCCCTGCTCGCCGGGCAGTTGCCGGCCTGGACGCCGGCCCAGGTGCCGCTGGTGTGTTGGCTGGTCAGCCTGCTGGGCGCGCTGATGCTGCTACTGCCCAAGGGGGTGCCGTTTCGGTTGTTGGGCTGGCCCATGCTGTTGCTGGCGGTGTTTCCTCCCAGGGAGTCGGTACCCCACGGGCAGGTGAGGGTGGTGCAGTTGGATGTCGGCCAAGGGCAGGCGCTGATCCTGCGCACCCGCAATCATGCGCTGCTTTATGATGCAGGGCCGCGTTCCGGGGCGGTGGATCTGGGCGCGCGCGTGGTTTTGCCGTCATTGAAAAAGCTCGGGGTACAGCGACTCGACATGCTGCTGCTGAGCCATGCCGATGCCGATCACGCCGGTGGCGCGGCAGCGATAGCCCGTGGTTTGCCCATCGCACGCGTGGTAGGCGGCGAAACCGAGGGGTTGCCGGCATTTCTCGGGACCGGGCCCTGTATCAGTGGCGAACGGTGGGAGTGGGATGGTGTGTCTTTCGCGTTGTGGCAGTGGTCCGGCGCCATAAGTGGCAATCCAAAGTCCTGTGTGTTGCAGGTGCAGGCCAGGGGTGAACGGCTGTTGCTCACCGGCGATATCGACAGCGCAGCGGAGCGCGCCTTGCTTGATACGCCGCTGGCGGTGCCAACCGATTGGCTGCAAGTGCCCCATCATGGTAGCCGCAGCTCGTCATCCCGATCCTTTGTGCAGCGGCTCGCCCCCGCGTCGGTGCTGATTTCCCGAGGGCGGGGCAACGCCTTCGGTCATCCTCATGCGCAAGTGGTCGCGCGCTATCAGGCCCAGGGCAGCCGACTATACGACAGCGCCGAACACGGGGCCGTGAGCTTTCAGTTGGGCGCCTTCCAGCCCGCCATTGTTGCGCGCAGTCAACGCCGGTTCTGGCGCGAACCGTTGCCGTAATCCGGCGTTACCAAACACCGCAGGCTGCGACAGCCTGGTCTGCGGCCAACGAACCCTGCCGCCGAACCTATATGATAAAGTGGCGCACTTTTTCGAGGGGGCATTCACTGTGTGGGAATTGGTCAAATCCGGCGGCTGGATGATGTTGCCGATCATCATGAGTTCCATCGCCGCACTCGGCATCGTCGCCGAACGCCTGTGGACCCTGCGCGCCAGTCGCGTCACCCCCGAGCATCTGCTGGGGCAAGTCTGGGGCTGGATCAAGAACAAGCAGCTCGACAAAGAGAAGCTCAAGGAGCTGCGCGCCAATTCGCCGCTGGGTGAAATCCTTGCCGCCGGCCTTGCCAACTCCAAGCATGGTCGCGAGATCATGAAGGAGTGCATCGAGGAAGCCGCCGCGCGGGTGATCCATGAGCTGGAGCGCTACATCAACGCCCTCGGCACCATCGCCGCCATGGCGCCGCTGCTCGGTTTGCTGGGCACGGTGCTGGGTATGATCGATATTTTCAGCTCGTTCATGGGCTCGGGCATGACCACTAACGCCGCCGTGCTGGCCGGTGGTATTTCCAAAGCACTGATCACCACGGCCGCGGGCCTGATGGTGGGTATCCCTTCGGTGTTCTTCCACCGCTTCCTGCAACGGCGCATCGATGAACTGGTGGTCGGCATGGAACAGGAAGCCATCAAGCTGGTGGAAGTGGTGCAGGGCGACCGTGATGTGGACCTGGTCGAGGGCAAAGCGTGAAATTTCGCCGCAAGCAACGGGAAAATGTCGATATCAACCTCGCGTCGCTGATTGACGTGGTGTTTATCCTGTTGCTGTTCTTTGTCGTCACCACCACATTCACCCGGGAAACCCAGCTGCGCGTCGACTTGCCCGAAGCCGTCAGCGGCTCGCCGGCCGAAGACCAGCAGGTCAAGCAACTGGACATTGCCATCAGCGCCGATGGGGTGTTTTCGGTGAATAACCAGTTGCTGGAGAAAAACGACCTGGCCAGCCTGATGCAAGCCCTGCAGAAGGAATCCGGCGGCGATACCAGCCTGCCACTGTCGATCAGTGCCGACGGCAAGACCCAGCACCAGGCTGTGATTACCGCGATGGACGCCGCCGGCAAGCTCGGTTTCAGTCATCTGCGCATGACCACCGTCGAGGCGGCGAGCCCACCCTGATGGCCATGTCCGATCGTTTGCTCAAGGCCTGGTATGAGGGCCATCCGGCGCTCGTGCTGTTACGGCCGCTGGAGTCGTTGTATCGCCGGGTCGTGCAGCGCAAGCGCGCGCGCTTCCTGGCGGGCGAGGGCGCTATCTATCGGTCCCCGGTGCCCGTTGTGGTGGTGGGGAACATCACCGTCGGGGGCACGGGCAAGACGCCGCTGATCCTGTGGATGATCGAGCACTGCCGCCGCAGTGGCCTGCGCGTGGGCGTGGTCAGTCGGGGGTATGGTGCCAAGCCGCCACAGTTGCCCTGGCGAGTCGAAGCCGATCAGAGTGCCGACGTGGCCGGCGACGAACCTTTACTGATCGTGCAGCGCTGCGGTGTCCCGTTGATGATCGATCCGGACCGCAGCCGCGCGGTAAAAGCGCTATTGGCCAGCGAAACCCTGGACCTGATCCTCTCCGACGACGGTCTTCAACACTACCGCCTGGCCCGCGATCTCGAACTGGTACTGATCGATGCCGCCCGTGGCCTGGGCAATCGCCGTTGCCTGCCGGCCGGGCCGTTGCGCGAGCCGGTCGAGCGCCTGCACAGCGTGGATGCGCTGCTCTATAACGGTGCCGCCGAGGACCGCGAAGACGGCTTTGCCTTTGGCCTTGTGCCTGCGGCGCTGATCAACCTGCACAGTGGCGAGCGGCAGCCGGTTACCTACTTTCCGCCTGGCCAGCAGGTACACGCAGTTGCCGGTATCGGCAATCCGCAACGTTTCTTCAATACCCTTGAAACGCTACACTGGCAGCCGATCCCCCATGCGTTTGCCGACCACGCGCCCTACAGTGCCCAGGTGTTGGATTTCACACCGCATTGGCCGCTGGTCATGACTGAAAAGGACGCGGTGAAGTGCCGCGCCTTCGCCCGGCCTGACTGGTGGTACCTTGCGGTGGATGCGCTGCCGTCGCCGGCGTTTGTCGCCTGGTTCGACACACAACTGATGCGCCTGCTGCCCAACCGTCTTTTGCCTTAAACCGTTTATTTCCAGGACATACCCATGGACACCAAATTGCTCGACATCCTTGCTTGCCCGATCTGCAAAGGCCCGCTCAAGCTCAGCGCCGATAAAACCGAGCTGATCAGCAAAGGTGCCGGCCTGGCTTATCCGATCCGTGACGGCATTCCGGTGATGCTCGAGAGCGAAGCGCGCACCCTGACGACCGATGAGCGCCTGGATAAATGACTACCGCCTTTACCGTGGTGATTCCCTCGCGCTATGCGTCGACCCGCCTGCCGGGCAAGCCGCTGCAAATGATCGGCGCCAAGCCGATGATCCAGCTGGTATGGGAACAGGCCTGCAAAAGCAGCGCTGAGCGGGTAGTGGTGGCGACTGACGATCCGCGCATCATCGAAGCTTGCAACCGTTTCGGCGCCGAGGCGGTGCTGACCCGCGAAGACCATAATTCCGGCACTGATCGCCTGGCCGAAGTGGCGACGCAACTGGGCCTGGCGCCCGACGCCATCGTGGTGAACGTGCAAGGTGACGAGCCGTTGATCCCGCCCAGCGTCATCGACCAGGTCGCCGCCAATCTGGCGGCCCATGGCGAGGCGCGCATGGCGACCCTGGCCGAACCGATCGAAGACAGTGAAACCTTGTTCAACCCGAACGTGGTGAAAGTGGTCAGCGATATCAACGGCCTGGCCCTGACGTTCAGCCGTTCGACCCTGCCCTGGGCGCGGGACGCCTTTGTCAGCAACCCCGGCGTACTGCCGCCAGGCGTGCCGTACCGCCGCCACATCGGCATCTACGCCTATCGCGCCGGTTTCCTGCATGACTTCGTCAGCTGGGGCCCGTGCTGGCTGGAAAACACCGAATCCCTGGAGCAACTGCGGGCCTTGTGGCACGGCGTGCGTATCCACGTGGGCGATGCGCTGGAAGCACCGCCTGCAGGCGTCGATACCCAGGAAGATCTTGAGCGCGTCCGCCGCCTGCTGGGGGCTTGATGGAAGTCCTGTTTGTCTGCCTGGGCAATATCTGCCGCTCGCCCACCGCCGAAGGCGTCTTGCGCCACAAGTTGCGTGAGGCAGGCTTGTCCGGCCAGGTTGAGGTGGCGTCGGCGGGGACGGGGGAGTGGCATATCGGCAACCCACCGGACCTGCGCAGCCAACGCGCAGCGCTGGCGCGAGGCTATGACTTGTCAGCCCAGCGTGCCCAACAGGTCAGCCGCGCTGATTTTGCGCGCTATGACCTGATCCTGGCCATGGACCACAGCAACCTGCGCAACCTCAAAGCCATGCAGCCTGCGCAGGGCAAGGCGCAGCTGGATTTGTTCCTGCGCCGCTTCGACGGCGAAGTGGACGAGGTGCCAGACCCTTATTACGAAGGCGAACAAGGCTTTGACCGGGTGCTGGACCTGATCGAGCGCGCCTGTGATTCATTGGTGATCGAATTGAAGGGCCGGCTATGACCTTGCACCTACAAGCGCAGGTATCGCTCAAGCCATTCAACAGTTTTGGCATCGACGTACGCGCCCAGCTGTTTGCCGAGGCCCGCAGTGATGCCGATGTGCATGACGCCCTGGCCTACGCCGACGCGCACAGTGTGCCGCTGTTGGTGATCGGCGGCGGCAGCAACCTGCTGCTGACCCGGGACGTAACTGCGCTGGTGTTGCGCATGGCAACCCAGGGCATTCGCGTGCTGCACGATGATGGCGTGCACGTGGTGGTTGAAGCGGAGGCGGGCGAAGCCTGGCATCCCTTTGTGTCGTGGACCCTGGAACAGGGTTTTTGCGGCCTGGAAAACCTCAGCCTGATCCCCGGCACGGTTGGTGCCGCGCCGATGCAAAACATCGGCGCCTACGGCGTCGAGATCAAGGACGTGTTTGCCGGCCTCACGGCGCTGGATCGCCAGACGGGCGAGCTGCGGGATTTCAGCCTGGACGAATGCCAGTTTGCTTACCGCGACAGCCTGTTCAAGCACGAAGTCGGGCGTTGGTTGATCCTGCGGGTACGCTTTGCCCTGAGCCGCGCCAGTCACCTGAAACTCGATTACGGCCCGGTGCAACAGCGCCTGGCCGCGCAGGGCATCACCGAGGCCACGCCGAAGGATGTGAGCCAGGCGATCTGCAGTATTCGTCGCGAAAAATTGCCGGACCCGGCAGAGCTGGGCAATGCCGGTAGTTTTTTCAAAAACCCGTTGGTGCCCCAGGCCCTGGCTGCCGAGCTGAAAAGCCAGTATCCGGACTTGGTGGCTTACCCTCAGGCAGACGGGCAAGTCAAGCTCGCCGCCGGTTGGCTGATCGACAAGGCGGGTTGGAAGGGCTTTCGTAACGGCGATGCCGGCGTGCATAAAATGCAAGCGCTGGTGCTGGTGAACTATGGCTCAGCCACCGGGCGGGATATTGCCAACCTGGCGCTGCGTATCCAGCAGGACATTGCCGAGCGCTTCGGGGTGGAGCTTGAGATGGAACCTAACAGGTACTGAGCGTCTACCGCCCCACAAATGAAAATGCCCCGTATCTCACGATACGGGGCATTTTTTATAGCGCTGACAATCAGTCGTCACGGCTCATGATGCCGAAGATCTGCAACAGGCTGATAAACAGGTTGTAGATCGACACATACAGGCTGATGGTCGCCATGATGTAGTTACGCTCACCACCATGGATGATGGCGCTGGTCTGGAACAGGATGCACACCGAGGAGAACAGCACGAAACCTGCGCTGATCGCCAGTTGCAAACCGCTGATCTGGAAGAACATGCCGGCTACTACCGCCGCCAGCAACACGAAGAAGCCTGCAGTGATGAAACCACCCAGGAAGCTCATGTCCTTGCGGCTGATCAGCACGTACGCCGACAGGCCACCAAACACCAGTGCAGTCATGGCAAATGCCGAACTGACCACTTCCGCGCCGCCGGCCATGCCGAGGTAACGGTTAAGGATCGGGCCGAGGATAAAGCCCATGAAACCGGTCAAGGCAAACGCCGACACCAGGCCCCAGGCCGAGTCGCGCAGCTTGTTGGTCAGGAAGAACAGACCATAGAAGCCGATCAACACGACAAAGATATTCGGATAACCGACGCGCATCTGCTGGGCCACGTAAGCCATCACGCCGCTGAATGCGAGGGTAAGGGCGAGCAGGCCGTACGTATTGCGCAACACGCGGCTGACTTCAAGCTGCTCAGCCTGCGCGTTGCCATTCACTGCGTAATTCTGTTCGCGCATGGCGACACTCCTTCAGTTTTGAAACGTTCAGTCGCAAAGATCATAACAGACGCTCTGTAACAAGCTATGCAGAGAGTTTGACAGTGTGTTTCATTCGGGTATTATGGCGCCCGCTGAGACGGGATGAGCGACTATAATCCCGTGATGCACAAGGGAAATTGGCAGAGTGGTTGAATGCACCGGTCTTGAAAACCGGCGAACGTTAATAGCGTTCCCAGGGTTCGAATCCCTGGTTTCCCGCCAAGATTTACACGAAAGCCCCGCTATTGCGGGGCTTTTGCGTTTTCGGGGTTTGGATAGGCAGAGGCGGTTTCTGAGAGGGGTTCCGAAACTTTCGGGTAGGCGTCCCGAAACTTTGCCTATTTTGAGGGTTTAGCGGTGGCGCCGATCCGCCTGTAAACCCGCTTGGTAATCTCCTGGTTGCTATGCCCCAGCAGTAGACTTGCGTCGCCAATATCGATGATTTCCGATGCGGCCTTGGGCCGAATGTCACGAAACTGAAACCCTTCTATTTTTGCTGCGAGCATAGGGTCCCCCTAATCCAGCGCGTTCTGCGGTTCCTACTCCCTTGCCTTGTCCCAACATAAGCGCAACGCGCGCAGGGCTTAAAGAACGGATTGGATGGGGGCTTTCTAGTGGACTCGATGGAACAGGTGTTCATCCAGCCGGACTGGTCCACGACCGCCGAGTGCAACGCCGGAAAAAAGGCAAGGTCAAGGCCGAAGGTAAGAAAAAGAAAAAGCCGCTCACTGTGCTGGCGGTGCCGTGATCGCTAAATGCAATCGACAGACCCGCGACGATGAACTCAGGAGGCGCCATGCCAATCACCGAGCAACAACTTCAACGAATCATGCCCAACGCCCGCCGCCAAGCGGGCGTTTTTGTATCTGCTCTAAATGCAGCGATGATTAACAGAAAGATCAATACACCCAAGCGCCAGGCCGCATTCCTCGCCCAGATCGGCCACGAGTCGGGCCAGTTGCAATACGTACGCGAGCTGGGCAGCGATCAGTACCTCAGCAAATACGACACCGGCGCCCTGGCGGCCAAGCTCGGCAACACTTCGGAAGCCGATGCTGATGGTCAGTGCTACCGTGGTCGTGGCCTGATTCAGGTCACAGGTCACGACAACTACCTATGCTGCAGCCTGGCGCTGTTTGGCGATGAACGATTGTTGCGCACACCGGAGCTGCTCGAGCAGCCGCAATGGGCAGCAGAGTCGGCGGCGTGGTTCTGGTCGGTGAATGGGCTGAATGCGCTCGCGGATCAGGATCAGTTCAACATCATCACCCGCCGGATCAATGGCGGCCTCAACGGCCTGGAGGATCGGCTGCAGCTTTGGGGCAGGGCGAGGGCAGTGTTATGCGCCTCTTCGATCTGATTCCTGCGCAGTTTCGAATCGCTGTCGTCGGCGGCTTGTTGCTGATGATCGCCGCCGGATCCGCGGCGTTGGTCTGGACTGCGCAGGACTGGCGTTATGGCAGTGTGTTGGAGCGCCAGGCCCGGCTGTAGGCGGACACCCTCAACGAGATATCCCAAGCGTCTGCTACTCAGCAGCGCACCGAGCAGGATAAACGCCTGGCCCTGGAGCAAAGCCTGCAGAACAAAGACCAAAATCACCACAAGGAACTGACCGATGAGCAAATCAAGCAGGCTCGTCTGCGTGATCGCCTGGCTACTGCTGATCTGCGGCTGTCAGTCGTACTCGCCGCCACACGAATGCTACGTTGAAGTCTTCGCCGGCGGCGCCGCGCTCTACTTCATGCGTCCCCAGGCAGCGCCTGTTGAAGTTCTTAACGATATCAACGGCGACCTGGTCACGCTGTACCGGGTCGTGCAGAACCACCTGGAAGAGTTCGTGCGCCAATTCAAATGGGCGCTCAGTTCCCGCCAGGTGTTCGAGTGGCAGAAGATGACCCGTCCGGAAACCCTCACCGACATCCAGCGCGCCGCCCGATTCTTTTACCTGCAGCACCATGCCTTCGCCGGCAAAGTGATGGGGCAGACGTTCGGTAATGCAACCACGGGGCCGGCCATCAACCTGCTGCGGATCGAGGAAAATTTGTCTGCTGCTTGGCAGCGGTTGTCCGGCACATACGTTGAGAACCTTCCTTGGTTGGACTGCGCTGAGCGCTACGACCGTGCGCACACCTTTCACTACATGGATCCGCCTTACTGGAAGACCGCAGGCTATGGCGTGGATTTTCCTTTTGAAAATTACGAGCGCATGGCCGACTTTATGCGGCGCTGCAAAGGCAAGGTGATGGTCAGCATCAACGATCACCCTGATATCCGGCGGGTGTTTGGGGGGGCACTTTGAGATGGTGGACATTCGGTACAACACCACAAACCAACGGCAGGGAAGGGCCGAGATCAGCGGAAAGTTGGTGATCATGAACTGGGAGCCAGCGGAGTTAGGGGGGGCTGTTTTGATGGTCTCAAGCGTCGATCAGATGGGCCTGCTATGTGTAGCAACTCGCGTTTGAAAACACACGGCGTTGCATTCAGCGACGTTTATGGCTCACGTTAACGGCAACCAGTCACGGGCTTCGGATCATATTATTGCAACTGGGCATGACCCGAGCGCTAACCTAATAATCCAGAAAAAACGCACCGGCGTTGAGAACGAGCTTCCATGTCGTGCTCAATGGCAGGCATTATATGCATAATTGTGAATGCCAATCACTAGCATTTGCTGATTTTTTATGCGTAAATGCATTATTTGTTGCGTATCGTGACTGGATGGATATACAGTGGTTGTGTGACAAGCTCAAAGGCGCGGAAAACGGGATTCTGTCCGTTGAGCCTTCACAAGAGCCGAAAACCTGAAACCGTTCGTCAGAGAGCAGTAAGGTGTCGGAAGAATAAGCCGCCCATTTTACTGTGATCTGCAGCGCACTTACACTGGACTAGCGAAAAGGAAATCACTATGCCAAATAGCGGCACAATTTATCTTCCAGATATTGAAATCAACGTTATTAATAAATATGAACCTCAAACATTCGGAGGTGGGGGGCTTGACAGTGATTTTTCACACAGTCACACAGGGCAGCTAATTAACGTTGCCACGCGTACTTACGTACTTAATACATATCCACCAATCATTGCCCAAAATGTTAGGGATCAAGAGGCAGCTTTTGCAGCGAATCTTCAGTCTATGCCTGCGGCTATCGCGCAAAGCATTTATTCAATAGAGCAGAGTGCAGGAGGCTCTGAGAGTGGAGTCGAAAAAATTGAAAGGCATATTCAGTCGATTGACACTCTTATTGTTCAAAAAACACAGGCGTACACGACTCAGAAAGGAATTGCTGATAAGTATTACTATGGTCATGATTTTTTTGGCTATCCAACTAGCCGGTTCATCTCTGATGCGATCAGCGGCAGTAAGACAAATTATCCTCCAGATAAGAACTATAAAGAATGGTACGCATCACTGGCGGCTGCGTATGCTGCGAAATATATCAGTCGTGAAATCGATTATTTGAATGCTTTAAAGCGGAAGCTTCAAGAACCCGTTAGGCTACTTAACGAAGCTAGGGAAAAGGTTCGACTTAACCAGTATCCAATCGCTCCACCAGGGGTGTGGTTGGATGGAAATTTACAAGAGACAAAAGCACAAGATAGCTATTATCCTAGTAGCGGCTCTGCTTTTATGTACACATGGTTCTATATGAAAGTCCGAAATAAAGGGCCTTGGGACTACAAACAACAAGGACGCCAGTATGCAGATTTCGGGAATTTCAATTATGGAGCCGTAGGGACCGCGGCGGGCATTCCAGAGCAAGTTCTTCTAAGAGGGGCGGGTGCTGCGCAAACTGTAGCTGGGACATCCTCTACGGAATTTGGTGAGTGGTGGGCAGGAGCGCCTTACGGCGATGACCCTGTTGATCAAGTTTGGATTAAATTTGGGATAGATTATGCAAAAGCAAAGGGTTATTAAATGGCTAGTCTGGGGGTTGTTGCTTGTTTGTCTGGCGCAGGCGTTGTATATTTTTGTGTCCTCGCCATTCAGACCAGATCCTAGAAAAGTTATTTCAGTCACCAAAGTTGCTGAAGGTGGTGCTATTTATGAAGTATTGTATGAGTCCGGCGGGGCCACCAATGGAGATGTATATCGGTATTTTCTCATGGAGATTCAGCCGAGCGAAGAGATAGCTTTGGAAAGGACGAGAAATAGCACTCCTTTTCTTGTTACTAAGAGTGAAAATGCTGTCAAGAAGATCGTGGGAGACAGAGTTAAGTTAAAAACTAATGATACGGTTTATGAATTTCATAGCATATCATTATTCAAAATCAAAGGCGAAATCCAGACGGTAGGTTTCGATCTTGATGCTGCACTTCCATAGATAGATATACAAAAAACACCGGCCAATGCTGGTGTTTTTTTGTTTTAAATCTCAATGGAATTCTCAAGAAAGGATTTTCAGAGCTTCTTATTATTGTGTCTATATTAAATGGCGAGCTGTTGAGCTATCACTCAATTCGCTGACCTCAGAAGGCATGCTGTTAGGCTGAGTCGGTGCTCCAGGCAGTGAACGAATACCAGCGGTGTGCCATAGGCGGTCTCCTTCAACGAGACGTTAAGTAAAAGCCTGTCCGGTATCATGGGGCCAAAATGGGGCAATCCTTACGCCCATCTATGCCATCCAATGCCCATTATGCATTTATGCAACCTGCCTTGAACGAGCGTTACAGCCCGTAATTACGGGTCTATCCCTTTAAATTCCCCACATACTCCTACACAATTGGCGTGTGCTGCACTTAGCGGTTTACTGCTTTTGGATGCGGTCCCACTCGTTCGCGTACTGTTCGGTCTCATTGATGCAATTTTCGCAGAGAGCGGCCCCCGTAGTAGGCCTCTTGTTCCAGTGCTGTTGCTAGCTCTTTACCTTCGAGGACTACCTGGCATTCGTTATGGTAGCCGCCTGAGTCCGTAGCTTGATCGGTTGCCTTGGGTAATGGAACGCCGACGGCTTTCAGGACGTCGGCCCGCTTGAATTTACAAAGCGGTCTTGAAAACCGGCGAACGTTAATAGCGTTCCAAGCGTTCGAATCCCTGGTCTCCCGCCAAACACATAAAAACTCCCGCGAGCTAAACGCCCAGCGGGATTTTTTTTGCCCGCGATTGCGCAGCGCCGGGACGGCCAGCGCCATTGCCCCATAAAATCCGTGGTCTTTCTGACGAGCTTTTACTCGTCACCTCGCTGTTTTTTTACTACCATCGTTAATCTGCGTACTCAAGGAAGAGCGGCTGAGCGCCTTGAGGCTGGTAGAAATTCATGCTCGATCATTGAATGAGTCATGGCTTTTACCCAGAACCTAACGACTCAGCTAACCGAAATGACCTGTTGGTGGAACCGATGAATAAAATGTGTGGCATCGTTGCAGTGCTAGGGATTGCCCTCTCGGGATGCGCTATTAAAACTCCAGAAAAACCTGAAGTGACACCACCTCCTGCCGTCGTCCAGCAAGAAGCGCCTGAAGCCGCAACTCCGGCACCCGCACAATCGCCTGCGCGATATGAGGCTGCACCTGCGAACGCCAGTGCTTACGCCGCAGTGCCTTATGCACCGCAGGCGGCAGAGCCGGAGCAAGAGCCGGAATCAGAGACGAAACTCAACCAGAATCGCGCTGAGCAGTGCCGTAAAGAGTTGGATGTCCTGAAGGTTTACAACAAGGCCTCTTACGAGAAATACGAGGTCGAATACCAGGCCATTGCCAGCAAGACCGCTAAATACATGGAAGTTAAGGATTCACTGGGCGCCGATTTGAACTATATGGTCATGCCTGCCTATCAATTTCAAATTCGTGAGTTCTGCTTCCGCGTTAAGACCCGTCTGTCGGAGCTTGTGCTTCGCCAAGCTAAATAAATCCCGGGTTGCACGCCAAAACATCCAAGAGAAATCCCGCGAGCCAGCTGCTCTGCGGGATTTTTTTTGCCTGTGATCGGTGTTGATCCAGCTTCAAGTCTTGAACCGCAGCACCAAGTCGTTCAAGTTGACGGCCAGGCGCGACAACTCATTGCTTGCCATCAACGTCTGGCGGGTGCCTTCGGTGCTCTGGATGGCCAGGTCGCGAATGCTGATAAGGCTGCGATCCACGTCGCGCGCTACGTGAGCCTGCTCCTCGGAAGCGGTTGCAATCTGGATATTACGGTCGTTGATTTCCAGTACCGAATCGATGATTTGGCGCAGCGAGTGGCCTGCTTGCTCTGCGGTATCTCGGGTGGTGTACACCTCTGAGGTGCTCTTTTGCATCAACTCGACGGCGGCTGAAGAACCGGCCTGAATCGCGGAGATCATCTGTTCGATTTCCTGGGTCGAGGTCTGGGTGCGGTGCGCCAGGGCCCGAACCTCATCGGCCACCACCGCAAAACCACGGCCTTGCTCGCCTGCACGTGCCGCTTCAATGGCGGCATTCAATGCCAACAGGTTCGTTTGCTCGGCAATCGCCCTGATCACGCTGAGAACTTTGGAGATGTCTTGAGCCTGGCCCGCCAGTTCTTTTACCTGGCCTGACGAGACTTCTACCAGTTCCGTCAGTCCACGCATTGCCGTCAGCGTTTCAGTCACTTTCTGGTTGCCCAGATCAGCCGAGACGCTGGACTGCATGGCCGCTTCGGAGGTGGAGTTGGCATTCCTGGCGACCTCTTCAACCGCCGCACTCATTTCGGTGACGGCGGTGGCCGCTTGCTCTATTTCGCTGTTCTGCTGTTGCAGGGTGCGGTCGGCACTCTCGGTGATCGAGGTCATTTCAACGGCGGCGGTACTCAGTTGAGCAGACGCTCCCGAGATTTCTGAAATGGTGCTCCTGAGGTTGTTCTGCATCAGATTGAGTGCCTGCATCAAGCGCGAGGCTTCATCCGAACCTGTCACTTCAAGGTCGTGGGTGAGGTCGCCAGACGCTATATTTTCCGCCAACTCAAGCGAGGAGTTGATGGGGCTGACAATGCTTCTGGTAAACAAGCTCGCCAAGACGATTGTCAGGATGAATGCGACGACCAGTACCGAGATCAGCACGCTCACGCTATGGGTGTATACCGCTGTCGCCTCTTCGCCGGACTCCACCGCCTGACGCCCATTCTGCTCACGCAAGATGGTGAGCTGATCCTGATAGGCGATTGCTCGCTGCGCCTGCTCGGTGTTCGCAAAAACAACAGCCTGGTCATGATCGGAATTATCGAGGGCAAGCACTTGCTTGAGGCCGTCGATGTATACATTCATCGCCTGGATGGTCTTCGCAAACTGGATTTCATCCTGCTGGCCGGAGATGAGGTGTTCACGGTAAAACGCGGTCTTCGACTGAAGTGCCTGTATGGCGTCTTCGACCAATGACTGCGATTTGTCATGCACCTCCCTGGTCGTACTCGAAAGCATGCGGATGCTTTCAAGGCGCGCGTGGAGCAGGGCGATTTGAATATCGTCAATGACCTGGACGCTGGGCAGTGAGTTTTGCTCGATGTCCTGCTCTGCGCTACGCAGGTGATCGATCTGTACATAGGAGAAACCTGCCAGGCTGATCAGCAGCAGTGTGATCAGCCCAAAGCAGACGAAAGCCCTGCGCGCGATATTCAAGGATCTTAATTTCATAAAGGCCTCCGGGGGCCGGGATTCAGTGGCGTGGCTTCTCCACGTCCATTTGTGGAGCGCGGACAAAACATCCACGCGGCGCAGTGACGCTCACTCGCAGCTTGGGGGGCAGGTGCACATTCAGGAATACAAAAGAATGAATTGAGATAATAGGCGCGCTAAATAATTGCGCGATTACTAATCGCGCAGATTCTGCTGGAGGGGGGACGGGGGCAGTTTATCCAAGCGCAGGCGCTCAGGGGCGGCCGTGCCGAAGATGACAGCCGTGCGCCTCAGCCGCGGTGCAACAGCGTGTTCGGCGCCACACCGAATGCCTTGCGAAACGCGTGGCTGAAATGGGAGAAGTCGGAAAACCCGAAGTCCAGTGCCGCCTGGGACACACTGCGCACCTGACCGCGTTCGATCGCTTCACGGCTGGCGTTCAGCCGTTCTTTCCAGATCTCTGCAACGGGGGTCTTCTGGTAGCGTGCGAAGGCGCGCGTCACGGTGCGGGTCGATACATGATGAGCCCGTGCGATGACTTCAATCGACAGGTCCGGCTCGGTCAAGTGCCGTTGAATGTACTGCATGATGCGGCCGTACAGGTCGAGTTCCTGGTGGGTGGTTGTCAGGTCCTGCAGCTCAAGGCTGATCACCAGCAGGTCAAGCAATGTCGCGGCATAACGCTTTGCGATGTGCTCATCCTGCATCGACGTCGGCGTGCTCGCGGCCTGGCGCAGCATTTCGCGCAAGGGGATGACCCCCGGGCGACGGTCGTCGAGGACCATCGCGGTGTATTGCGCAATGCGCGGCAGACGCTCGGTGAGCAAGGCCCGCGGAATACGCACCAAGTGATTTTCGGTACCACCGAAGCTGAAGCGAAACGCCTGGGTTGCGTCGTAAAGAAACAAATTCCCCGCTGCGAGGTTGGCTTTGCGTGCACCTTGTTCAATTTGACCATGGCCATTTCGGGCGAAACCCAGCCATAAGTCTTCCGCCGGACCGCTGCGCAGATGCCGCTCGGATCGCTCCCAATAATGCAACGGCGAGGACAGCGAACAGAGGTCCAGATCGCCGACGGTGTTGACCGTCAGGGCGCCATCAAAACTGCTCTGGGACAAGGGTTTGCTGTCGGCCGCCAGACAGTGGCGGCAGACCACTTCTTTCCAGTAATCAAAGCGACGGGGCGCAGGAACGGCAAGGGTCGAATAGTGAGTGCTCGGGTTCATGGCACGGACCTCGGTACAGCGGGCTCGAGAAGGGGTAACGGGCGTTTTTTGGCAAGCAATTAGCAGGCCAGGCGTTTGCACGGGACCTTGTGTGCCTGCCGCCTCGCTTATCTGTAACCGCAGGGGGGGGAGTTCGCCCCGGGCATGCCCACCGAAAGTACGCATGCACCATCGCCGATCACGGTCGGCCCGGCGGCCGCCGCCTGTCTTGTCCAACCAAACGGTTGTCTCGACGAGCCAAGCGACCCCTGGTCGTCCCGGTCTAATTTGCACCTCGCAGCCGCTCATACCGCCCATCCGCAGGCCTGAACGAAAATAACGAGGAGCTCACTATGGAATCTGCAATCGACACCCATCTCAAATGCCCACGCAGCCTGTCGCGCCGGGTGCCCGAGGAGTATCAACCACCGTTCCCGATGTGGGTCGCCCGCGCAGACGAGCAGCTTGAACAAGTGGTGATGGCGTATCTCGGCGTGCAGTATCGAGGCGAGGCCCAGCGCGAAGCCGCGCTGCAAGCCATGCGTCATATCGTCGGCAGTTTCAGCCTGGCCGACGGCCCGCAGACCCATGACTTGACCCACCACACCGATAACAGCGGCTTTGACAACCTGATGGTCGTTGGCTACTGGAAAGACCCCGGCGCGTATTGCCGCTGGTTGCGCTCGGCGCCGGTCAACGACTGGTGGGCCTCACCGGACCGGCTCAATGACGGCCTTGGCTATTTCCGTGAAATCAGTGCACCGCGCGCCGAACAGTTCGAGACGTTGTATGCCTTCCAGGACAACCTGCCCGGCGTCGGCGCCGTCATGGATTCGACCAGCGGCGAAATCGAGGAACACGGTTACTGGGGCTCGATGCGTGACCGTTTCCCGATCTCCCAGACGGACTGGATGAAGCCCACCAGCGAACTGCAAGTGGTCGCCGGTGATCCGGCCAAGGGTGGCCGGGTGGTGATCATGGGGCATGACAACCTCACGCTGATTCGCTCGGGCCAGGACTGGGCGGATGCCGAGGCGGACGAGCGCTCGCTGTATCTGGACGAAATCCTGCCGACCCTGCAGGACGGCATGGATTTCCTGCGTGACAACGGCCAGGCCCTGGGCTGCTACAGCAACCGGTTCGTGCGCAATATCGACCTGGACGGCAACTTCCTGGATGTGAGCTACAACATCGGCCACTGGCGTTCGGTGGAGAAACTCGAACGCTGGGCCGAGTCGCATCCGACCCATCTGCGCATTTTCGTGACGTTCTTCCGTGTGGCTGCGGGTTTGAAAAAGTTACGCCTGTACCACGAAGTGTCGGTGTCGGACGCCAAGAGCCAACTGTTCGAATACATCAACTGTCATCCCCACACCGGAATGCTGCGCGACGCGCAAACCGCAGCCGCCTGAGCCTGGCCACACGCAAAGCCCTGACTTCACCGGCTTGCCACCTCATCAGGTGGCACGGCACCCGTTTGCGAGGAATACACCATGAACAAGCTCCGCCTGCTCACACTCACCACGGTATTGCCGGTGTTCCCCGCGCACGCCGTTGAGGTCGCCCCCGGCGACTATGAGCAATACCCCGTTGGCGCGACTATCGGTGCGCTCTATTACCAGCACTCCACCACGGACTCGGCCTACGCCAAGGGGCATAAGGCGAGTTCGGATTTCAGGCTGAATTCGGATGTCGGCATCCTGCGTCTGCTGCATGTGTACGCCCTGAGCGACACGGTCACCATCGACCCGCAATTCCTGCTGCCCTTCGGACATGTCTCCAGCGCCGGTGACGCCTCGGCGCTGGGCAGTACCCGCGGGATTGGCGACCTGATCCTGACCGCACCGGTGAAGTGGCGCTTCAACGACGCCCGCGACACCCTGAGCATTGCGCCCTACGTCTTCGTCCCAACGGGCACCTATGACAAGGATGACGGGCTGAACATCGGTGAGAACCGCTGGAAATTCGAACTGCAGAGCGCCTACGTCAAGCACTTCACGCCACACTGGGCGGTGGACGTGGTGGGGGGCGCGACCTGGTATGGCGACAACACCGACTACGGTGCCAATGCCGACCGGCTCAAGCAGGATGTTTCCTACGCAGCGCAGCTGATGGGGCGCTATATGCCCGACGCCACCACCACCTTCGGGATCGGTTTTGGACGCACCTGGGGCGGTGAAACCAACGTCGAGCACGTCAACCAGGATAACGAGCTGGGCACCACCAACTTCCGGCTGACGGCCACCAAGTTCGTCACCGCCCAGGACCAGATCCAGCTGCAACTGGGCAAGGATCTGTCGGTGGATAACGGGCCCCGGGAAGATTTCCGCATGAACCTGCGCTACGCCCGCGTGTTTTAAGGTCGCCGTCTTGCACGCCAGTGGCCGGCTGCCCTCGATGGTTGCGCGGGGTGTCCGGCCCAGCCAAGTCGCTGTCCGTTTCAACCAAGCCTGTGCCCACTGGCGCAGATTATCTTGAGCGCCAGGCCACCCAACGATAAGGACTGCCCTCCATGGCAATCGTTCGCCCCACTCTTGAGCAACTGCAGCACATTGCGAGTCGCTTGCACATGCAGCTTCGCCCCGAGCAAGCCAGTGAATACCTGGCCCTGATGCAGGGGAGCTTTGACGCTTATGACCTGATCGACGAACTGCCCGATTTCATTCCGCCGACGCGCTACGAGCGCAGCGTGGGTTATCGCCCGTCGGCGGCGCACAACCGGCTTAACGCCTGGTATTACCGCACCGAAGTCAGCGGTGCCCGTGAAGGCAAACTGGCAGGCAAGACGGTTGCGCTCAAGGACAATATTTCACTGGCCGGCGTGCCCATGATGAACGGTGCCAAGCCCCTGGAGGGCTTTGTGCCGTCGTTCGATGCCACCGTTGTCACCCGTTTGCTGGAGGCGGGCGCAACCATCCTCGGCAAAGCCACCTGCGAGCATTACTGCTTGTCCGGCGGCAGCCACACGTCCGATCCGGCGCCGGTGCACAATCCCTACCGCCAGGGCTATGCCTCGGGCGGCTCGTCTTCCGGCAGCGCGGCGCTGGTGGCCGCGGGCGAGGTCGATATGGCGGTGGGCGGCGATCAAGGCGGCTCCATCCGCATCCCTTCGGCATTCTGCGGCACCTACGGCATGAAACCGACCCACGGCCTGGTGCCGTACACCGGCATCATGGCCATCGAAGCAACCCTAGACCACGCCGGCCCCATTACCGCAACAGTGCGCGATAACGCCTTGATGCTGGAAGTCATGGCCGGCGCGGACGGCCTCGACCCGCGCCAGGCCGCGCCGCGGGTCGACACCTACAGCGATTACCTGGAGCGTGGCGTGCAAGGGCTGAGGATCGGTGTGCTGCGCGAAGGCTTCGAACTGGCCAACCAGGACCCGCGTGTCGCCGCCTCGGTGCGCACGGCCATTACCCGGTTCGAGCAACTGGGTGCACAGGTCGAAGACGTGTCGGTGGCCGAACACCGGATTGCAGGCTCGCTGTGGCACCCGATCGGTTGCGAAGGCCTGACCATGCAGATGATGCACGGCAATGGCGCCGGGTTTAACTGGCAGGGGCTGTATGACCTCGCCTTGCTGGACAAGCAGGCCGGATGGCGCGAGCAGGCGGATGAGCTGTCCGCCTCCCTGAAGCTGTGCATGTTCGTCGGCCAGTACGGGGTCGAGCGCTACAACGGGCGCTACTACGCCAAGGCGCAAAACCTCAGGCGCCTGGCGCGCGCCGGCTATGACGCGGCCTTGGCCCGTTATGACCTGCTGGTGATGCCCACCGTGCCGATCATTGCCCAACCCCACCCGGAACCGGGTTGCTCGATCACCGATTACGTGGCCCGCGCCCTGGAAATGATCGGCAACGCCTCGGCCCAGGACATTACCGGCCATCCGGCCATGTCGATTCCCTGTGGCCTGGTGGACGGTTTGCCGGTCGGGCTGATGCTCGTGGGCAAACACTACGCCGAAGGCACGATCTACCAGGCGGCCGCCGCGTTCGAAGCGGCCGTCGACTGGAAAACCGCCTAGCCGCTCCCGTGCAGCGCAACAACCACAACGCCAGGCGCTGCTTCGACCTTCAATGATGAGGAACTCACCGATGACCCCCCTTGAAAAAACCACATCAACCCCGGGCGAACGTGCGCAGGCGTTATTGCAGCTGCTCAAGCAAAAGGACCTGATCCCCGAGGGCTACATCGAACACATGACGCAACTGATGGCGCACGAATGGAGTCCGCAGAATGGCGCCCGGGTGGTCGCCAAGGCCTGGGTCGACCCGCAGTTCCACGCGCTGTTGCTCGAGGACGGCACCGCCGCGTGCGCGCAGTTCGGTTATACCGGCCCGCAGGGCGAGTACATCGTCGCGCTGCAAGACACGCCGCGCATCAAGAACGTCATTGTGTGCAGCCTGTGCTCCTGCACCAACTGGCCTGTGCTGGGCCTGCCGCCCGAGTGGTACAAGGGCTTTGAGTTCCGCGCACGCCTGGTCCGGGAAGGGCGCACCGTGTTACGCGAACTGGGCACTGAGCTGCCCGCCGACGTGGTGGTCAAGGTCTGGGACACCAGCGCCGAAACCCGTTACCTGGTGGTGCCGATGAGACCTGAAGGCACCGAGCATATGACGCAAGAGCAGCTTCAGGCACTGGTCACCAAGGACGTGCTGATTGGCGTCGCCTTGCCTCGGGTTGGCTGAGCCCAGCCCCTTATCGTTCAATTCCCGGAGGTTTCAGTATGGATGGCTTTCACGATCTCGGCGGTTTCCAGGGCTTTGGAAAAGTCCCCCACACCATCAACAGCTTGAGCTACCAACCGGTGTTCAAGCAGGACTGGGAACACCTGGCCTACAGCCTGATGTTCATCGGTGCCGATCACTTGAAGATGTTCAGCGTGGACGAAGTGCGCCATGCCGTCGAACGCCTGGACGTTCGCCAGCACGTCGGTACCCAGTACTACGAGCGTTATGTGATTGCGACCGCAACCTTGCTGGTCGAGAAAGGCGTCATCACCCAGGCGGAGCTTGATCAGGCCCTGGGGTCTCATTTCAAGCTGGCAAACCCTGCCCGGTCGAGTGGGCGTGCGGCACTCACCGGCCGCGCCCCCTTCGAAGTGGGCGACCGGGTGGTGGTGCGAAACGAATACGTGGCCGGGCATGTGCGCATGCCGGCTTACGTGCGCGGCAAGACGGGCGTGGTGCTGCACCGCACGGCTGAAAAATGGCCATTCCCGGACGCGATTGGCCATGGCGATACGCGTGCGGCGCATCAGCCGACCTACCACGTCGAGTTTCGCGTGAAAGACCTGTGGGGCGATGCGGCCGATGAGGGGTTGGTGGTGGTCGACCTGTTCGAAAGCTATCTGGACCACGCCGACGGCACGGTGAGCGCATGACGGACGACGCCTTGACAGGCCGACTGCCGGTGACGGTGCTGTCCGGTTTCCTCGGCGCCGGCAAGACCACGCTGCTCAACCATATCCTGCGCAACCGCGAAGGCCTGCGGGTGGCGGTCATCGTCAATGACATGAGCGAGGTCAACATCGATGCCGCCGAGGTGCAGCGCGATGTGTCGCTGCACCGGGGGCGCGACGAGTTGATCGAGATGAGCAACGGTTGCATCTGCTGCACGCTGCGCGCCGATCTGCTGGAGCAGATCAGCGCCCTGGCACGTCAGCAGCGTTTCGATTACCTGCTCATCGAGTCCACCGGCATCTCTGAACCGATGCCGGTCGCGGAAACGTTCGCCTTTCTCGACGCCGACGGTTTCAGCCTCAGCGAACTGGCACGGCTTGATACGTTGGTGACGGTGGTCGATGGCAGCCGTTTCCAGGGGTTGCTGGAGTCATCCGACACCGTCGCCCGCGACGACGCACAAGGCACGACCAGGCGGCCTCTGGCGGATCTTCTGATCGAGCAGGTGGAGTACGCCAACGTCATTCTCGTCAACAAACTGGACCTGCTCGATGCGCCGGGTTACCAGGCCGTGCAGGCGATCCTGGCGGGCCTGAACCCCAGCGCGCGGATCGTGCCGATGGCCCACGGCAACACCGCGTTAGCCGGCATTCTCGGAACCCGCCTGTTCGATTTACCCAGCCTTGCGGCATCACCGGGCTGGATGAAACAGATGGAGGAGGGCGACGCAGCGGCCTCCGAGTCGCACACCTATGGCGTGACGTCCTGGGTCTACCGCGAGCGCGCACCTTTTCACCCGCAGCGCCTGCTCGACTTTCTCAGCCGTCCCTGGAGCAACGGACGCCTGTTGCGCAGCAAAGGTTATTTCTGGCTCGCCAGCCGACATCAGGAAACCGGTCTGCTGGCACAAAGCGGCAGGCAGTTTCAGTGGGATTATGTCGGCCGCTGGTGGAATTTCATCGACCCGGCGCAATGGCCGCAGGACCACTATCGGTTGCAGGGCATCATGGCCAAATGGGACAGCATTGTCGGCGATTGTCGCCAGGAACTGGTCTTCATCGGCCAGGATCTGGACATCCCCGCACTGCAACGCGCGCTCGACACCTGCCTGCTGAGTGCCGAGGAAATTGCCGCCGGCCCCGCCGTCTGGCAGGCCCTGCCGGGGGCTGCAGTCTTTGATTCACGGGCGTTGTCCACGTCAACGCACGCCTTGCAGACCGATCGCCTCTGATGGAGACGTTCCGTGTTCAGCTGAACAGCTCGGCGTGGTCATCCTGGAACACTGACGCCAGACTGAAATCGGCGCAAAACGATTCTCTACTCTACGGTGCAGATCCAGCGGTGATTGTGCCGGTAGGGCGCACGGGTGAAGTGCACGTCGGACACCAGATTCAGGCCACGCTCTTTCAGGGCTTGGGTCAGTTGTACGAGTGTTTCTGCCTGGATAGTCATTTCGCTTACCTCGTCAGATTGACTGCGTTCATAATTCTTGACCGAGAGGGCAACTCGCTAATTCAAATTTTCTACAGCGGCGATTGATGCGTTCTGAAAGCCATCGTCGCAACGCCCTGTAGTCCATTGCTTATCTGAACCCGTGGGGCTGCACTTTTTTCCATTCTCCTGATCTACCTCTGTCCCAGCCACCCGATTCCTGCGGGTGGCCAACAGCCATAGACCCGGTGCCGATGGATCGAACGTCAATTGCTTTTATCACCCGCTGGCCGCTGTTGCTGGCTGCACTGTTAGCGTTGTGTACCACTGGCTGCAGCCAGCAGCAGGGGCGTGACATCGCCAGGCAGTTCAGCGACGGCAAGCCTGATGAGTTTTTTCAAACCAGCGTGGATCGCATGGCCACCCTGGGCATGCGCGACAACCTTCAAAGTCTCTATCTGCTGATGAGCAAGCTGTACCTGCGCAACCCCAGCCAGTGGCGCCGGTCCGGTTACCCGGATGCGGTGACCGCTGCGCGGACTATTCGTCAGGCGATCGAAAACCGTCAGCCGTTGCCAGCGCTGGGGGAGCGTCGTGACCTGGCGGCCCTGAGTTATTCCTTGAGCCCGGAGTTTCGCGGGGATCGGGTGGGGGCGTTTATCTACGCGATCGGCAGCATGCTCGTGACCGCCCACGGTGGGCGCACGCAGTTTTACGTGACCGACTCCATCAACCCGCAGTTCGTCAGCAATGCCGCACGTAATATCGAGAAAGCCACCTGGCTGCTCGGCCAGCGCCAGGACGCCAATGGCGTGTTGCTGCTGTTTTCCAATGAGATATCAGAGGAGGGCAGCAACCTCAGTTTCGCCGTCGAGTTCGGCAAGATTGTCGCGCGCCTCGACCTGCTGACCCAGATACTCGATGAGCGCTACCGACGCATTGGCCTCAACTACGCGCAAAGTCTGCTGCTGATGAATTTCTTGCCTGTGCAGTGACACGCCGGTTCCAACGAACGATTAATCGGTACGGTGCGTCCCTTTCCTCTGTAGGAAGTTGCCTATCATGCCCTCGACCGCTTGAAACCTGCCCCCGGTCGGCCCTAGCCTCGGACTTTTCTTAAACATGAGGGCCTACCTTGGGTAAGCGAAAAACGGTTTGGCCTACTGATCGCGAAATCCGCCTGCGATTTATCCTGTTTGCCGTCATCGACGCCGCGAGTGTCCAAGGGGTCGCTTCGGAGGTGCTGATACCCGCGCACAAACTGCTGCGCGACGCGCCGACGGAGGCGCAGCTATGCGACACGCTGGCCGACATATTGGCCACCGATCAGATGTACGGTTTCAGGTTTCCCGTCGGCTCCGACGCTGACGATCTGATGCAGACGCTGGAATGGTCGGGCAAGCGGGGCAGCGATTGATCACTGGTTTTTCATTTAAATAATCCTGGTCCTATACGGTTGTGGGAAACGTCCGTGACTTGGCGGGTGTGGGAGCCTTCCCATGACTGCTCGCGTGCCGGCATTGCCATGCACGCTCCCGTATTTCAAGGACCTGCCCATGCTGTTGCGCCAACCCCCGCTGCTGTTCGCCGCCCTGACCCTCAGTTCACTGGTACAGGCCGAAGACCTGCAGTTGGCGCCGGTCGAAGTCACCGCGTCCGAAGCCAGCGCCGGCGAGATCGCCCAGGCACAGCTCAACAGCGTGCCCGGCGGTACCAACTTCATCGACATGGACAGCGTGCAGCAGGGGCGGGTGAGCACCAACGAGGATGTCTTCAAGTATCAGGCCGGGGTGTACGCCAAGGCGGCGAATAACGAAGGGGTCAAGTTGTCCATTCGCGGTTCGGGCTTGAACCGCAGCCCGGGTTCCCATGCCTCCGGGCTGTATGAAATGTTCGACGGCCTGCCGCTGACCGGCCCCGGCGGCACGCCCTATGAACTCAAGGACCCGTTATGGCAGAGCCGGGTGCAAGTGCTGCGCGGCGCCAACGGTTTCGATCAGGGCGCGTTGGCCCTGGGCGGCGCCGTCAACTATGTGACCCGCACCGGTTATGACGCGCCCAAACTGCAAGTGCGCTATGAGGCGGGCAGCCGGGGTTACGTCCAGCGTGAAATCAGTTCCGGCCAGGTGCTCGGTGATGCCGATTACTACATCAGCCTCACCGATTCGCAGTCCGACGGTTACCAGCGGCAAAGTGCCGGGACGGGCAAGGGCATCGCGGCCAACTTCGGCTATCGCTTCAACCCCAACCTGGAAACGCGCTTCTATCTGCGCTACCGCGAAACCACCAATGACACGCCGGGCAAGCTCACCCGCGGGCAGATCAGCCATGACCCGCGCGCCGCCAACAGCCTCAACGCCGCCCGTGATTCCAAACGCTTGCAACCGGGTTCCACCTGGCTTGCCAACAAGACCACCCTGCAGTTGGATGACGCCTCCCGCGTCGAGGTCGGGCTGGCCTATCACGACTACCCGATGGACCTGCGTGAAGGCACCAATCGCCTGAAAGTCGCCTACACCGACATCAGTGGCACGCTCAATTACATTCGCCAGGACAGCCTGTTCGGCCACGCCAGCACCACCACCCTCGGTCTGCGCACCACCCAGGCGATGCCCAACAATGGCGCCTCCGAGTATGTGCGCGTCCCGGCCGGCAACACGGCGGGCTATGCGCCCGGCACCAAGACCCGTGACTACACCTACCTGGGCTCCGACACGGTGCTGCATATCGGCAACGAGCTGGAGCTGGTCCCCGACCTGTGGCTGAGCACTGGCGTGGCCGCGATTTATACCCGCCGCGAAACCCAGGTCACCTATCCGGACGGCCAGGCACCGACGCGTCAGCACGATTGGGACTACGCGCCACGCATCGGCCTGCGCTATGACTTCACCCCGCAATTGCAGGTGTATGCCAACCTGAGCCGTTCGGTCGAGCCGCCGCACGCCTGGTCGATGATCTGGGGTTCCAATAAATACTTCAACGCTGGCCCTGCGAATGGGCTGGCACGCGAAGGCGTCAGCCTGAAGAACCAGACCGCCACCACCCTGGAGATCGGCGGGCGCGGCGAGGCCTGGCTTGGCCAATGGGACCTGGCGCTCTACCGCTCCGAAGTGCGCCACGAACTGTTGACCGTGGAAACCCAGGCCCAGACCGCGACCGCCAGTGCCATCGTCGCCGAAGCCAATGCCAGCCCCACCGTGCACCAAGGCGTGGAACTGAGCCTGCTCAGCCCGTTGTGGGACGGCGGCCGCCATGGCCGGCTTGCGCTGCGTCAGGCCTATACCTTCAATGACTTCCACTACCGCGACGATGATCGTTTCGGCGACAACACCTTGCCCGGCATCCCCAGGCACTATTACCAGGCGCAACTGCGCTACAGCCACCCGAGCGGTTTCTACACCAGCCTCAACACCGAGCATGCCTCGCGGGTGGCGGTGGACTACGCCAACTCCTATTACGCCGCGGCCTACACCACCCTTGGCGCCACGTTCGGCTACGACGCGCCCCGGCAGGACTGGCAAGCCTGGGTCGATCTGCGCAACCTGACCAATCGGCGTTATGCCAACACCGTGACGCCGGGTTACGACGACAAAGGCATGGACGCAGCCCGTTCCACACCCGCTGACGGGCGTGGTGTTTACACCGGCGTGTCGTGGCGTTGGCGCTGAATCAACCTTCGTGCTGGCGCAGGCGCTTATAGAGGGTATTTCGGCTCACCCCCAGCTCCCGCGCCAGGTGGGAAATGTTGCCGCCCGCGGCGGCCAGGCGTTGGTTGAGGTCAAGGTTGTCATCCAGGCGTTCGCGGCGCGGCAGCGGCGCCGCCTGTTTCAAGTCGGTAAAAAAGTCATCGGGCAGGTGCTCCGGGCGAATCGGCTGTTCTTCGGCCATCGCCAACGCCACTTGCAACACACTGCTCACCTGCCGCAAATTGCCCGGCCACGGGTGATGGTCGAACAGCTTGAGCACCTCGCCACTCAGCCCGGCCCACTGGGTGGGCTCGCGGTGTTGCTGCCACAGTTGCTGGAACAGCGCCTGCTTGTCGCTGCGCTCGCGCAATGGCGGCAGTTCCAGGGTCAGGCCGCCGATGCGGTAATACAAATCCTCACGAAAGCGCCCGGCCTGCACCAACTCCCGTAGCGCGCGGTTGGTCGCCGAGATGATGCGCAAGTCCACCGCGAACACCTCGCCGCTGCCCACCGGTTGCACGCACCGCTCCTGCAGCACCCGCAGCAGGCGCGCCTGGGTGGGTAACGGCATATCGCCGATTTCATCGAGAAACAGGGTGCCCTTGTCGGCCTTGCGGATCAGGCCGATGCTGCCTTTTTGATTGGCGCCGGTAAACGCGCCTTTTTCATAGCCAAACAGTTCCGATTCCACCAGCTCGGCCGGAATCGCCGCACAATTCACCGCGATCAATGCCTGTCGGCTGCGGGAGCTGGCCTGGTGCAGGGCTTTGACGAACACCTCTTTGCCCACGCCGGTTTCGCCGTGGATCAACAACGGAATATCCTTTTCCAGCAGGCGCTCGGCCTGGCGCACGGCTTTCTCCACGCGCGCATCGCCAAAATGCAGGGTGTTGAGGCTGACGGCGGTCGGCTTCGACGGCGCAGGCTGATTGAACACCCGCGCCTGTACCGGCGTCTGCCTGGGCCGCTTGAGCAGGCACTGGAAACGATTGCGTCCCGGCGCCTGCAGGGAAAACGGCAGCCCCTGCGGCTGATTCAACAACTCCAGCAGCGACACCTTGAACAAGCTGTCGATCATCACCCGCGACAAACTGATGCCCAGCAGGTTGTCTGCGCGGCGGTTGGCCGACAGCACCTGGCCGCTTTCATCGAAGATCAGCAGGCCCGCCCACTGGCTGTCGAGGTTGCTCAGGCCGGTGTTGAACGTCAGCTGGAAATGCTCGCCGCGAAACAGGTTGAGGATCAGCCGGTTCTCCACGGTCTGGCTCATCATCTTGACCATGCCCAGGGTGTGGGAGGGCGGCAGGTAGCTGTCGCTGGACACATCCAGCACCGCAATGATCTCGCGTTGGGCGTCGAAAATCGGCGCCGCCGAACCGGTCATGAAGCGATTGGCCTTGAGGAAGTGTTCGTCGTGTTCGATATGCACCGCCTGGGCGCAGGCCAGGGCGGTGCCGATGGCATTGGTGCCGCTGGCGCGCTCCATCCAGCTGGCGCCTGCGCTGAAACCACGGGCCAGCCCGGGTTCGATAAACCGCTGGGTGCCCCACGACGTCAGGACCTGGCCCTGGTTGTCGGCGAGCATGATCAGGCAGTTGGAATTGCTCAGGATGTTTTCGTAGTAGGGCAGCACCTCCTGGTGGGTGGTCTGCACCAGTGAATGCTGGCTCTCCAGCAACTGCCGAATGCCCTCGGCGGGCAATTGATCGAAGCTGGGGACGCTTTGGTGATCCAGCCCGAACGCTCGGCAACGGCGCCAGGAGTCCTGGATGATGGTGTCGTGAGCCAGTGGTTCGGCCATGGTGCGACCTTCTTTTTATTGTTATTGGGCTTACACAATTCAACGGATGTAACCAGACCCATGTGGGAGGGGGCTTGCCCCCGATAGCGGTGTATCAGTCAGCACTTCCGTTACTGATGTACCGCCATCGGGGGCAAGCCCCCTCCCACATTTGATCTTCATCGCCCATAAAGTGTTGTTCACAACTGTTCATTGTCAACTGCAAATCTGTTCAATTGTTCAGCCTGAACTGTTCATTTTATTCACGCTTGAACATGCCTCTGAGCCCATTCCCTTGTGAATCAATCACCTGCCATCCTTGGCACGAAACTCGCTCTGACAACTGGCCAGATTCATTCCAATAATAAAAAGGTCGTGTCATGTCATTGACCCTGGAACATGTCTCCCGCGTCGTCGAAGGCCAAACCTGGATCGACGACGCCACCCTGCGTTTCGAGCCCGGTTCCTTCAACGTATTGCTCGGTCGCACCCTGTCCGGCAAGACCAGCCTGATGCGCCTGATGGCCGGGCTGGACAAGCCCGACAGCGGCCGCATCCTGATGAACGGTGTGGATGTCACGCAAAAGCCGGTACGCCTGCGCAACGTGTCGATGGTCTATCAGCAGTTCATCAACTACCCGACCATGACCGTGTTCGAGAACATCGCCTCGCCCTTGCGCCAGGCCGGTGTGTCCAATGAGCTGATCCAGAGCAAGGTGCTGGAAACGGCGCGGATGCTGCGTATCGAGAAATTCCTGCAACGCCACCCGCTGGAACTGTCCGGCGGCCAGCAGCAGCGTACGGCCATGGCCCGGGCCCTGGTCAAGGACGCCGAGTTGATCCTGTTCGATGAGCCGTTGGTCAACCTGGACTACAAGTTGCGCGAGGAACTGCGCCAGGAAATGCGCGAGCTGTTCAAGGCGCGCCACACCATCGCCATTTACGCCACCACCGAACCCAACGAAGCCCTGGCGCTGGGCGGTACCACCACCATTCTTCACGAGGGCCGGGTGATCCAGAGCGGCAAGGCCGCCGAGGTCTATCACCAGCCGCAGACGGTGCTGGCGGCCGAGCTGTTTTCCGAGCCGCCGATCAACCTGATGCCGGGGCGCATCAGTGGCAATGAAGTGAGCTTCGCCAACTTCGTGCACTTTCCGCTGAATGTCGACCTGCGTCCCATCGGCGAAGGCGAATTCCGTTTCGGCGTGCGCCCCAGCCATATCAGCCTGGTACCCAGCAACGACGATGACCTGGAACTGGCGGTGACCGTGGAAGTCGCCGAAATCAGCGGTTCGGAAACCTTCCTGCACGTGCGCAGCGAACATTTCCTGCTGGTGCTGCACTTGCCGGGGGTGCATGAGTACGACGTCGACGCGCCGATCCGCGTGTATATCCCCACCCATAAACTGTTTGTGTTCGATGGCCAGGGCCGTTTGGTCCAGGCCCCCGGGCGCCGTATTGCGAGGGTTGCCTGATGGCCGAGATCCATTTGCGCAACCTGGCGCACAGCTACAGTCCGACGCCGAATGGGCCGGAAGACTACGCCATTCGGGAAATGAATCACGTGTGGGAGCAGGGCGGTGCCTACGCCTTGCTCGGGCCGTCGGGCTGCGGCAAGTCGACCCTGCTCAATATCATCTCCGGCCTGCTCAGCCCGTCCGAGGGCCAGGTGTTGTTCGACACCCAGGTGGTCAACGACCTCACCCCGGAGAAGCGCAACATCGCCCAGGTGTTCCAGTTCCCGGTGGTGTACGACACCATGACGGTGTTCGACAACCTGGCGTTTCCGCTGCGCAACCAGGGCATGGCCGAGGCGAAAATTCACAGCAAGGTGCAGGAAATCGCCGAAGTCCTTGACCTGCAGAACCTGCTGAGCAAAAAGGCCCGCAACCTGACCGCTGACGAAAAACAGAAAGTCTCCATGGGCCGTGGCCTGGTGCGCGACGACGTCTCGGCGATCCTGTTCGATGAGCCGCTGACGGTGATCGACCCGCACCTGAAGTGGAAACTGCGGCGCAAGCTCAAGCAGATCCACGAGCAGTTCAACATCACCATGGTCTACGTCACCCACGACCAGTTGGAAGCCTCCACCTTCGCCGACAAGATCGCGGTGATGTACGGCGGGCAGATCGTGCAGTTCGGCACGCCGCGTGAATTGTTCGAGCGCCCCAGCCACACCTTTGTCGGCTATTTCATCGGCAGCCCCGGGATGAATCTGATTGAGGTGCAGGCCGAGGCGGGCGGGGTGCGCTTTGCCGGCACCCACCTGCCGTTGTCCGAAGCCTTGCAGCGACGCCTCGAGGCCGCCGATTACAAAAAGCTGCAGGTGGGTATTCGTCCGGAGTTCATCCACGTGTGGGACGAGCCCAACCCTGACGCCCTGCAGGCCGACGTCACCCACGTGGAAGACCTGGGCACCTACAAGATCATGACCCTCAACCTCGACGGCGCCACGCTCAAAGTGCGCCTGGCCGAAGACAAACCAGTGCCCGAAGGCCGCGCCTGCATCAGCTTCCCCGCGCAATGGCTGATGCTCTACGCCGATGATTACCTGCTGGAGGTGCTGCCATGAACAAGGTGCAGAACAACAAGGCCTGGTGGCTGGTGCTGCCGGTGTTCCTGCTGGTGGCGTTCAGTGCCGTGATCCCGATGATGACTGTGGTCAACTACTCGGTGCAGGATATTTTTGACCAGTCCAGCCGCTACTTCGTCGGCGCCGACTGGTACAAACAGGTGCTGCTCGACCCACGCCTGCATGACTCGCTGCTGCGCCAGTTCATCTATTCGGCCTGTGTGCTGCTGATCGAAATCCCCCTGGGCATCGCCATCGCCCTGACCATGCCGACCAAGGGGCGCTGGTCGTCGCTGGTGCTGATCGTGCTGGCGATCCCCTTGCTGATCCCGTGGAACGTGGTCGGCACCATCTGGCAGATCTTCGGGCGCGCCGATATCGGCCTGCTCGGTTATAGCCTGAATGCCCTGGGCATCAGCTACAACTACGCGGCCAACACGGCGGACGCCTGGGTCACCGTGCTGGTGATGGATGTGTGGCACTGGACATCCCTGGTGGCGCTGCTGTGCTACTCGGGGCTGCGCGCGATTCCGGACGTGTACTACCAGGCGGCGCGCATCGATCGCGCATCGGCCTGGGCGGTGTTCCGACATATCCAGCTGCCGAAGATGAAAAGCGTGCTGTTGATTGCGGTGATGCTGCGCTTCATGGACAGCTTCATGATCTACACCGAGCCGTTCGTACTCACCGGCGGCGGGCCGGGTAATGCCACCACGTTCCTGAGTCAGACCTTGACCCAGATGGCCGTGGGCCAATTCGATCTCGGCCCGGCGGCGGCGTTTTCCCTGGTGTACTTCCTGATCATCCTGTTGGTGTCCTGGCTGTTCTACACCGCCATGACCCACTCCGACGCCAACCGCTGAGGCCGCCAACATGAGCAAACGCAAAGTTATTCCGCTACTGGTTTACATCCTGTTCCTGCTGGTGCCGATCTACTGGCTGCTGAACATGTCCTTCAAGAGCAACACCGAAATCCTCGGCGGGCTGACCCTGTTTCCGCAGGATTTCACCCTGGCCAACTACAAGGTGATCTTCACCGACCCGAGTTGGTACACCGGCTATCTCAACTCGCTTTACTACGTGAGCCTGAACACGGTGATCTCCCTGAGTGTGGCGTTGCCGGCAGCCTACGCGTTTTCGCGCTACCGTTTCCTCGGCGACAAGCACCTGTTCTTCTGGCTGCTGACCAACCGCATGGCGCCGCCGGCGGTATTTTTGCTGCCGTTTTTCCAGCTGTATTCGTCCATCGGCCTGTTCGATACCCATATCGCGGTGGCGCTGGCGCATTGTTTGTTCAACGTGCCGCTGGCGGTGTGGATTCTTGAGGGTTTCATGTCCGGCGTGCCCAAGGAAATCGACGAAACCGCCTACATCGACGGCTACTCGTTTCCCAAGTTCTTCGTGAAGATTTTCATCCCGCTGATCGGCTCCGGCATCGGGGTGACGGCGTTTTTCTGCTTCATGTTTTCCTGGGTCGAACTGTTGCTGGCGCGCACGCTGACCTCGGTCAATGCCAAGCCCATCGCGGCGGTGATGACCCGCACGGTGTCGGCCTCGGGTATCGATTGGGGCGTGCTGGCGGCGGCGGGGGTGTTGACTATCCTGCCGGGCATGCTGGTGATCTGGTTTGTTCGTAACCACGTGGCCAAGGGCTTTGCCCTGGGCCGGGTCTAGAGGAATCGATGATGGAATGGATGGCCTGGACCACCCCCACAGCCCTGTTCTTTGGCGGCATCGTGCTGATTCTGGCGGGCATGACCACCTGGGAGTTGCGCTCGCCGAGTATCCCTCGGCGCGGTTTTCTGCCGATCAGCACCACCCGTGGTGATCGCTTGTTTATCGGTCTTCTTGGCAGCGCCTACCTGCATTTGCTGGTCATCGGCGTTACCGACTGGAGCATCTGGGTGGCGTCCGCGCTCTCCCTGGTATGGCTGTTGAGTGTGATGCGTTGGGGCTAGGTAGGCACCACCCTGTAGGAGCGAGCGTGCTCGCGAAAATCGTCAACGATAACGCAGTGCTCCTGGTAGCCCGCGGTGTTTGTGAGTTTTTCGCGAGCAAGCTCAGCTCCTACAAGAGAGGGGTGTCTGCGAGTCCCGTGTGAAATTAACCTGGAGGTCTCTATGTTGAATAAAAACAATAAGCTGCGACATAGCATTTCATTGGCCGCCGTACTGGCCCTCAGTGGTTTGAGCGCTTCGGCCTGGGCGGATGCGTATGAAGATGCGGCGAAAAAATGGATTGGCAGCGAATTCAAACCGTCCACGCTCACCGAAGCCCAGCAGCTTGAGGAGTTGAAATGGTTTATCAAGGCCGCCGAACCCTTCCGTGGGATGAAGATCAACGTGGTGTCGGAAACCCTCACCACCCACGAATATGAATCCAAGGTGCTGGCCAAGGCCTTCAGCGAAATCACCGGGATCAAGCTGACCCACGACCTGCTGCAGGAAGGCGACGTGGTGGAGAAGCTGCAAACCCAGATGCAATCGGACAAGAATATCTATGACGGCTGGGTCAACGACTCGGACCTGATCGGCACGCACTTTCGCTACGGCAAGACCGAATCCATCACCGACCTGATGGCCAACGAAGGCAAGGACTTTACCTCGCCGACCCTGGACCTCAAGGACTTCATTGGCCTGTCCTTCACCACCGCGCCGGACGGCAAGATCTACCAGTTGCCCGACCAGCAGTTCGCCAACCTTTACTGGTTTCGCGCCGACTGGTTCGAGCGCCCGGAGCTGAAAGCCAAGTTCAAGGAAAAATACGGCTACGAGCTCGGCGTGCCGGTGAACTGGTCGGCCTATGAAGACATCGCCAAATTCTTCAGCGAAGACGTCAAGGAAATCGACGGCAAGCGCGTCTATGGGCACATGGACTACGGCAAGAAAGACCCGTCCCTGGGCTGGCGCTTCACCGATGCCTGGTTCTCCATGGCCGGCGGCGGCGACAAGGGCCTGCCCAACGGCTTGCCGGTGGACGAGTGGGGCATTCGCGTGGAGGACTGCCACCCGGTGGGCTCCAGCGTGACGCGCGGCGGCGACACCAACGGCCCGGCGGCGGTGTTCGCTACGCAAAAATACGTGGACTGGATGAAGGCCTATGCGCCACCGGAAGCGGCGGGCATGACCTTCTCCGAATCCGGTCCGGTGCCGTCCCAGGGCAACATTGCGCAGCAGATCTTCTGGTACACCGCGTTTACCGCCGACATGGTCAAGCCGGGCCTGCCGGTGGTGAACGCCGACGGCACGCCGAAATGGCGCATGGCGCCGTCGCCGGTCGGGCCGTACTGGGAGAAGGGCATGAAGAAGGGCTATCAGGACGTGGGCTCCTGGACCTTCCTCAAGTCCACGCCGGAGAAACAGAAACTCGCGGCCTGGCTCTACGCGCAGTTCGTCACCTCCAAAACCGTGTCCTTGAAGAAGACCATCGTCGGCCTCACGCCGATTCGTGAGTCCGATATCAACTCCCAGGCCATGACCGACATGGCCCCCAAACTCGGCGGCCTGGTGGAGTTCTACCGCAGCCCGGCGCGCACTGAGTGGTCGCCGACCGGCACTAACGTGCCGGACTATCCACGTCTGGCGCAACTGTGGTGGAGCAACATCGCCGCCGCCGCCAGCGGCGAGAAAACCCCGCAACAGGCGCTGGACAACCTGGCCAAGGAGCAGGACGCGATCATGACGCGCCTGGAACGCTCCAAGGTGCAACCGGTGTGCGGCCCGAAAATGAACCCCGAGCGCGACGCGCAATACTGGTTCGACCAGCCTGGCGCGCCGAAACCGAAACTGGCCAACGAGAAGCCCAAAGGCGAGACCGTGAACTACAACGACCTGCTCAAACAGTGGGAGGCGGCGCGTAAATAACAACGCAGCAACCCAGGATGTAAAAAATGTGGGAGGGGGCTTGCCCCCTCCCACATTTTCACCGCTCGGATAAGCTGGCCTGCATTTCATCTGGTGGTCCGAGACAGCTTGCCGGGTTGCGACTAGACTGCTGAACATTCATACAGGAGGTCATCTGATGGGTGTTCCACTTTCCCCAATTGTTTCGGAGTTTGAAACCGAAGAGCAGGCGAGTAGCCATGATCGCTGGTTTCGTAAAAAGGTCGAAAAAAGCCTGAGCAATCCCGGCCCTGGTGTACCGCATGATGAGGTCATGGCGAGGGTTGAGGCGATCATTCAGGAAGCGGAGCGTAAACAGAGGGCGAATGCCTGATGCTGTCCGTTGTTTGGCTTGATGAAGCTATCAGCGACCTGATTGATATCGTGACCTTTATCGCAGCACACAACCCTGGCGCCGCCCGACGCCTCAAAACCCGCCTTGAAGGTGCGCCGTTACCGCTGACGGAACATCCGTACTTGTATCCGAACGGTCGAGTTCCAGGGACTCGCGAGATCGTCGCTCACCCTAATTACGTGCTGGTTTACCGAGTCACCGCAGAGCGCATTGAGATCGTCAGCGTATTGCACGCCCGGCAAGAATATCCCTGACTTTCTGCGCCTCAAATCTCATCGGTAGGAAAAACCATTAACCCAGGCATCACGACCGCTTATCCCCCCTTCAACAACCTCATTTGAATTTTCCGCACCTCCCAAGGCTCTGCATTTTATAGGCGCGTGGTTCAAGCGCTTTTGCGGGGCCGCCTTGCAGGCTGGCCCGTTGTAACGGACTTTGCGGAAACTGCCACCATGACACTCCTCACAGCGCTGTCGGGCCAACCGGCCTCTGTCACAGACTCGGCCCAGGGCCGCCATCAACGGGTCTACCAACAGCTGTATGGTGAATCTGCGGATGCCACGCAAGTGGCGCGTGACTACCTGCAGGACCAATTGGCGCAGGTGGAAGCGACCGTCAGCGACCTGCCGGAGGTGCCCGAGCAGTTGCCGGCCTGGGTGGAACAGCGCTGCGCCGCCGTGGCCCAGGCCTACGCCGAGTACCTGGAGCAACGCCAGCAAGGCCGGCCGCGCCGCTACTTCCACAACAAGGCGCACGCGCTGTATGTGCTGCAACGCGTGGCCCCGACCAAACAGGTCGACGGCGCGTGGCTCTACGGCCTGCTGCGCTATTGGCAGGATCAGCGCTTCGACGGCCTGCTGACCACTTACCTTGAAGAGTTGGGCGACGGCGAAGCCGCACAGAACCATGTAGTGATCTATCGCAAGTTGCTCAGCGAGCATGATGCCGACAGCGAGGCGGGGCTCGAGGACGGCCACTATCTGCAAGGCGCGTTGCAACTGGCCCTCGGCCTGTGCGCCGAAGAGTTCCTGCCGGAAATCATCGGCTACAACCTGGGTTATGAGCAGTTGCCGCTGCACCTGCTGATCACTGCCTACGAACTGAGCGAGCTGGGCATCGATCCCTATTACTTCACCCTTCACGTGACCATCGACAACGCCAGCAGCGGCCACGCCAGCAAAGCGGCGCAGTCGGTACTCAATCTGCTGCCGCTGGGGGAGGGCAGGGAAGACTTCTACCGTCGCGTCGTCGCCGGCTATCGCCTCAGTGACCTTGGCCCAGGCACCACTGCGGTCATCGAGGGTTTTGATCTGCAGGATGAAGTGATGGCCATGCTCGAACGCAAGCGCAGCTTTGGCCAGCATATGCATTCGGACTACTGCCGCTTCGAAGGCAAGACCGTCAATCAGTGGCTGGCCAAGCCCGGGCAGATGGGGGAATTCCTCAGGGCGATGGAGGAAAAGGGTTGGATCAAACGCAACCAGGACCCCGCCGAAAGCCGTTTCTGGCAGTTGATCGAAGGCGCGGGCGCGGCGATGTTCGGGGTGTTCAGCGGCTATGAAAAACAGGTGCTGCATGACTGGATCGCCGGTGACTGGATCGGCACCCAGCGTGTGGCCCCGGTACGACCGGGGCGCGGCAGCCGTTTCAGCCGCGAACAGCACCGCCCGGCTGACCCGGATACCCAGGCCCTCGTCGAATCACTCTGGAGCCTGCCCGATGAGCAGCAACTGGGCGCGCTGATCCCGTGGATGTCGGCGCGGCGCCACTGCAGCCCTGCCGGGTTGTATGCCACCCGCCGTTTTATCCAACTGCGCGCGCGTCTGCGCTAAGGAAATCTGTCCATGTCTGCACAACAACTGGCCGATCGTGCCCTGCTCAACCTTGGCCGAGGCTTGAAGGAGAGCGGTTATCGTTTTATCACCCCGACACCGCTGACCCACGAGCGCGTGTTCCGGCGCTTGTCGACCCCGCTGGCGATGAACCTGCGCGATGTGTTCGGCTGGTCCATGCCGTTCGACAACGACCTGCTGCCCGAGGCCTTTCGTGAAGAGCTGCAGCAGGCCGGAGTGATTGAAAAACACGACGCGCTGTGGCGCAGCAGCGTGCGCTGGTCGAGCCTGGGTGACCTGTTGTTTGCCCATTCGCCTTATCCCACGGTCGCGGCGGACGCAGTGTTTTTCGGCCCTGACAGCTATCGATTCGCCCAGGTAATCGAAGCCCATTTGCAGCAGCGCTTCGAGCCGCTCAAGCGCGCGGTGGACATTGGCTGCGGGGCGGGGGTCGGTGCGCTGGTCGTCGCCCATGCGCGGCACGACGCCGAGGTGCTCGCGGTGGACATCAACCCGCGCGCCCTGCGCCTGACTGCGGTGAATGCCGAGCTGGCC
This sequence comes from Pseudomonas sp. 31 R 17, assembly GCF_900004915.1. Taxonomy (NCBI): domain Bacteria; kingdom Pseudomonadati; phylum Pseudomonadota; class Gammaproteobacteria; order Pseudomonadales; family Pseudomonadaceae; genus Pseudomonas; species Pseudomonas sp. 31 R 17. The sequence goes on from NZ_CVTN01000056.1 coordinate 277,841, forward strand.
GGCCTCGCGAATGTAAGTGTCTACCAGAGTGACGTGCTGACCAGCGTCGAAGGCGAATTCGACCTGATCGTCGCCAACCCGCCGTACATGAATGACGACCGCCAGCGCGCCTATCGCCATGGCGGTGGTGCATTGGGCGAGCAGTTGTCGGTGCGCATCGCCGGCGAATCCCTCGGGCGCCTGGCCGTTGGCGGTAGCCTGCTGCTGTATACCGGCGTGGCGATGGTGGCCGGCGGCGACCCGTTCCTGGACGCGGTCAAGCCGTTGCTGGCCAGCGATGCCTATGGCTGGACCTACCGTGAGCTGGACCCGGACGTCTTCGGCGAAGAACTCGAAAAGCCCGGGTATGAGCGCGTCGAGCGGATCGCCGTGGTGGCGCTCACGGTCACGCGCCTGCGCTGAACGACCATTTATCGCTTACCGCCGCACGGTGATGGAACACCCGGCGCGGGGCGTGCCCTTAACTAGTAAGTCCCCATCACAGGAGTGCAGCCCATGCGCGCGATGACCTACCAAGGCGCCCATAAAGTCCAGGTCGATACCGTCCCTGACCCGATCATTGAGCAACCCGACGACATCATCTTGCGCGTCACCGCCACCGCGATCTGTGGCTCGGACCTGCACCTGTACCGGGGCAAGATCCCCACGGTGGAGCACGGCGATATCTTCGGGCATGAGTTCATGGGCATCGTCGAGGAAACCGGCCCGGCAGTTACGGCGGTGCAGCGCGGTGACCGCGTGGTGATCCCCTTCGTGATCGCCTGTGGCGACTGTTTTTTCTGTCAGTTGCAGCAGTACGCCGCCTGCGAAACCACCAACGACGGGCGCGGCGCAATCCTGAATAAAAAGGCGATTCCCCCGGGTGCCGCGTTGTTCGGCTACAGCCGCCTGTACGGCGGCATCCCCGGTGGCCAGGCCGAGCTGGTGCGGGTGCCCAAGGCCAATGCCGGGCCGTTCAAGGTGCCAGGGTTGCTGGCGGATGAAAAGGTGTTGTTCCTCTCCGACATTCTGCCCACGGCCTGGCAGGCGGTGACCAATGCCGGTATCGGCAAAGGCTCCAGCGTGGCGATCTATGGCGCCGGCCCGGTGGGTTTACTTAGCGCGGCGTGTGCGCAGATGCTCGGTGCCGAGCAGATTTTCATGGTCGATGATCATCCCTATCGGCTGGCCTACGCGCAAAAGATGTATGGCGTGATCCCGATCAACTTTGAAGAGGACGACGACCCGGCCGACACCATCATCCGCCAGACCGCCGGTATGCGAGGCGTCGACGGCGTGGTGGATGCAGTGGGTTTTGAAGCCAAGGGCAGCACCACGGAAACCATTCTCACCACCCTGAAGATCGAAGGCAGCAGCGGCAAGGCCCTGCGCCAGTGCATCGCGGCCGTGCGCCGTGGCGGGGTGGTCAGTGTGGCCGGGGTGTATGCCGGCTTTATCCATGGCTTCATGTTTGGCGACGCGTTCGACAAGGGCCTGACTTTCAAGATGGGCCAGACCCACGTGCAGCGCTACTTGCCGGAATTACTTGAGCACATTGAACTCGGGCATTTGAATCCCGAGGCAATCGTTACCCATCGACTGTCTCTGGAACAGGCCGCGCGAGGCTATGAACTGTTTGATAAAGCCGAGGAGGAATGCCGCAAGGTGATTCTGCTGCCGGGGATGAGCGAACGGCCGCTGACCGAGCCGCTGGAAGAACTGTCTCCCGAGCTCCGCATGCAAGGCGTTCCCGGTTTTTAATCGGCAAATACAAAACCAATGTGGGAGGGGGCTTGCCCCCTCCCACATTTGAAGTGTGTTCAAGCCAATGCTTGTGGCTGAATGTGCAACTGGCTATCGACATCCTTGACCAACCCACTGGCCAACAGCAGTGGCGCCACGCGCTTGTGCAACTGCGGCTCGACAAATTCCTTCACCGTCTCCAGCGCCAACACACCGCTGAGCGGCAGCTCGGCCTTGGTGTATGACAACCAGGCCTTCTTCAATACCATCAACACATCACTGCCCGCTGTCGAAGCAAAGCGACGGTGCATCGGTTTGCCGTCGAAATTGAACGTGTGCTGGAAGCCGTAGCCGGTTTCATCGCCACCGCTGGCGGTGCAGCGTATGCAGGTGCATGGGCCGTCGCCAAACGCGTCGCGCAGGTAGGCGTTGAAGTCCACCACGGGTTTGAGTGACAGGCGCTTATCGACCTCGAACAGGTCCCCGGTCATTTTTTCGTCAGTGTTCAACGTCCATTCCTCGCAAGTCGGTAGCGGTGTTCCAAAGCGCGGCACAATACCAGCCGAGCGCGCGTTTGGGGATTTTTTGCACTGAGCGGGCCAATCCTCAACGGAAAAATTCCCCCGGCGTGGCGTTGAATTGCTGGCGAAACGCGTTGATGAACGCCGACGTCGATTCATAACCACAGCCCAGCGCCACGTCCGTCACCCGCTCGCCTTGCTCCAGGGCGGGCAGGGCGCTCAGCAGGCGCAGGCGCTGGCGCCACGCGCGGAAGGTCAGCCCGGTGTCACTCAGAAACAAGCGGCTGAGGGTTTTTTCGCTGATCCCCAGCTTGCGGCTCCAATCCCCCAGGGTGGTCTGCTGCTCCGGATGCAGGTGCAGGCTGCGGTAGATCTGCCGCAAGCGGGCGTCATGGGGCAGGGGCAGCATCAAGTCCACCTGGGGCGCGGCGGCGAGTTGGTCGAGTATCACCTGGGCCAGGCGGCCATCGGGGCCATCTTCGGCATAGTCCGCCGGCCGTTCGCTGAAGCTGCGGATCAGCTCGCGCAACAGGCTGCTCACCTCCAGCACGTGACAGTGCCCGGCCGCCCACGCCGTGACGCTGCAATCCAGGTACAGGCTGCGCATCTCGGTGTGGGGCGCGCTGTAGACGCGGTGCGGCATGCCCGCCGGAATCCACACCGCGCGCTGGGGCGGTGCGACGAAGCGGCCGGCACTGGTCTGGATCTCCAGCACCCCGGAAATGGCGTAGGACAACTGCACCCACGGGTGGCTGTGCCGCCGCGTCAGCGCACGATCAGGCAACGATTCGGTGCGCCCATACACCGCTCGCGGCAGGCTGGACAGCCCGGGAATCGTGCGTCGGACGGTTTTGTTCTGTCCTTTAGGCGGCATTTACTGGCTCATTGGCGTTAGTCGGTAATAGATCGTTACGTTAGAGTCGCCCCATGCGCTTGGCAACCCCTGGAAGATTTGCTTATGACCCGTCCGCGTTTCCTGCCCGATAACTTCACCCTGGCCCTGATCGCCACGGTGATCCTCGCCTCCCTGCTGCCGGCCAGCGGCCAGACCGCCGTGGCGTTCGGCTGGGTCACCAACCTTGCCATCGCGCTGCTGTTTTTCCTGCACGGCGCCAAGCTGTCGCGCCAGGCCATCGTCGCCGGGGCGGGGCACTGGCGTTTGCATCTGTTGGTGTTCAGCCTGACCTTCGTGCTGTTCCCGCTGCTGGGACTGGCGCTCAAGCCGCTGCTGTCGCCGCTGATCGGCAACGACCTGTACATGGGCATGCTCTACCTCTGCGCGCTGCCGGCCACCGTGCAATCGGCGATTGCCTTCACCTCACTGGCGCGTGGCAATATCCCGGCGGCTATCTGCAGCGCAGCGGCCTCGAGCCTGTTCGGCATCTTCCTCACGCCGTTGCTGGTGACCTTGCTTCTCAATGTGCACGGCGATGGCGGCTCCACCGTCGACGCGATCCTGAAAATCAGCGTGCAGTTGCTGCTGCCGTTCGTCGCCGGCCAGATCGCCCGACGCTGGATCGGTGACTGGGTTGGCCGCAACAAGTCCTGGCTCAAGTTCGTCGACCAGGGCTCGATCCTGCTGGTGGTCTACGGCGCGTTCAGTGAGGCGGTCAACGAAGGCATCTGGCACCAGATTCCGTTGTGGGAACTGGGCGGCCTGGTGCTGGCGTGTTGCGTGTTGCTGGCGCTGGTGCTGGTGGCCTCCGCGCTGCTGGGCAAGGCGTTCGGCTTCAGCCAGGAAGACCGCATCACTATCCTGTTCTGCGGCTCGAAGAAAAGCCTGGCCACCGGTGTGCCAATGGCCCAGGTGTTGTTCGCCGGGGCGAGTATGGGTGTGCTGATCCTGCCGCTGATGCTGTTTCATCAGATCCAGTTGATGGTGTGTGCGGCCTTGGCCCAGCGCTATGCCAGGCGCCCGGAAAGCATTCCCGAGTTGATGACGCAGGTGGATCCGTGAGTCGGGGCTGATCAGACCGATTCAACCCGGCGTTCAGGCAGCCGCGCTGACACGTCATGCGATAACCGGGTAGGATCAGGGCCAACAGCGCCGCGAGAAACCTATAGAATGCTCAACGGCCCCGCGTGTCCTGCGCGGCCGTTTGATCACTGTCAGAGTACCTCGCCCCGCAATGAGCCTTTCAGCCGCAACCCCCCAAGCCAATTGGCAACCGGTCATCGCCCTGGCGTTGGCCGCCTTTGTATTCAATACCACCGAATTCGTGCCGGTCGGCCTGCTCAGTGCCATCGGCGCCAGCTTTGACATGCCCGTGGCCAGCGTCGGCCTGATGCTCACTATCTATGCGTGGATCGTGTCGCTGACGTCGCTGCCGGTGATGCTGCTCACGCGTAACGTCGAACGACGCAAATTGCTTATCGTGCTGTTCGGCCTGTTTATCGTCAGTCATATCCTGTCCAGCGTGGCCACCAGTTTCGGCCTGTTGATGGTCAGCCGGATCGGCATCGCCCTGGCCCATGCGTTGTTCTGGTCGATCACCGCCTCCCTGGCGGTGCGCCTGGCACCCCAGGGCAAGCAAGTGCAGGCCCTGGGCCTGCTCGCCACCGGTACGTCCCTGGCGATGGTGCTCGGTATTCCCCTGGGCCGCCTGCTGGGCGAGGCCATGGGCTGGCGCACCACCTTCCTGGTGATTGCCGCGTTCGCCGCCGCGCTGGTGTTCTGGCTGTGGCGCACCTTGCCGCCGTTGCCGAGCCAGAACTCCGGCTCCCTGCGCAGCCTGCCGCTGCTGTTCAAGCGCCCGGCACTGGTGGCGCTCTACGTGCTCACCGCGATGACCGTCACCGCCCAGTTCACCGCCTACAGCTACATCGAACCCTTCGTCGAAGGCGTTGCCGGTTTGGGCGGCAGTGCGGTCACCCTGATCCTGCTGGTGTTCGGCGGCGCCGGCATCATCGGCTCGCTGCTGTTCAGCCTGGTGCATCGTTTCAACCCGCACGTCTTCGTGGTCAGCAGCGTGTTCCTGCTTGCGGCCTGCCTGGCGCTGATGTTGCCGTTGAGCGGCGCCGAGTCTTACCTTGTGGGCCTGAGTGTGTTCTGGGGCATGGCGATCATGGGCTTCGGCCTGGCGATGCAGTCCAAAGTGCTGGTGCTGGCACCCGACGCCACCGACGTGGCCATGGCGATGTTCTCCGGCATCTACAACATCGGCATCGGCGGCGGTGCATTGATGGGCAGTTGGGTCGGCAGCCACTTCGGCTTCGCCTGGATCGGCGCGGCGGGCGGGTTGCTGGCGGGGCTGGCACTGGTGGGGTATTGCCTGGCGATTCGCAGGTTTGGGCAGGGTGTGGCGGGAACCTGATCCAAGCTCCCGCGCCCGCCAACGTCGGGTTAAGGCGCCAACGCATTCAACACATGTACAGGGTCGTTGTGAATGGCCCTCAACAGCGCCTTTGCTGGGCCCGTCGGTTCGCGTCGCCCCTGTTCCCAATTGCGCAGTGTGCCAATCTGAACGTCGATCATTGCGGCGAATTTGGCTTGAGTCAGGCCTGTTGTCTTACGAATTTTTTTGACTTGAAGCGCGTCAACAATAAATTGGCGAGAGGGCTGGCGCTCGCCTCGGACGATTTCGTCCATCTGTTGCACGCTTTCCATCAGCTCATCGAAGAATTTGCTCATGGTTATCTCCAGTGTTCGATGACGGCTTTCAGTGTTTTGCGTTCATCGTTTGTCAGGTCTTGCTGTTCGTTTTTTTGATAGATCATCAATAACGCGATTTTTGAAGCCGTTACAAAGTGATAGTAAATCACCCTGGCACCGCCTCGTTTGCCGTGACCTTTTGAGGCGATGCGCAGCTTTCGGATGCCGCCGGTTCCTTCGATCACATCTCCAGCGCGGGGATTCAACATCAACGCTACCTGCAAACCCAGATAGGCATCGTGATTCATCAACTCCGTTACGCGCCGGGTGAAAACTGCGGTTTCAATAAAAATCATAGCAAATGTACGCCATTGACTTAGTGGTCGGCAATGCTAATGCAGTCGCAGGCGCGTCTCATCTGATTAGTTGTAAGCGGATCTTGTGCAAATAAACCAGGCGCGCCTGAGGCGCAACGTGTCCAGCGGTGGAACTCCAGACAAGTCTTACACAGCATTTTGATACCTATTGCTACCGTCGCCGGCGACCGCCCACCTCCTGTGGTGACGGCACTTGAGCAGCAATGGAGTCGATTGTGCAAAAGCGTTTGATCGCCGAGTTTATCGGTACTTTCTGGCTGACGTTCGGCGGCTGTGGCAGCGCCATTCTGGCGGCGGCCTTTCCTGGTTTGGGCATTGGTTTCGTGGGTGTTGCGCTGGCGTTTGGTCTCACTGTACTGACCATGGCCTACGCGGTCGGGGGTATCTCCGGCGGGCACTTCAACCCGGCGGTGACCATTGGCCTATGGGCAGTGCGGCGGATCGCTGCCGGTGATCTGCTGCCGTACATCGCGGCGCAGGTTGCTGGGGCGATTGCTGCCGCGGCGGCGCTGTACCTGATTGCCAACGGGCAGCCTGGTTTCACTGTGGGTGGTTTTGCCGCCAACGGTTACGGCCCCCTGAGCCCAGGCCTCTTTGACCTGAAGGCCGCACTGTTGGCTGAACTGATCGCCACGTTCTTCTTCGTATTCATCATTATGCGTGTGACTGCACCGGGGGCTGCTCCGGGCTTTGCGCCAATTGCCGTTGGCCTGGCGCTGACCTTGATTCACTTGGTGCTGATCCCGGTGACCAATACGTCGGTCAACCCGGCACGCAGCACCGGGCCAGCATTATTTGCCGCAGGTGAGTACCTTTCGCAGCTCTGGGTGTTCTGGCTGGCGCCGATTGTTGGCGGGGTTTTGGGGGCGTTGGCAGCTCGCACATTTGGCGAGCAAAAGCCGGCTTGATGCCTTATACGGTGGCGAGTGGGTTGCTCTCCACTGTAGGAGCGAGCTTGCTCGCGAAGAACTCACAGACACCGCGTTCATCCAGGATGCACGTATTATCGTTGACGTTTTTCGCGAGCAAGCTCGCTCCTACAGTGCAAGGCAAGCTCCCTCGCCACAGGCCCGTGCAACGCCGAAGTTGTATCGGTAACGGTGGCGATAGGGGGCATCACAGCGCAGCCAGTACCTTTTCGAGTTTTTCCTGGTCACGCGCAAACTGGCGGATGCCTTCGGCGAGTTTTTCGGTGGCCATCGCATCTTCGTTGGAGGCCCAGCGAAACTGCGCCTCGTTGATGGACTGGCGCGCTTCGCCGGCGGCACCGGGCACCAGTTTACGATCGAGGGTGCCCTGGTCTTCATCGAGTTTTTGCAGCAACTCGGGGCTGATGGTCAAGCGATCACAGCCCGCCAGCTGTTCGATCTGGCTGAGGGTGCGGAAGCTGGCGCCCATGACCACCGTCTTAATGCCGTTGGCCTTGTAGTAGTTGTAGATCCGTGTCACCGACTGCACGCCCGGGTCGTCCGCGCTGGTGTAGTCCAGGCCGGTGTGCTTGCGATACCAGTCGTAGATGCGGCCCACGAACGGTGAAATCAGAAACACACCGGCATCGGCGCAGGCCTGGGCCTGGGCGAACGAGAACAGCAGGGTCAGGTTGGTCTGGATGCCGGCTTTTTCCAGGCGTTCGGCGGTGCGGATCCCTTCCCAGGTGGATGCCAGCTTGATCAGCACGCGGTCGCGACCGACGCCGGCCTGGTCATAGAGGGCGATCAGCTGATTGGCTTTGGCCCACAGCGCGTCTTCATCGAAGGACAGTCGTGCATCGACCTCAGTGGAGATGCGTCCCGGAATCACCTTGAGAATGCCGCAGCCCACCGCCACGGAAAACTGATCGCAGGCCAGGCCCAGGTCGCCTTTGGACAGGTCAAGGGCGTTGCGCAGGATGTCGCCGTAATGCTCGATGGCCGAGGCCTTGAGCAGCAGAGAAGGGTTGGTGGTGGCGTCCACCGGGCGCAGGCGGCTGATGGCTTCCAGGTCGCCGGTGTCGCAGACCACGGTGGTGAATTGCTTGAGTTGTTCGAGTTTGGACGTCATGCGTGAAGGCCTCCGATAAGGATTGGCGCAAACCCCTGTTGTACCACTTTCCGAGCAGTCATCGATGTATTCAGACAGGCGACACAGGCCAAATGTGGGAGGGGGCTTGCCCCCGATGACGATGGGTCAGATACGGATTGATTGGCTGACCCACCGCATCGGGGGCAAGCCCCCTCCCACATGGGTTGTGGGATGCTGGCAGTTCCGGGTTGCAGGCAATCCAGCGCGCGGTCGGCGAGGGTGCTGGCCATGTCGCTCAGGATCAGGCGACACAGGCCAAATGTGGGAGGGGGCTTGCTCCCGATGACGGTGAGTCAGATACGGATTAATCGACTGACCCACCGCATCGGGGGCAAGCCCCCTCCCACATGGGTTATGGGTTGCTGGCAGTTCCGGGTTGCAGGCAATCCAGCGCGCGGTCGGCGAGGATGCGGGCCATGTCGCTCAGGATCAGGCGACACAGGCCAAATGTGGGAGGGGGCTTGCCCCCGATGACGGTGGGTCAGATACGGATTGATTGGCTGACCCACCGTATCGGGGGCAAGCCCCCTCCCACATGGGTTGTGGGATGCTGGCAGTTCCGGGTTGCAGGCAATCCAGCGCGCGGTCGGCGAGGATGCGGGCCATGTCGCTCAGGATCAGGCGACACAGGCCAAATGTGGGAGGGGGCTTGCCCCCGATGACGGTGGGTCAGATACAGATTAATTGGCTGACCCACCGCATCGGGGGCAAGCCCCCTCCCACATGGGTTGTGGGGTGCTGGCGGGGCCGGGTTGCAGGCAATCCAGCGCGCGGTCGGCGAGGGTGCGGGCCATGTCGCTCAGGATCAGGCGACACAGGCCAAATGTGGGAGGGGGCTTGCTCCCGATGACGGTGGGTCAGATACAGATTAATTGGCTGACCCACCGCATCGGGGGCAAGCCCCCTCCCACATGGGTTATGGGGTGTTGGCGGGGCCGGGTTGCAGGCAATCCAGGGCGCGGTCGGCGAGGGTGCGGGCCATGTCGCTCAAGATCAGGCGACACAGGCCAAATGTGGGAGGGGGGGTGCTGGCGGGGCCGGGTTGCAGGCAATCCAGCGCGCGGTCGGCGAGGGTGCGGGCCATGTCGCTCAGGATCAGGCGGCACAGGCCAAATGTGGGAGGGGTGCCCCCTCCCACATGGGTTATGGGTTGCTGGCGGGTCCGGGTTGCAGGCAATCCAGTGCGCGGTCGGCGAGGGTGCGAGCCATGTCGATCAAGTGGGCAGTGGAACAGGCCATGTCGCGTCGGGTGCCTTTGAGGCCTTCGGCGGTTTCGGTGGCCGTGGTGGCGGCGCAGCGTAGCAGCGAGGAAATGTTGGCGATGGCGTCTTCGAAGCTCAGGTCTTCGTGGGCAACAAAAACAGGATAGGGTGGATCGGGGACGATTTTGCTCATGGATATAGCTCCTACTCGGTTGGGGCGCCATCCGGTGCCGTTTCCACACGGCAGATTGGGTGGCAGCCATACGCGGGGTGGAAACCGGGGAGTAGGACCCAGTCAGACCGAAGTCTGCCCGCGTACAGCCGCCATTGAGCGTTTGCATACGATCATGACGCCTACTCATTCCCGGGTTTCCACACCCGATCGCTGATATGCAGCGACGAAGCGAAGGCTAGCCAGTGGATTGAGCAGGCGCAAGGCCGAAGGATTGTCTAGGAAACGTCCTGCAAATTAAAGGGATATGGCTTGCTGGCCTTTAACAATGCATGTCGAGCAGGCGGTGCAGGTATGGGAAACGACTCTCAACATGACTATCACACCACGGGAGCAGTATTTGCCCTGAGCCAACCCCCCCGCCCCGCAAATCCCTTTTTGATCGTTCACTCCGCATGGGAACGATCAATCAAGATCAGGCGACACAGGCCAACTGTGGGAGGGGGCTTGCCCCCGATGACGGTGGGTCAGATACAGATTAATTGACTGACCCACCGCATCGGGAGCAAGCCCCCTCCCACCGGGGTTATGGGGTGCTGGCAGGTCCGGGTTGCAGGCAATCCAGTGCGCGGTCGGCGAGGGTGCGGGCCATGTCGATCAAGTGGGCGGTGGAACAGGCCATATCGCGTCGGGTGCCTTTGAGGCCTTCAGCGGTTTCGGTGGCCGTGGTGGCGGCGCAGCGTAGCAGCGAGGAAATGTTGGCGATGGCGTCTTCGAAGCTCAGGTCCTCGTGGGCAACGAACACCGGATAGGTTGGATCGGGAACAATTTTGCTCATGCGTGAAGCTCCTGCTTGGATTGGGAGCCATTCTTTTGCCGATCTCACACGTCAAAAGGTGGCAGCTACGTGCGGGGTGAGATACCGGAAAACAGGACCCGGCCAGACCGAAGTCTGCCCGCACATAGCCGCCATAGACGGTTGTAGCGCATGGCGCCTGCTCATACACGGGATCTCACACCCGATCGCTGATATGCAGCGACGAAGCGAAGGCTAGCCAGTGGATTGAGCAGGCGCAAGGCCGAAGGATTGTCTAGGAAACGTCCTGCAAATTAAAGGGATATGGCTTGCTGGCCTTTAACAATGCATGTCGAGCAGGCGATGCAGGTGGGGGAAACGACGCTCAAAAATGGCGCTCACACCACCGGATCAGTATTGGCCCTCAACCAACCCGGAACCATTCCCCATTTCCCTTGTCCCCGCTTCCCATGTCACCCCCCGCCCCGCAAATCCCTTAATTTTCCAAGCCTGCCGGAAGCCTCTCCAGGCCCCCGGCTGCGCCCGTTGTTTTTTCAGGGCGCAAGGCAGCCGATTCAAGCGGCACAACGGAATACGGACATTCTTTTCAACCGTGACTTATCAGGCGGGTTTCCCCATGCAGTTCAGCGAATTACTGGCAGCGATTTCCACCCATGCGATCCGTCTGCAGACGGAAGAGGGCGACCTGATCGTCCTGGGCGATGACGACGCGCTGGATGACGCGCTGTGGGACCAACTGATCGCGCACAAACCCCAACTGCTTGAGTGGGTCGCGGCGCATGGCGGCGACTGGTCGAGCCCGGCTTATGGCATCACCCCGGACATGCTGCCCCTGGTCACGCTCGACCAGCCGGCCATCGACCGCATCGTCGCGGCGATCCCCGGCGGGGCGGCGAATGTGCAGGATATCTACCCCCTGGCGCCGCTTCAGGAAGGCATGCTCTACCACCATCTTCGCGCACAGCAGGGCGACCCCTACGTGCTGCACGCGCAGTTCGTGTTCGACAGCCGCGCGCGTCTGCACAGCTTCGCCCAGGCGTTGCAATGGGTGATTGATCGCCACGATATCCTGCGCACGTCGATGGCCTGGGAGCGCCTCGACGAGCCGTTGCAGGTGGTGTGGCGCAAGGCAACCCTGGCCTGTGAAGAGGCGCATCTGGACGGCGCCGACCGCCTGGCCCAACTGCTCGCACGCTACGATGCGCGCACCTATCGCATGGACCTGGGCCAGGCGCCGTTGCTGCGCCTGGTGTTTGCCGACGACCCGGCCAACGAACGCGTGGTGGCGATGCTGCTGTTTCATCACACCATCCTCGATCACACCGCCCTCGATGGGGTGCGCGAGGAAATCCAGTTGTACCTCGCCGGCAAGCAGGCGCAGGCCGCGCCGCCGGTAGCGTTTCGCAGCTATATCGCCCAGGTGCGCCAGGGTGTGAGCGAGCAGGCCCACGAAGCGTTCTTCCGCGACATGCTCGCCGACATCGACGAGCCGACGTTGCCCTTCGGCCTGCAGGACGTGCAGGGCGATGGCCTGGGCATCGACGAAGCGCGCCTGCCGGTTGAGCATGCGCTCAGCCTGCGCTTGCGCAGCCTGGCGCGTCCATTGGGTGTCGGTGTGGCAAGCCTGATGCACCTGGCGTTGGCCCGGGTGCTGGGGGTGGTGTCGGGCCGGGAGTTGGTGGTGTTCGGCACCGTGATGCTCGGCCGCATGGGCGCGGGCGAGGGCGGTGAACGCGCGTTGGGCATGTTCATCAATACCTTGCCGCTGCGCGTGGATGTCGGCGAGCAAGGCGTGCGCGCCGCAATCAAGGCTACCCACGAACGCCTCACCACCTTGCTTGAGCACGAGCACGCCTCCCTGGCGCTGGCCCAGCGTTGCAGCGGGGTGGCGGCGCCGGCGCCGCTGTTCAGTGCGATGCTCAATTACCGTCACAGCGCCGCCAGCGACATGCACGCGGTGATCGACGTAGCCGAAGGCATCCAGGTGCTCGGCGCCGAAGAGCGCACCAACTACCCGCTGACGGTCAACGTCGATGACCTGGGTGAAGACTTTGTGCTGACGGTGATGGTCGATGCGTCCATCAGCGCGCAACGCGTCGCCGGCTACCTGCACACAGCCCTGGAAAGCCTGGCCGATGCCCTTGAACAGCGACCGGATATGCCGCTCAGCGGCCTGAACATCCTGCCTGACTCCGAACGCCATACCCTGCTGCACCGCCTGAACCAAAGCTCCGTAAATAAAAGCCCCGCGCATTATCCCGACACCGCCCTGATCCACCAGCAAGTCGAAGCCCACGCCGCCACCCGCCCCGACGCGATTGCCGTGCGTTTCGAACAACGCTGCCTGACCTACCGTGAACTCAACGAGCGCGCCAACCAGGTCGCCCATGCGCTGCTGGCCCAGGGCGTACGCCCCGACGCGCGCGTGGCGATCTGCGTAGAGCGCGGCCCGCAGATGATCATCGGCCTGCTTGGTATCCTCAAGGCCGGCGCCGGTTATGTGCCGATCGACCCGGCGTACCCGCAGGAACGCATCGCCTACACCCTGGGCGACAGCGCGCCGGTGGCGGTGCTGGTGCAAGCCGACACCCGGCACTTGGTGGGCAACCTGGCGCAGATCGACCTCGACGCCCTGCACCAACAGGCCACGGTCAATCCGTGCCTGCACCTGAGCCCGGCCAACCTGGCCTATGTCATCTACACCTCCGGTTCCACCGGCCAGCCCAAGGGCGTGATGATCGAACACCGCCAGGTGGCGCGCCTGTTCAGCGCCACCCAGCACTGGTTCGGCTTCAACCAGCACGACGTGTGGGCGCTGTTCCATTCCTTCGCGTTCGACTTTTCCGTGTGGGAAATCTGGGGTGCGCTGATGCACGGCGGTCAGTTGCTGATCGTGCCGCAACTGGTCAGCCGTTCACCGGATGAGTGCTACGCGCTGCTGTGTGAAGCCTCGGTGAGCATCCTCAACCAGACGCCGAGTGCGTTCCGCCAGTTGATCGCGGCCCAGGGCAACAGCGACCAGGCGCATTCGTTGCGCCAGGTGATTTTCGGCGGCGAGGCGCTGGAACCGGGCATGCTCAAGCCCTGGTATGCGCGGGCGGTGAATGCCGGTACGCAACTGGTGAACATGTACGGCATCACCGAAACCACCGTGCACGTGACTTACCGCGCGCTGGAAGCGGCCGATGCGCAGTTGGTCGGCGTAAGCCCGATTGGCGTGCGCATTCCGGACTTGCAGTTGTACATCCTTGACGCACAGCGCGAGCCGCTGCCGTTCGGCGTGGTCGGTGAGTTGTATGTGGGCGGCGCCGGGGTGGCGCGCGGTTATCTGAACCGTGACGCGCTCAACGCCGAACGCTTCCTGCACGACCCGGCCACCGGCCTGCGCATGTACAAGACCGGCGACCTTGGCCGCTTGTCGGCCGACGGCAGCGTCGAGTACCTGGGGCGCAACGACGACCAGGTGAAAATCCGCGGTTTCCGTATCGAACTCGGTGAAATCCAGGCCCACCTGGCCACCGCCGACGGCGTGCGCGACGCCGTGGTGATTGCCCGGGAGGACACCCCCGGCGACAAACGCCTGGTGGCCTACGTGATTGCCGACGGCGCGCCCACTGCGGCGGCCTTGCGCGACCATTTGCTGCAGAGCCTGGCCGATTACATGGTGCCCGCTGCCTTTGTGCTGCTGGAGCGGTTCCCGCTGACCACCAACGGCAAACTCGACCGCAAGGCCTTGCCCGCACCTGATACCGACGCGTTGGCCCGGCGCGGTTATGCGCCGCCCCAGGGCGCGGTGGAAACCACCATCGCCACGCTCTGGCAGGACCTGCTCAAGGTCGACCGCGTGGGGCGCGAGGATAATTTCTTCGAGCTCGGCGGCCACTCCCTGTTGGCGGTCAAGCTGATCGAGCGCATGCGCCAGGTGGAACTGAGCGCCGATGTGCGCGTGCTGTTCGGCCAGCCGACCTTGGCGGCACTGGCGGCGGCGGTCGGCGGGCACCATGAGGTGCAGGTGCCGGCCAATCTCATTGAAGCACACAGCGCGGCCATCACCCCGGACATGCTGCCCCTGGTCGACCTCGACCAGGCCGCCATCGACCACATCATCCAGGCGATACCCGGCGGCATCGCCAATGTGCAGGACATCTACGGCCTGGCGCCGTTGCAGGCCGGGATTCTCTACCATCACCTGGCAACCGCAGAGGGCGACCCCTACGTGTTGCAGGTGCAGTTCAGCTTTGCTGACCAGACGGCGGTGGACGGGTTTGTCCAGGCGCTGCACAGCGTGATCGAGCGCAACGACATCCTGCGCACCGCGATCCTCTGGGAAGGCCTGGATGAACCGGTGCAGGTGGTGCTGCGCCAGGCACCGCTGGCAGTCGAGCGGGTCGAGGTCACGGGCGACGATGCCCTGGCGTCTCTGCAACAGCGCTTCGACCCTCGTCACTATCGCCTGGACCTGTCACGCGCGTCGCTGATGCGCCTGGCATACAGCGAGGAAGCGGGGCGTCTGGTCGGCATCCTGCTGCTGCACCATATCCTGCTCGACCACACCGCCTTGCACGTGCTGGTGCAGGAGATGAGTGCCAGCCTGTGCGGCCGCAGCGCGCAGTTGCCCGACGCGGTGCAGTATCGCAACTACGTGGCCCAGGCGCGCCTGGGTGTGAGTCAGGCGCAGCACGAAGCGTTCTTCAGCGAGATGCTCGGCGATATCGACGAGCCAACCCTGGCCTTCGGCTTGCAGGATGTGAATGGCGACGGCAGCGGCATCGTCGAAGCCCATCTGCCGCTGGAGGCGGGGCTGAGCCTGGCCCTGCGCGAACAGGCGCGGCAGTTGGGCGTGAGTGCCGCGAGCCTGGTGCACCTGGCCTGGGCGCAGGTGCTGAGCCAGGTGTCCGGCCAGCGCGACGTGGTGTTCGGCACCGTGTTGCTGGGGCGTATGCAGGGCGGCGAGGGCGCCGATCGGGCGCTGGGGATGTTCATCAACACCTTGCCGCTGCGGGTCAGCCTCGGCGCTACGGGCGTGCAGGCCGGTGTGCGCGCCACCCACGCACGCCTGGCGCAATTGCTCGGTCATGAACATGCTTCGTTGTCCCTGGCCCAGCGCTGCAGTGGTGTGCCGGCGTCGTTGCCGCTGTTCAGTACCTTGCTCAACTATCGCCACAGCGCACCGGATGAAGCGCCGGGTGACAGCCCGTTCGCCGCGTCCGGCATCCAGGTACTCAGCTCCGAAGAGCGCAGCAACTACCCGCTGGTGCTCAACTTCGATGACCTGGGCGCAGGCTTCGCCCTCACCGTGCAAGGCATCGCCACGCTGGACGTGCAGCGTGTGGCGGACTACATGCTCACCGCGCTGCGCCACCTGGTGACGGCCCTGCAACAGGCGCCGACCACCGCGCTGCAAACGCTGTCGATCATACCGCCGGCTGAGCGCCAGCAACTGCTGGTGGAGTTCAACGCCAGTCGCCGCGACTACCCGGCGCATTTGAGCGTCGCCCAGCTGTTCGAAGCCCAGGCGCTGGCACGGCCTGAGGCGGTGGCGGTGGTGCAGGGCAAACTGTCCCTGAGTTACCGCGACCTCAATCGCCGCGCCAACCGCCTGGCCCACTACCTGATCGGCCAGGGCGTGCAACCCGGCGAGCCGGTGGCCCTGGCACTGCCGCGCGGCATCGACCTGGTGGTCAGCCAAGTGGCCGTGCTCAAGTGCGCGGCGGTGTACGTGCCGCTGGACGTCAATGCGCCGGCCGAACGCCAGGCCTTCATGGTGCAGGACAGCGGCGCCCGCCTGGTGCTGGACGACCTGGCCGGGCTGAACCTCGACGGGCTGCCGGCGGAAAACCCCGAGCGCGAACAGTCCGCCGACAGCGTCGCCTACATCATGTACACCTCCGGCTCCACCGGCACGCCCAAAGGCGTACGGGTGCCCCAGCGCGGCATTACCCGGCTGGTGATCAACAACGGCTACGCCGACTTCAATGCCCAGGACCGCGTGGCCTTTGCGTCGAACCCGGCGTTCGACGCGAGCACCCTCGACGTGTGGGCACCCTTGCTCAACGGCGGCTGTGTGGTGGTGGTCGAACAGGCTGTGCTGTTGTCCCACACCTCATTCGCCGCGTTGTTGCAAGAGCAGTTGGTGACGGTGTTGTGGATGACCGCCGGTCTTTTCCACCAGTACGCCGATGGGTTGCTGCCGGTGTTTCGCCAACTGCGATACCTGATCGTCGGTGGGGATGTACTCGACCCGCAGGTGATTGGCCGCGTACTCGAGCAGGGTAAGCCCCGGCACCTGTTGAACGGTTACGGGCCAACGGAAGCGACCACGTTCTCCACCACCTTTGAAATCACGGCGGTGGGTGAGGGGTCGATCCCGATCGGCCGGCCGATCGCCAATGCCCAGGCGTACGTGCTGGATGAACGTCAGCAGCCTGTACCTTTGGGGGTGACCGGGGAGTTGTATATCGGTGGCGCCGGCGTGGCCAAGGGGTACTTGAACCAGCCGCAATTGACCGCCGAAACATTCATCTCGAACCCCTTCGGCGATGGCCTGGTGTACCGCACGGGCGACCTCGCTTGTTGGCAGGCCGACGGTACGCTGTTGTACCAGGGCCGTAATGACCTGCAAGTGAAGATTCGCGGTTTCCGCATTGAGCCCGGCGAGATCGAAACTCGCCTGGCCACCTTTGCGGGCCTGAAAGACTGCGTGGTGCTGGCGCGGGAAGACGCGCCAGGCGACAAACGCCTGGTCGCCTACTACACGGCCGCTGCGCCGCTGGCTATCGAAGCCTTGCGCGACCATGTGCAAGGCCAGTTGCCGGACTATATGGTGCCCTCTGCTTATGTCTGGCTGAAACGGCTGCCCCTGACGGCCAATGGCAAACTTGACCGCAAGCATCTGCCGATGCCGGACCAGAGTGCGTTGCTCAGCCGTGCCTACGAGGCCCCCCAGGGCGAAGTGGAAACCCTGCTGGCGCAGATCTGGCAGGACGTGCTCAAGCTCGAGCGCGTCGGTCGGCATGATCATTTCTTTGAGCTGGGCGGGCATTCGTTGCTGGCGGTCAGCCTGATCGAGCGCATGCGCCGCGTCGGCCTGAGCGCCGATGTGCGCGTGCTGTTCAGCCAGCCCAGCCTCGCGGCATTGGCGGCGGCGGTGGGCAGCGGGCGCGAAATCGTGGTGCCGGCCAATGGCATCCCGGCAGGCTGCACGCACATCAATCCGTCGATGCTCAGCCTGGTGCAACTCGACGCAGCCGCCATCGAACGCATCGTGGCCAACGTGCCGGGCGGTGCGGCGAACGTTCAGGATATCTACCCACTGGCGCCGTTGCAGGAAGGCATCCTCTATCACCACATCAGCGCCGAACAGGGCGACCCGTACCTGCTGCAATCGCGCATGGCGTTCGACAGCCTTGAGCGCTTGCACGCTTTCATGGGCGCGCTGCAACAGGTGGTGGCGCGCCACGACATCCTGCGCACCGGGGTGGTCTGGGAAGGCCTGGACAGCCCGGTGCAAGTGGTGTGGCGCCAGGCGCAGCTGGTGGTGCAGGCCGTCAGCCTGGACCCGGCCGACGGCGGCATCATCGAACAACTGCATGCACGCTTCGATGCGCGCCACTACCGGCTGGACATCACCCAGGCGCCGCTGCTGCGCATGGTCTACGCCCAGGACCCGGCCAATCAGCGTGTCGCCGCGATCCTGCTGTTCCACCACCTGGCCCTGGACCATACCGCCATGGAAGTGGTGGGCCAGGAGATGCGTGCCTTCATGCTGGATCAGGCCGATGACTTGCCCGAGGCCGCGCCGTTTCGCAACTACGTGGCCCAGGCGCGCCTGGGGGTCAGTGTGGCCGAGCATGAGCAGTTCTTCCGCGGCATGCTCGCCGATGTCGACGAGCCGACGTTGCCGTTCGGTTTGCATGATGTGCAGGGCGACGGCCGCAGCATCGAAGAAGCCGCACGGCAGCTGCCGGCCGAGCTGGCGCAGCGGGTGCGCGAGCAGGCACGCCACCTGGGCGTCAGCGCCGCGAGCCTGATGCACCTGGCCTGGGCACAGGTGCTGGGGCTGGTGTCCGGGCGCGACGACGTGGTGTTCGGCACCGTCCTGATGGGGCGCATGCAGGCCGGCGACGGTGCGGACCGCGCCCTGGGCATGTTCATCAACACCTTGCCGCTGCGGGTCGATGTGGCGGCCGCTGCCGCCGACGCGGTCAAGGCCACCCATGCACGCTTGAGCGCCTTGCTCGGGCATGAACATGCCTCCCTGGCCCTGGCCCAGCGTTGCAGTGAAGTGGCGACGGCCACGCCGCTGTTCAGCGCCTTGCTCAATTACCGCCACAGCAGCCCTGGTGAAATGGCCCGCGACGGTCAGGGGATCTGGGAGGGCGTACAACTGCTCGGCGGCGAAGAGCGCAGCAACTATCCGCTGACCCTGAGTGTGGACGACCTGGGCGAAGGCTTTGCGTTGGCCGTGCTGGCGTTGCCGCAGATCGGCGCCCAGCGCCTGTGCGACTACATGCACAACGCCGTGGCGCAGTTGGTCGACGCCCTGGAAAACGCGCCGGACACCCGCTTGCACCACCTGCCGATTCTGCCGACGGCGGAACGCGACACGCTGCTGCGCGAATTCAACGCCACCGTCCATGACTTCCCGCGCGGGCACACCCTGCACGGCGCCTTTGAAGTCCAGGCCGAGCGTCAGCCCGCGGCTGTTGCGGTGATGCAGGACGGTGTGGCGCTGACCTATCAACAGCTCAATCAACGCGCCAACCAGCTGGCGCATCACCTGCTCGGACTTGGCGTGCAGCCGGATGACCGCGTGGCGATCTGCTGCCGTCGCGGCCCGCAGATGCTGGTGGGCCTGCTCGGCATTCTCAAGGCCGGCGCGGGCTATGTGCCGATCGACCCGGCGTACCCGGCGGAGCGGATCGCCTATCTGTTGCAGGACAGCGCACCGGTGGCGGTACTCTCGCAAGCCTGCACCCGCGACCTGCTCGGCGGCGCCGCCAGTGTCGACCTGCACGACCCCGGCTTGCAGCAATACCCTGTGAGCAATCCGCAACTGGGCGCACTGACCCCGGCGCACCTGGCCTACGTGATCTACACCTCCGGTTCCACCGGCCAGCCCAAGGGCGTGATGGTGGAACATCACCACGTGGAAAACCTCGTGCACTGGCATTGCGAGGCCTTTGGCCTGCGGGCTGCCAGCCATACCAGCAGCGTCGCCGGTTTCGGTTTCGATGCGCTGGCCTGGGAAGTCTGGCCGGCGCTGTGCGTGGGCGCGACCCTGCACCTGCCGCCCGCCAGCGTGGGCAATGAAAATATCGACGAACTGTTGGCCTGGTGGCTGGCGCAGCCGCTGGACGTGAGCTTCCTGCCCACCCCGGTGGCCGAGTACGCCTTCAGCCTGAACCTGCAACACCCGACCCTGCGCATGCTGCTGATCGGGGGCGACCGCCTGCGCCAGTTCAGCCAGGAACGACGGTTTGCCCTGATCAATAACTACGGCCCCACCGAAGCCACGGTGGTCGCCACCTCCGGGCGTGTGCGTGCCGGACAGCCTTTGCATATCGGCCGGCCTGTCGCCAATGCCACCAGCTACGTGCTGGATGCGCACCTGCGTCCGGTGCCGGTGGGCGTGGCCGGTGAGCTGTATGTGGGTGGCCGCGGCGTGGCGCGCGGTTACCTGAATCGCCCGGACCTGACCGCCGAGCGCTTCCTGCAAGACCCGTTCAACCCCGGGCGCATGTACCGCACCGGCGACCTGGTGCGCTGGCTGCCCGATGGCAACCTGGAATACCTGGGGCGCAACGATGATCAGGTCAAACTGCGCGGCGTGCGGGTTGAGCTGGGCGAAATCGAAAGCCGCCTGGCCGCGCTCGACGGCGTGGCGGAAGCGGTGGTGCTGGTGCGCGAAGGCCGCTTGATCGCCTGGTTCACCGAACGCCAGGCGCTGTCGATCGAAACGCTGCGCGCACAACTGCAGGCGCAACTGCCCGAGGCCCTGGTGCCGGTGGCCTACGTGAAACTTGCGGCCTTGCCCCTGACCGCCAACGGCAAGCTGGACCGCAAGGCCTTGCCGGCCCCCGATCAAGCCGCGCTGCTGACCCGTGACTACGAAGCGCCCCAGGGCGAAGTGGAAACCCGCCTGGCGCGGATCTGGGCCGACGTGCTGCAGGTGGAGCAGGTGGGGCGCCATGACCACTTCTTCGAACTGGGCGGGCACTCATTGCTGGCCGTCAGCCTGATCGAGCGCATGCGCCAGGTCGGCCTGAGCGCCGATGTGCGCGTGCTGTTCAGCCAGCCGACCCTGGCCGCGCTGGCCGCTGCCGTGGGCAGTGGCCGTGAAGTGCAGGTGCCGGCGAATCGTATTCCCGACGGCTGCCAACGCATCACGGCGGACATGCTGTCGCTGGTGACGCTGGAGCAATCGACGCTCGACCTGGTGATCGACCAAGTGCCCGGCGGCGCCGCCAATGTGCAGGATATCTATCCGCTGGCGCCGTTGCAGGAAGGCATTTTCTACCACTACCTCACCGCAGAGCGGGGCGATCCGTACCTGCTGCAATCGCACTTGGCGTTTGACAGCATCGAGCGCGTGCAGGCCTTTGCCCGAGCGTTGCAGCAGGTCATCGACCGCCATGACATCCTGCGCACCGGGGTGGTGTGGGAAGGTTTGGTACAACCGCTGCAAGTGGTGTGGCGCACCGCTCAATTGAGCGTGCAGGAGTTGCAACTGCACGGCGATGTGCTCGCCGGTCTGCATGAACGTTTTGACGCGCGCCGCTATCGCCTGGATATCAGTCAGGCGCCGCTGGTCCGCCTGGTCTATGCGCGCGATCCGGCCAACCAGCGCGTGGCGGCGGTGTTGCTTTACCACCATATCGCTCTGGACCACACCGCGTTCGATGTGGTGCTGCGCGAAATGCAGGGCTACCTGCTGGGCCACGCCGCGCCTGCCGCCGCACCGATGCCGTACCGCAACTACGTGGCCCAGGCGCGGCTGGGCGTGAGTGAGCAGGAACATGAAGCGTTCTTTCGCGACATGCTCGGCGATGTCGATGAACCCACCTTGCCGTTCGGCTTGCAGGATGTGCGCGGCGACGGTAACGCCATCGAGGAGCACACCCTGCACCTGGACAGCGAGCTGAGCCGACGCCTGCGCGCCCAGGCACGCTTGCTCGGCGTCAGCAGCGCGAGCCTGTTCCACCTGGCCTGGGGCCAAGTGCTGGCTGCCACCTCGGGACGCCACAGTGTGGTGTTCGGCACCGTGCTGGTGGGGCGCCTGCAGGGCGGCGAGGGCGCCGACCGGGCCCTGGGGGTGTTTATCAATACCTTGCCGCTGCGCCTGGACATCGACGCCCAGGGCGCCCGCGAGGCGGTGCGCGCCACCCATGCGCGGCTGACCGCCTTGCTCGGCCATGAGCACGCGTCCCTGGCGCTGGCCCAGCGTTGCAGCGGGGTGTCGGCGCCGGCGCCGTTGTTCAGTTCGATGCTCAACTACCGCCATCGCGGCTCCGCAACCCGTTCGGCGGACGCGCAGCACGCCTGGGAAGGCATGCAGACCCTGGTCAATGACGGGCGCACCAACTACCCGCTGACCCTGAACGTGGATGACCTTGGCAACGGTTATGACGTCACCGCCCTGGCGCACATGGATGCGCAACGGGTCTGCGGGTATATGCAGACTGCGCTGGCCGGCCTGGTACACGCGCTGGAGCAGGCGCCGCAGCAGGCGTTGAATCGCCTGCCGGTGATGGGCCAGGCGGAGCGGCATAAGCTGCTTGTCGAGTTCAACGCCACCGAAGTGAACTACAACCTCGAGCAGACCCTGCACGGCCTGCTCGAAGCCCAGGTCGAGCGCTCGCCGCAAGCAATTGCGGTGAAGGCCGGCGACCGGCAACTCACCTACCAGCAACTCAACGAACGCGCCAACCGGCTCGCCCATCACTTGCGTGAGTGCGGCGTGCAGCCGGATACGCGCGTGGGCATTTGCCTGGAGCGTAGCCTGGAGATGGTCATCGGCCTGTTCGCCATCCTCAAGGCCGGCGGCGGTTACGTCCCGCTGGACCCAGGCTACCCGCAGGAGCGCCTCGCCTACATGCTGTACGACAGCACGCCGGTGGTGGTGCTCACCCAGGGCGCACACCGTGAATGGCTCGGCACTGTGCCGGTCATTGATCTGGACCACGATACCTGGCAGCACCAGCCTGCCGGCAATCCCCAGGTGCCTGGCCTCACGGCCCGGCACACCGCATACGTGATCTACACCTCCGGCTCAACCGGCCAGCCCAAAGGCGTGATCAACGAACACGCCGGGGTGGTCAACCGCCTGCTGTGGATGCAGGACGCGTACAGCCTCAAGGCGCAGGATGCGGTGCTGCAGAAAACCCCGTTCAGCTTCGACGTGTCGGTATGGGAGTTCTTCTGGCCGCTGATGACCGGCGCACGCCTGGTGATGGCGCGTCCGGGCGGGCACAAGGAACCGGCGTACCTGTGCGACGTGATCGAGGCCGAGCGGATTACCACGCTGCATTTCGTACCGTCGATGCTCGATGTATTCCTGGCCCACGGCGATGTCGGCCAGGCGGCCGGGCTGGTGCGTGTGATGTGCAGCGGCGAAGCCTTGCCGGGCAGCCTGGTGCGGCGCTTCAAGCAACAACTGCCGGGCATCGGTTTGTACAACCTGTACGGCCCGACCGAAGCCGCCGTGGATGTGACTGCATGGAACTGCGCAAGCAGCGACGTGCCGGACAACACGCCGATCGGCAAGCCGATTGCCAACACGCGCATGTACGTGCTGGATGAACAGTTGCAGCCGGTGCCGTTGGGCGTCGTGGGTGAACTGTTCATCGGCGGCGTACAGGTAGCGCGGGGTTATCTCAACCGTGCGCAACTGACCGCCGAACGCTTCCTCAAGGACCCGTTCAGCGAAGGCCGGATGTACCGCACGGGCGACCTGGGCCGCTATCTGCCGGACGGTAATCTGGAGTACCTGGGCCGCAACGATGATCAGGTGAAAATCCGCGGCCTGCGCATCGAGCTGGGAGAAATCCAGGCGCGCCTGCTCGAGCATCCCGCCGTGAAGGATGCCGTGGTCGTGGCCCGCGAAGATCGCCTGGTCGCCTATTACACCGGCGCGGCCACCGCCATCGAGGCGCTGCGCAGCCAGCTCTTGCAGCACCTGCCGGATTTCATGGTGCCCGCGTTGTTCGTGCACCTTGAGGCCATGCCCCTGAGCCCCAACGGCAAGCTTGATCGCAAGGCGCTGCCGGCTCCGGGCATGGCGGCGTTGAGCGTGCGTGAGTACGAGGCGCCCGAAGGCGACTGCGAAATACTGCTGGCCCGGCTCTGGGCCGAGCTGCTGAAGGTGGAGCGGGTCGGGCGGCATGACAACTTCTTTGAACTGGGCGGGCACTCGCTGCTCGCCGTGAGCTTGATCGGGCGCTTGCGCCAGGAAGGCATGGAAGCCGATGTGCGGGGGTTGTTCGAGCAACCGACCCTGGCCGGCTACGCCGCAATGACCGAACGAATGGAGATCGTCCTGTGAACATCCTCGAGCTGCTGGCAACCCTGAACACCAAGGACGTGCAACTGGCGCTGAAGGGCGAGCAGTTGTCGGTGCAAGGCAACAAGCACGCCTTGAGCGACCCTTTGATCCTCGCCGCGCTGCGCGAGCACAAGCCGGCGCTGATCGAGCTGATCAAGGCCGGTGAGTATTCGGCAACCAAAGCCGGTGAGGTGCAGGTGCCGGCCAACGCTATCCCGGCGGGCGCCGAGCGCATTACCCCGGACATGTTGACCTTGTCCACCCTGACCCAGGAGGAGATCGAGCGTATCGTCGCCACCGTCGACGGCGGTGTGGCCAATATCCAGGACATCTACCCGCTGGCGCCATTGCAGGAAGGCATCCTGTTCCATCACGTCAGTGCCGAGCAGGGCGACCCGTATGTGATGCAGTCGCAGTTCGCCTTTGACAGCCTGGAACGTTTCGACGCATTCGCCCAGGCGTTGCAACGGGTAATGGACCGCCATGACATCCTGCGCACCGGGGTAGTCTGGGATGGCCTTGAACAACCTTCGCAAGTGGTGTGGCGCCAGGCGCGCCTGCCGGTGCAGGCGTTGATGCTGGACCCCGCCGACGGCGATATTGCCGCGCAGTTGCACGACCTGTTCGATGCGCGCCACTACCGGCTCGACGTGACCCGGGCGCCGCTGTTGCGCCTGGTACGCGCCGAAGACCCGGCCAATGGGCGCATTGTCGCCACCTTGCTGTTCCACCATATGGCGCTGGACCACAGTGCGCTGGAAGTGGTGTGCCATGAAATGCAGGCGTGCCTGTTGGGGCAGGGCGACGCCCTGGGCCAGGCGGTGCCGTTTCGCAACTACGTGGCGCAGGCGCGGCTGGGCATCAGCGAGCAGGCGCACGAAAGCTTTTTCCGGCAGATGCTCGGCGATATCAGCGAGCCAACCTTGCCGTTCGGCCTGCAGGATGTGCAGGGCGATGCGCGGGGCATTGCCGAGGTCAGCCTGGCGTTGGCGCCGGAACTGGCGCGACGCCTGCGCGCCCAGGCACGCCAGTTGGGGGTGAGTACCGCCAGCCTGTTTCACATGGGCTGGGCCCAGGTGCTCGGGGTGTTGGCCGGCAAGGCCCAGGTGGTATTCGGCACGGTGTTGATGGGGCGCATGCAGGGCAGCCATGCCACGGATCGCGCGCTGGGCATCTTCATCAATACCTTGCCGTTTCGTGTGGATGTGGACGCCCAGGATGTGTGCGCCGGGGTCAAGGCCACCCACGCACGTCTCACCACCTTATTGCGCCATGAGCACGCGCCGTTGGCCCTGGCTCAGCGTTGCAGCGCGGTGGTTGCGCCGACGCCGCTGTTCAGTGCGCTGCTCAACTATCGTCACAGCGCAGCGGCGGCCAGTGCCGAGGCCGTATCGGCATGGCACGGCATCACCGCGCTGCGGGCCGAAGAGCGCACCAACTACCCGCTGACCCTCAGCGTGGATGACCTCGGCGAGGGCTTCGGCCTGAGTCTGCTCGCCAGTACCGCCGTCGACCCGCACCGCGTCTGCGCCTACCTGCAAACCGCACTGGAAAACCTGGTAAGCGCCCTGGTGCAGGCGCCGCACACCGCGCTTAACCAACTGCCGGTGGTGCCGCTGGCCGAGCAGCGCCTGTTGCTCGAGCAGTTCAACGCAACCCAGGCGGTGTTCCCCCAGGGCAGCACCTTGCACGCGCGCATCGAAGCCCAGGCCGCGCTGACCCCGGATGCCATCGCGGCGGTGTGCCTGGACCGCACGCTGAGCTTCGCCGAACTCAATCAGCAAGCCAACCTGCTGGCCCATCATCTGCTGGCGCTGGGGGTCAAGCCCGATGACCGCGTGGCCATCGTCGCACGCCGTGGCCTGGACACCCTGGCCGGGTTGCTGGCGATTCTCAAGGCCGGCGCCTGTTATGTGCCGGTGGACCCATCCCACCCGGCCGAGCGCCTGAACTACCTGCTCAGCGACAGCGCCCCGGTGGCCGTGCTGACCCAGCACGCGTTGCTCGAGCGCCTGCCGGAGCTGGAGGTGCCGGTGATCAACCTGGACCGCTACACCTGGCACCACCACGCGGCGAGCAATCCCGAGGTGGCCATGACGGCGTCGAACCTGGCCTATGTGATCTACACCTCCGGCTCCACCGGCCTGCCCAAAGGGGTGATGGTGGAGCATCACACCGTGGCCAACCTGGTGGATTGGCATTGCAGCGCCTTCGACCTGCGCGCCGGGCGGCATACCGCCAGCGTAGCCGGTTTCGGCTTTGATGCGATGGCCTGGGAAGTGTGGCCGGCGCTGTGCGCGGGCGCCACCCTGCACCTGCCGCCGGCCCACGACGGCGCTGAAGACATCGACGCGCTGCTCGCCTGGTGGTGCGCGCAACCGCTGGACGTGTGCTTCCTGCCGACACCGGTGGCCGAGTACGCCTTCAGCCAGAACATCGAACACCCGACCCTGCGCACACTGCTGATCGGCGGCGATCGCCTGCGCCGGTTCGGGCGCGCGCAGCGCTTCGAGCTGATCAACAACTATGGCCCCACCGAAGCCACGGTGGTCGCCACCGCCGGCAAGATCGAGGCGGGCCAGCCGTTGCATATCGGCAAGCCCATCGCC
The DNA here is from genome assembly GCF_900004915.1 of Pseudomonas sp. 31 R 17. Lineage (NCBI taxonomy): Bacteria > Pseudomonadati > Pseudomonadota > Gammaproteobacteria > Pseudomonadales > Pseudomonadaceae > Pseudomonas > Pseudomonas sp. 31 R 17. The sequence continues at coordinate 304,457 of NZ_CVTN01000056.1, forward strand.
AATGCCAGGGTCTACCTGCTGGACGAACAGCTGCGCCCGGTGCCGTTGGGCGTGGCGGGTGAACTGTACGTGGGCGGCAAGGGCGTGGCGCGCGGCTATCTCAATCGCCCGGAGCTGACCGCCGAGCGTTTCCTGCGCGACCCGTTCAGCAGCGGGCGCATGTACCGCACCGGCGACCTGGCGCGCTGGCTGCCCGACGGTAACCTGGAGTATTTGGGGCGCAATGATGACCAGGTAAAGATCCGTGGCATGCGCATCGAACTGGGCGAAATCGAGACCCGGCTCAACCAACTGCCGGGCATCCTGGAGGCGGTGGTGCTGGTGCGTGAAGAGCGGCTGGTGGCGTATTTCACCGAAAGCCCGCAACTGGATGCGCTGGCCGTCGCTGATATCCGCGCGCACCTGGTGGCCCATCTACCGGACTACATGGTGCCGGTGGCGTTCATGAAGCTCGACACGCTGCCCCTGACCGCCAACGGCAAGCTCGACCGCCAGGCACTGCCGGCGCCGGATATGGCTGCGGTATTCAGTCGTGAATACGAGGCGCCGCTGGGCGAGATCGAAAGCGTGTTGGCGCAGATCTGGGCCGACGTGTTGCAAGTGGAGCGGGTTGGGCGGCGCGATCACTTCTTCGAGCTGGGCGGGCATTCGCTGCTGGCCATGCGCATGGTGTCCCAGGTGCGCCAGCGCCTGGGGGTGGAGCTGGTGCTGGGCGACTTGTTCGCCAACGCCGAACTGGCGGCCGTTGCCGAGCTGTTGGCGCGCGCCGGTCGCAGCACCTTGCCGGACATCCTGCCGGCCAATCGCGACGCTGAGCTGCCGTTGTCATTTGCCCAGCAACGCTTGTGGTTCCTGGCCTTGATGGAGGGCGCCAACACCGCCTACAACATTCCCATCGGCCTGCGTCTGCGGGGGCACTTGCATGTGCAGGCGCTGCAACGTGCTCTGGCGCGGATTGTCGCGCGGCATGAAACCCTGCGCAGTCGCTTCGCCCAGCACGGCGACGAGGCTCAGGTGCTGATCGTGCCGGCCGAAGACATGTTGCCGCTGCAGGTGCAGGACCTGCGCCGCCATCCGCAGCCGCAGCAGGCGCTGGACGCGCTGATCCACGGCGAAGCCTCGGCGCCGTTCGACCTTGAGCGCGGCCCACTGCTGCGCGGGCGTCTGGTGGTGATGGCCGACGATCACCACGTGTTGCTGCTGACCCTGCACCACATCGTCTCCGACGGCTGGTCGATGGGCGTGCTCACCCGCGAACTGATGGCGCTGTACCAGGCGTTCAGCCACGGTCACGCCGACCCGTTGCCGCCGTTGCCGATCCAGTACGCCGACTTTGCCGTGTGGCAGCGCCTGTGGTTGAGCGGCGAAGTGCTGCAGCGCCAGAGCAGCTATTGGCAACAGGCCCTGGCCGGCGCGCCGGCCTTGCTCACCTTGCCCACTGACCGCCCGCGTCCGGCGCAGCAGGACTACGCCGGCAGCAGCGTCGAGGTGCGCCTGGATGAACGCCTGACCGCCGGGCTCAAGGCCTTGAGCCAGCGCCATGGCACCACGCTGTACATGACCTTGCTGAGCGCCTGGGCGTCTTTGCTGGCGCGCTTGTCCGGGCAGCATGACCTGGTGGTCGGTACGCCGGTGGCCAACCGCACGCGCACCGAGGTGGAAGGCTTGATCGGGCTGTTCGTCAACACCCTGGCGGTGCGTATCGATACCTCCGGCGAGCTGAGCACCGAGGCCTTGCTGGCGCGGGTCAAGGCCCTGACGCTGGCGGCCCAGGCCCATCAGGACCTGCCGTTCGAGCAGGTGGTGGAAATCACTCGACCCCCGCGCAGCCTGTCCCACAGCCCTCTGTTCCAGACCTTGTTCAGTTGGCAGGACAGCAGCGCGCCAACCCTGGCCCTGGGCGACCTGGCCCTGGAAGGCATTGTGGAGAACAGCCACTTTGCCAAGTTCGACCTGTCGCTGAACCTGGGCGAAGTGCAGGGCAGTGTCCTGGGCGCGCTGGAATATGCGGTGGCGCTGTTCGACGAGTCGACGATGCTGCGTTATGTCGGCTATTTCACCCGCGTGTTGCAGGCCATGGTCGATAACGACCAGGCGGTGCTGGAACACGCGCCGCTGCTGGATGAGCGCGAACGTCAGCACCTGCTGTTCGATTTCAACGCCACCGCCGTGGACTACGACCTCAAGCAGACCTTGCATGGCCTGTTCGAAGCGCAAGTGTTGCGCACGCCGCACGCGATTGCCGTGCAGGCCGGTGAGCAGCACCTGACCTATGCCCAACTGAACGCGCACGCCAATCAGTTGGCCCATCATCTGCTGGCCCTCGGCGTGCAACCGGATACGCGCGTGGCGATCTGCGTCGAGCGCGGCGTGGACATGGTCATCGGCCTGTACGCGATCCTCAAGGCCGGCGCCGCCTATGTGCCGCTGGACCCGGCCTATCCGCTGGAGCGCCTGGCCTACATGCTGCAAGACAGCGCACCGGCGGTGGTGCTGGCCCAGGGCAGCACCCGGGGCTTGCTGGGCGCGGCAACGGTGGTCGACCTGGACCAGCCGACCTGGCAACACCAGCCTATCGACAACCCGGCTGTGGCGGGCGTGACCGCCTACGTGATCTACACCTCCGGCTCCACCGGCCAGCCCAAGGGCGTGATCAACGAACACGCCGGGGTGGTCAACCGCTTGCTGTGGATGCAGGACGAATACGCGCTCGACGCCAGCGATACGGTGTTGCAGAAAACTCCGTTCAGCTTCGACGTGTCGGTGTGGGAGTTTTTCTGGCCGCTGTTCACCGGCGCTCGCCTGGTGATGGCGCGGCCGGGCGGACACAAGGAGCCTGAGTACCTGTGTGAAGTGATCCAAGCTGAGCACATCACCACGCTGCACTTCGTGCCTTCGATGCTTGATGTGTTCCTGGCCCACGGCGATGTGCGCCCGGCGGCCGGGCTGGTGCGCGTGATATGCAGCGGGGAGGCGTTGCCGGGCAGTCTGGTACGCCGCTTCAAGCAGCAGTTGCCGGGTAGCCAATTGCATAACCTCTACGGCCCGACCGAAGCGGCGGTGGATGTGACCGCCTGGAACTGCGGCGGCCCGCACACCCCGGACAACACGCCCATCGGCACGCCGATTGCCAACACCCGCCTGTACCTGCTGGACGCACAGTTGCAGCCGGTGCCACAGGGCGTGGTGGGCGAACTGTTCATTGCCGGCGTGCAGGTGGCGCGGGGCTATCTGAACCGCCCCGAGCTGACTGCCGAGCGTTTTCTCGACGACCCGTTCATGGCCGGCAGGATGTACCGCACCGGCGACCTCGGACGTTATTGGCCGGACGGCACGATCGAGTACCTGGGACGCAACGACGACCAGGTGAAAATTCGCGGCCTGCGCATCGAACTGGGGGAAATCCAGGCACGCCTGACTGAGCACCCGGCGGTCAACGAAGCCGCGGTGATTGCCCGCGAGCAGCGTCTGGTGGCGTATTACACCGGCGTCTGCTGCGAGACTGACGCCCTGCGCGCGCATCTGTTGCAGCATCTGCCGGAATTCATGGTGCCGGCGATCTTCGTGCATCTGCAGTCGCTGCCGCTGAGCCCCAACGGCAAGCTGGAGCGCAAGGCACTGCCGGAACCGGGCGTGGAGGCGCAGGCGTTGCGCGAGTATGAAGCGCCCCAGGGCGATACCGAGATCGCCCTGGCCAGCCTGTGGGCCGAGCTGCTGAACGTGGAGCGGGTAGGGCGCCACGATAACTTTTTCGAACTGGGCGGGCATTCGCTGCTGGCCGTCAGCCTGATGGGGCGCATGCGCCGCCTGGGCCTGACGGCGGATGTGAAAGTGCTGTTCGGCCAGCCGACGTTGGCGGCACTGGCTGCAGCCCTGGGCAGCGGGCGCGAGGTGGCGGTGCCGGTCAATGGCATCGCGACCGACTGTGCGCACATCACCCCGGCGATGCTGCCGCTGATCAAGCTCGACGCGAGCGCCATCGAACGCATCGTCGCCGTCATCCCGGGCGGTGCGGCGAATGTGCAGGACATCTACCCGCTGGCCCCCTTGCAGGCGGGCATGCTCTATCAGCATCGGGCGGTGCAGGGCGACGACGCCTACGTGCTGCAGGCGCAGTTCGGCTTCGACAGTCGTACGCGCCTGGACGCGTTTGCCCGTGCGCTACAGGCGGTGATCGAACGGCACGACATCCTGCGCTCATCCTTCCACTGGGAGGGCCTGGAGCAACCGGTGCAGGTGGTGTGGCGCAAGGCTCAATTGCGCGTCGAAAGTGCGCCGCTGCCGCAGCGCCTGGCGCTGGACCAGGCGCCGCTGATGCGTCTGGTGTACAGCGAGCAGGCGCAACGCGTGGTCGCGACCCTGCTGTTCCATCATCTGGTTATGGACCATGTGGCATTGGAGATTCTGCAACACGAAATGCAGGCGTTTTTGCTGGGGCGCGAGGACGAGCTGGGTGCGGCGGTGCCGTATCGCAACTATGTGGCGCAGACCTGCCTGATCGAGCGCGACCACGAAACGTTTTTCCGCAAGATGCTCGGTGACATCGGTGAGCCGACCCAGGTGCAGATTGCCGGCGCTGTGCAAAGCGTCCGCCTGACCCTCGATCCGGGCTTGAGCCGGCGCCTGCGCGTACAGGCCCGCCAGTCGGGCGTCAGCGCGGCGAGCCTGCTGCACCTGGGCTGGGGCCATGTACTGGGCAAGGCGTCCGGGCGGCAAAGCGTGGTGTTCGGCACGGTGATGCTCGGTCGCCTGCAGGGCGGTGAAGGCGCCGAGCGCGCCATGGGCGTATTTATCAATACCCTGCCGCTGCGGGTCGACCTGGGCGATCACGCGGTGCGCGATGCGCTGCGCGCTACCCACGCGCGCCTGAGTCAACTGCTCAGCCACGAGCATGCACCGTTGGCCCTGGCCCAGCGTTGCAGCGACGTGCCCGCGACCACGCCGCTGTTCGACGTGCTGTTCAACTACCGTCACAGCGCGCCGCAAACAGGCGGCGAGGCGCAGGCGTGGCAAGGCATTGAGTTGCTCAAGGCCCAGGAGCAGACCAACTACGGCCTGTCATTGAGCGTGGATGACCTCGGTGAAGGCTTCACCTTGAAGGCCGCGGGGCCGGGTGCCGAGCGTTTGTGCGCGTACCTGCAGGTGGCCCTGGAGCACATGGTGCAGGCGCTGGAAAGCCACAGCGATATCGCCATCGGTTGCGTGCCGATTCTGCCGGCGACGGAGCGCCAGCAACTGCTGGACTTCAACGCGACTGCCCGCACTTTCCCGCGTGAGCACACGGTACAGCGCCTGTTCGAAGCCCAGGCCCAGGCGCGTCCCGACGCGCTGGCGGCGGTGCATGGCGAGCAGCGGCTGAGCTATGGCGAACTGAATACGCGGGCCAACCAGTTGGCTCATCACCTGGCGGGCCTGGGTGTGCGGCCCGGCGATACCGTCACGCTGCTGCTGCCGCGCGGCCTGGATTTGCTGGTCAGCCAACTGGCGATCCTCAAATGCGCCGCCGCCTATGTGCCGTTGGACATCAACGCACCCGCCGAGCGTCAGGGCTTCATGCAGCAGGACAGCGGCGCGACCTGGCTGTTGACGCGCAGCGATGCCGAGGTGGCCTTCGCAGCGCAGCGCCTGGACGTGGACCGCCTGGCCCTGGCCCCGCAACCGAGCCACAATCCCGACCTGTCGCAGTCCTCGGACAGCGTGGCGTACATCATGTACACCTCCGGCTCCACCGGCACGCCCAAAGGCGTACTGGTGCCCCATCGCGGCATCACGCGGCTGGTGCTCAACAACGGCTACGCCGACTTCAATGCCCATGATCGGGTGGCGTTCGCCTCCAACCCGGCGTTCGACGCCAGCACCATGGACGTGTGGGGCCCGTTGCTCAACGGGGGCCAGGTACAAGTGATCGACCACGCCACCTTGCTCGACCCGCTGGCATTCGGCGCCGAGCTTGCAGGGGTGACGGTGCTGTTCGTCACCACCGCGCTGTTCAACCAGTACGTGCAGATGATTCCCCAGGCCCTGGCCGGCCTGCGCATTCTGTTGTGCGGTGGCGAGCGCGCCGACCCGGCGGCGTTCCGCAGCCTGTTGGCGCAGGCACCGGCCTTGCGCCTGGTGCACTGCTATGGCCCGACCGAAACCACCACCTACGCCACCACCCATGAAGTGCGCGCCGTGGCCGACGACGCCGACAGCGTGCCGATCGGTCGGCCGATTGCCAATACCCAGGTGCATGTGCTGGATGCGCAATTGCAGCTGCTGCCGTTGGGCGTCACTGGAGAAATCTGCATTGGCGGCGACGGCGTGGCCAAGGGGTACTTGAATCGTGCTGAACTGAGCGCTGAAAAATTCGTGCACGACCCGTTCAACCCCGGCGCCTTGCTGTACCGCACCGGCGACCTCGGGCGCTGGACGGCGGATGGCGTGCTGGAGTGCATCGGGCGCAACGATGATCAGGTGAAGATTCGCGGTTTCCGCATCGAACTGGGTGAGATCGAGGCGCGGCTGGCGACCTTTGCGGGCATCCAGGATGTGGTGGTCATGGCGCGCGAAGACGTGCCGGGTGACAAGCGTCTGGTGGCCTACTTCACGTGGGCCGCAGACGCCGTTGGCGTGGATCAGGTGCGCGCCCACTTGCAGGAGCAAGTGCCGGAGTACATGCGGCCATCGGCCTATGTGGCACTGGACCGGCTGCCGTTGACGGCCAACGGCAAGGTCGACCGCAAGGCTTTGCCGGTGCCCGCGTATGACGCGCTGGTCAGTGGTGGGTTTGAAGCGCCCGCCGACGCGCTGGAACAGACGTTGGCGCAACTATGGGCGCAGGTGCTCAAGCTTGAGCAGGTGGGGCGGCATGACAGTTTCTTCGAACTGGGCGGGCATTCGTTGTTGGCGATTCGCCTGGTCACCCTGCTTGAGGAAGCCGGTTTGCCGGTGTCGCTGGCCGAGCTGTTCCAGCATGCCAGCGTGGCGGGCATCGCCGCGATGCTGCGTCAGCGCAGCGAAGCCCCTGTGCGTGACCCGTCGGTGATTACCGTGCGTGCAAGCGGCACGCAGGCGCCGTTATTCCTGGTCCACGAATTCAGTGGCATGGACGTTTATTTTCCCGCGCTGGGCCAGCACCTGCCCGGCGATTACCCCATCTACGGCCTGCCGGGGGTGCCGCTCGGCGATTCGCACCTGAACACCCTGGAAGGCCTGGCGGCGCGCATGGTCGGGTTGATCCGTGGTCTTCAACCCCATGGCCCTTACCGCGTCGCGGGGTGGTCCTTTGGCGGGGTGCTGGCTTATGAAGTCGCCATGCAACTGCTGGGGCTCGATGAGCCGGTGGCGTTTCTCGGCCTGATCGACAGCTATGTGCCGCGCATGACCGATCAGGGCAAGGCGCGCTGGAGCGGGCCGGATGCGCTCAAGCGGCATTTGCTGTTGCAGTGCACGGCGTATTGGAAAGCACAGGGAGGGGTGGATGAACTGGCGAGCCTGGAACAACTGGAAGCGCAGATTGGACAGCTGGACTTTGCGAGCCTGCTGCAACGCTGTCGCGATCAAGGTCTGCTATACGCGCAAATGGCGGAAGCTGCGGACGCGGACCTGGTGAGCTTTCTTGAACGCGAAGTCGGGCATGGGCATGCGCTGGCCCATTACAGCCTGTTCCCGCTGCCGATCCCGGTGCATCTGTTCAGTGCCGAGCAGCGGCCTACCGAGCTGTCGCGGCGCAGCAGGGCGCTGGGCTGGGACGCGGTGCTGGCGCCGGGGCAATTGCGCCAGGTGCAGGTGCCGGGTGATCACCAGAGCATGATGCAGGCTCCGCATATTCAGGGCCTGGGGCGGGCGATGTCGGTGGCGTTGCTGGCCGCTGCGCCGCAGGGTTGCGCGGTGCATCAGCCGGTGTTGCGCATCCAGAGCGGCCGAGCCGGGCATGCACCGCTGTTCTGTGTACCCGGTGCGGGCGACAGCGTGACCGGCTTCGTCGGCTTGAGCGAGGCGCTGGGGCGGGACTGGCCGTTGTATGGCCTGCAGCCGCGCGGGCTGGACGGTGAAGCGGTGCCGCACAGTCAGGTGGAAGCGGCGGCGCAGTGTTATCTGGCCGCGCTAATTCATGAGTGCCCGGCGGGGCCGGTGCATCTGGTCGGGCATTCGTTTGGCGGCTGGGTCGCGCTGGAAATGGCGCTGCGCTTGCAGGCGATGGGCCGCGAGGTGGCGTCGTTGACGGTGATCGACAGTGAGTCGCCGGGGGGTAATGGTGTGGTGGGGCGGCCGTATACGTCGACGGCGGCGTTGTTGCGTTTGATCGAGGCGATGCAGTTGGCGGCCGGGAGATCCCTGGGGATCGATCCGCTGGATTTTGCCGCGAGTGATGAGGTGGCGCAGCGCCAGGCGTTGCATGCGGGGATGGTTGGGGTTGGGTTGTTGCCGGCGCGGTCTGCCGGGGATGCGATGGTTGGCCCGGCGCGGACTTATGCGGCGGCGTTGCGTACGGTGTATCGGCCGCAGGCGCGGTATGACGGGGTGGTGCGTTTGGTGCTGGCGCGGGACCCGGCGCTGGATGCGGCGGGTAATCAGCGTGAGCAGGGGTTGATGATTGAGGGGTGGCGCGGGCAGGGGCGTGGGTTGCAGGTTTGGTATGGCGGGGGGAATCATTTCACTTTGCTCAAGGCGCCGAATGTGTCGGCGTTGGCCAGGTGGTGGGTTGAGGGGGTTGTGGTTGGGGAGGTGGTGTCTTGATGGCCACCCAATGTGGGAAGGGGGTTGTTCCTGATACACCTCGGTTCAAATGTGGGAGGGGGCTTGTTCCTCATGGCGGCCTGTCAGCCAACGGTTACCCATCTGGCACACCTCGGTCCAAATGTGGGAGGGGGCTTGCCCCCGATGGCGGCCTCAGGGCCGACCAGGGTGTTGGATCAGACCGAGTACATATCCGTTTCTGCGGTAACGGCTGCTATGGGTTCCGCTCTTACAGCGGCTCACTTTTGAAAAGCGCAAAAGTAAGCAAAACGCTCTTGCCCCACCACTCGGCACCTCGCTCATGCTCGGTGTGCCCTCTCTCCGGCTTGAATCCGTGGGCCGCCGCAATGGGCCATCCATGGCCCAGTGCGGCTAACCCGGCGTCCTGCCGGGTTACCCACGGATTCAAGCCTGCGTTCGGCCAGCGTGGTTTGACGGGGCGCCTGAGATCAAGATCAGAAGCCAGATCAAGAGCGACTCGCTGCGCATCGTGGTTAGGGTTGGTTGCTGCAGCGTTATGTGGATTTCCATGCTCAATTAAAAAGCTCAATTCTATGGTCATTTATGCAAACGTCTAAGTTACGCAAAATCGGTATATTCGCAGTGCTGGCGGTTGCCATCGGCTTGATCATTTACACCGTCAAGGCGCCTGCCGATGCGCCCCAGTACCTCACGGCCACGGTTGAACGCGGCGATATTGAAAACGCCGTTCTCGCCACCGGCCTGTTGGAGGGCGTCAAGCAGGTCGATGTGGGGGCGCAGGTTTCCGGTCAGTTGAAGTCGCTCAAGGTCAAGGTCGGTGACAAGGTCAAGAAAGGCCAGTGGCTGGCTGAAATCGATCCGCTGATTCTGCAGAACACGCTGCGCAAGGCCCAGGTCGATGAGGAGAATCTGCAGGCTCAACGCCGCGCCACGGCGGCGCAGGTCAAGCAGGCCAGGTCGGTGTATGAGCGCTACAAGGGCTTGCAGGCCGATGAGTCGGTGTCGCGCCAGGATTTCGAGGACGCCGAGTCGACCTTTCAGGTGCAGCAGGCCAATCTGCTGTCGCTGGATGCGCAGATCAAGAGCGCGCACATTCAGATCGACACGGCCAAGGTCAACCTGGCTTATACCCGTATCAATGCGCCGATTGACGGCGATGTGGTGGGTATCGTTACCCAGGAAGGCCAGACGGTCATCGCCAACCAGTTGGCGCCGGTGCTGCTCAAGCTGGCCGATTTGGACACGATGACGGTCAAGGCCCAGGTGTCGGAAGCGGATGTGATTCATATCAGCCCCGGCCAGCAGGTGTATTTCACTATTCTCGGTGAGGCCGACAAGCGCTACTACGCCAAGCTGCGTGGCACTGAACCGGCACCGCAGAATTTCCTCGAAACCCAGACCGCCGGTGCGCCCAAGCAGAATACGGCGGTGTTTTATAACGCGCTGTTCGATGTGCCCAACCCCGACCACCGCTTGCGCATCGCCATGACCGCCCAGGTGCGTATCGTGCTCGACACCGCCGAGGCTGCGCTGATGATGCCGGTGGCGGCGCTGGGCGCGCGCAATGCCGAGGGCGGCTATGCAGTGCGGGTACTCGACGCCAAGGGCAGGGCGCAGGTGCGTGAGGTGAAGACCGGTATCAACAACAACGTCAAGGTGCAGATCCTCGACGGCCTGGTCGAGGGCGACAAGGTGGTGATTGGCGACGCCTCGCCTGCCGTGGCGGGGAATTGAGCCATGACTCAACCTCTGCTGGAGCTCAAGGGCATCACCCGCAGTTTCATGGCCGGCGAGCGCGAATTCATCGCGCTCAAGGGCATCGACCTGACCATTCACGCCGGGGAAATGCTGGCGATCATCGGCGCCTCGGGGTCGGGTAAATCGACATTGATGAACATCCTCGGCGGCCTGGATTACGCCACCGCCGGCAGCTACAAAATCAACGGCATCGAAACCCGTTCCCTGGGCGATGAGCAACTGGCGGAACTGCGCCGCGATTACTTCGGGTTTATCTTCCAGCGCTACCACCTGCTGGCGCACCTGAGTGCCTTGCACAACGTGGAAATGCCGGCGATCTATGCCGGCATCCCGGAAGGCCAGCGCCACAGCCGCGCGCGGGAGTTGCTCGCGCGCCTGGGCCTGTCGGGGCATGTCACCCATCGGCCGAGCCAGTTGTCCGGTGGGCAGCAGCAGCGCGTGAGTATCGCCCGGGCCTTGATGAATGGCGGCGAGGTGATCCTGGCCGACGAACCCACCGGCGCCCTCGATACCCACAGCGGCAAGGAGGTGATGCGTATCCTCGCCGAGCTGCACGCGGCCGGGCACACGGTGATCATCGTCACCCACGACCCCAAGGTGGCGGCCAATGCCCAGCGTATCGTCGAGGTGTGCGACGGCGAGATTGTCAGCGACAAGGTCAACGACAGTGCCGGCCTGGAGCTGCCCGGCGAAGCGCCGCTCGAGCCCCGGCGCAGCGGCGCGCGGCGCCTGGTGGCCAGCCTGGGGTTGTTCAAGGAAGCGTTCAACATGGCCTGGGTCGCGCTGATTTCCCATCGCATGCGCACCTTGCTGACCATGCTCGGTATCGTCATCGGCATCACCTCGGTGGTGTCGATCTCGGCCATCGGCGAGGGCGCCAAGCGTTATGTGCTCAAGGACATCCAGGCCATCGGCAGCAACACCATCGATATCTTTTCCGGCACCAGTTTCGGTGACAGCCGCGCCTCGGCCATCGAGACCCTGATGCCGTCAGATGTGGATGCGTTGAACCAGCTGTATTACGTCGACAGCGCTACCCCGGTGGTGGGGCGCAACCTGTTGCTGCGCTTTGGCAATATCGACGTGGATGCACAGGTCAACGGCGTCAGCGACCGCTACTTCAAGGTCAAGGGCGTGAAGCTCGAAGCCGGTATCGCCTTCAGCGAAAGTGATGCACGGCGTCAGGCACAGGTGGTGGTGATCGACCACAACACCCGGCATCGCCTGTTCGGGGCGAACGTCGACCCCCTGGGCCAGGTGATCCTGGTGGGCAACCTGCCGTGCACGGTGATCGGGGTGACGGCGGACAACAAGAACCTGTTCGCCGCCAGCAAGGTGCTGAACGTGTGGGTACCGTATGAGACGGCGGCGGGGCGCCTGTTGGGGCAGCGCCATCTGGACAGCATCACCGTGCGCATCAAGGACGGCCAGCCGAGCAAGGTGGTGGAGGACAACGTCAATAAGCTGATGCTGCAACGCCACGGCACCAAGGACTTCTTCACCAACAACCTCGACAGCATCATGCAGACGGTGCAGAAAACCAGCCGCTCGCTGGCGCTGCTGTTGTCATTGATCGCGGTGATTTCGTTGTTGGTGGGTGGCATCGGCGTGATGAATATCATGCTGGTGTCGGTCACCGAACGCACCCGCGAGATTGGCATCCGCATGGCCGTAGGGGCGCGGCAATCGGATATTCGCCAGCAGTTTCTGGTGGAGGCGGTGATGGTGTGTCTGATCGGCGGGATTATCGGTATCTCGCTGTCCTATGCCATCGGCTATTTGTTTTCGCTGTTCGTGAAGGAGTGGGAAATGGTGTTTTCCCTGGGCTCGATCATCACCGCGTTTGCCTGCTCCACGCTGATCGGCATCGTGTTCGGCTTCGTGCCGGCGCGCAATGCGGCGCGGTTGGACCCCATCGAGGCACTGGCTCGGGATTGATCTCTATCTGCCAATGAGTAACCAATGTGGGAGGGGGCTTGCCCCCGATGGCAGTGTGTCAGTCAATGCATAGTCAAGCTGACCCACCGCTATCGGGGGCAAGCCCCCTCCCACCTTTTGACTGATGTCGGCTTAGAGGCTTGTGGTACGAATGCCTGCCCGCAATGCGACGCGGCTGGACCCATCGAGGCGCTGGCTCGGGACTGATCTCTATCTGCCATTGAGTAACCAATGTGGGAGGGGGCTTGCCCCCGATGGCAGTGTGTCAGTCAATGCATAGGCAAGCTGACCCACCGCTATCGGGGGCAAGCCCCCTCCCACATTTGGACCGATGTCGGCTTAGAGACTGGTGGTACGAAGGCCTGCGCGCAATGCGACGCGGCTGGACCCCATCGAGGCACTGGCCCGGGATTGATCTCTATCTGCCAATGAGTAACCAATGTGGGAGGGGGCTTGCCCCCGATGGCAGCGTGTCAGTCCATGCATAAGCAAGCTGATACACCGCTATCGGGGGCAAGCCCCCTCCCACCCTTGGACCGATGTCGGCTTAGAGGCTGGTGGTACGAAGGCCTGCGCGCAATGCGGCGCGGCTGGACCCGACCGAGGCACTGGCCCGGGACTGATCTCTATCTGCCAATGAGTAACCAATGTGGGAGGGGGCTTGCCCCCGATGGCAGTGTGTCAGTCAATGCATAGGCAAGCTGATACACCGCTATCGGGGGCAAGCCCCTCCCACATTTGGACCGATGTCGGCTTAGAGACTGGTGCTGTCTTCGGTGGCATACATCCACCTCAACAACGAATGCCGTCCGCTGATGCCCAGTTTGATCGCCGCGCGCTTGAGGTAGCTCTCGATGGTGTTGACCTTCAGTGCCAACTGTTCGGCCAACTCCGGCGCGGTGCGCCCGGCCAGCAGGCCTACGCACACTTCCAGTTCACGGTTGGACAGGGTCAACCCCGATTGCACGAGGCGCTCCTGAATGCGCCGCCGCAAGGTCTCGATGCCCTGGTTCTGCGGTTCCTGCGGCGTATTGCCTGGGGGGCATGGCTGGATCGCGCTGATGTGGTTTTCCACCATGGGCAGCAGCAGCGTGGAGAAATCCTCCAGCATGCTGCGCTCTTGCGCCGAGAAGGTCTCGGACTGGTGCGAGCGGTACACCGACAGCACATACCGCACATCGTCCTTACGGCGGGTGAGGTGCAGCTGGGCGGCCGGTTGCTCTTCGCCCAGCGCCACTGCCGAGTCGGTATAGACCGGACTGATCCTGCGGCGAGTGTGGCCAGCGGCACTCACTCGCAGTTGCGTGATATGGGTGGCGTCCACTGCCAGTTGGGTGAGGATCAGGTCATGCAGCATACGTGGGAAGTGGCGACTGCCGGTGCTGGCGATGACCTTGCCTATATGTGGGAACAGGTGTGAGTTCATCAATTCGTCCATGAGTTTCGGATGCAGGTATTCGGTCTTATAGCGACGGGGATTAAGAGACTAGCCAATGCGAATAACCTGCAGTGATAGTGCTGCCCGCCGAGACGTATGCTAGTACAGCCTGACCAAAGGGTGGGGATTGAATCGTTAAAAAAACAGATTAGCGAGGTTTGATCTAAACGTTTCGTCCTCCGCGTTGCGCAAGCTCCTGGCGCAGCAGCGCTTCAAATACCCGCTGCGCCCGTGGCTCATCACTGTGAGCCACATTGAAGCGCATCAAGTCCCGATGAGCCGGGTCATAGCCAAACAGCAAGCCGGGCGCCAGCACCATGCTGCGCTTCAGGGCTTGCTGGGCCAGCAGTTCGCCGTTGACCCCCGGCGGCAGGCGCGCCCAGATGAACATGCCGCCTTCGAAAGCCATCGGCAGTTCGCAGCTGCAGCGCTTGAGCCATTGCTCGACGCGCCCGCCGGCTTCCATCAGGCGCTGGACCATGCGCTTGCGGTGCTTGGCATAACTGCCTTCGCTGAGCATGCGGTACACGATCTGCTCGAACAGCTCCGAGGTCACGCCGCCGCTCATCAACTTCATGTTGGTCAGGTTGGCGGCCAGTTGTGGCGCGGCCACCACGAAGCTGACGCGGGTATTGGCGCTGAGGATCTTCGAGAATCCCGACAGGTAGGTGACCTGGTCCAGCCCGGCGACGGCGGCCAGGCGTGGCGGTGGGTTGGGGTGCAGGTCGCCGTAGAGGTCATCCTCGACGATATGGCAGTGATACTGCTGGGTCAGTTGCAGCAGGCGAAACGCCTGGCTGGGGCTGAAGGAATGGCCTGTCGGGTTATGCAGCACGCTGGTGGTCAGGTACAGGCTGGGCCGGTGTTCGGCCAGCAGGTGTTCGAGGGCGGTGAAGTCGAAGCCGTCGGGGCGGCGTTCGAGCGTCACCACCTTGACGCCATGCAGGGCCAGGTTGGCGTGGAAGTTGAAGTAGCACGGCGCGTCCAGCAGCACCGTGTCGCCGGGCCGCACCAGCAGGCGCATGAGCATGTCCAGGCCCTGCACGGTGTTGGGGGTGGTGATGATCTGCTCCACCGGCACCGACAGGCCTTCGCCGTGGAGTTTCTGTTGCAGCGCCTGGCGCAACGGCAACAGCCCGGCCGGCGTGCCGAGCCCGGCGATGCGCAGCGACGGCGCGCGCACCACGCTGCGCATGGCCTGGCGGATCGCTTCGCCGTTCAGCCAGTCCTCCGGCAAGTGCCCGCCACCGGGGCGCAGCTCCCCACTGGCAGTGGCCAGTGGCCGGCGCAATACGCTGAGCAGGTCCTGGGGCAGCAGGTCGACCCAGGCCACCGACGCCGGGCGCGCGCTGTCCATCGCGACGAAATAGCCCCGGCCCTGGCTGGACGTGAGCAGGTGCCGCCCGCGTAGACGGTCCAGGGCCTCATTGAGGGTGAACTTGCTGACACCGAGGATTTCGGTCAGCTCGCGCACCGACGGCAACTTGCTGCCGGGTGCCCATTCACCGGCCTCGATGGCCTGGCTGAACGCATCCACGATCTGCTGGACCTTGGGTGTGCCTTCCACAAAGGCGATGGCCGATACCAACATGAAATGTCCTTATGTTTGCCGGTGCTTTTACCGGTGAAGTCAGGCGGGATTAGGCATCACTTTACCTGCCTGGCGCAATGCCATTGCCCTAGACTGCGCGCCATCTCGCCAGGAGTTGGCGAAATTTCCTATACGCGAGCAATGGATTCTGCACTCTCATGAAGACTTATATGTGTGCACCCTGCGGTTTTATGTACGTAGAAGCATTGGGCATTCCGGAGGACGGAATTCCCGCCGGCACCCCTTGGGAAGAGGTGCCTGAAGACTGGACATGCCCGGATTGCGGCGTGACCAAGGCCGATTTCATGGCCATCGAACTCGCTGACGCTGTCACCGCCTGACCCTCCATCAACGAAAGGAATCGCTCCATGGAAAGCAAACTGATCAACCCCGCCGTACCGTTCTGCACCGGTGTGGCCCACCAGAAATACCTGTCCGCGGAACAGGGCCTGCAAGCCGCCATTGAAGGGCAGTGCACCCATTGGTATGTCGACGGCAGCCTGTTCGGCGAAATGGTCGACGACTGGACCGATGCGCGCATCGAAAGCCTGTTGGCGCAGATCGCCGCCAGTGGGGTCAAGCCGGTGTTCCATGGCAACTTCAAGGCGCCGCTGGGCAGTGACGTCGAGGCGTTTCGCGTGGCGGCGGTGGCCTATGTCAAGCAAGAGATCGATATCGCCAGTCGCCTCGGCGCGCCGCTGATCATTCACGGTGGCTGCATCGTCGAGCCGAAAATGGTGCTCAAGGCCAAGAAAGTGGCGCTGGAGCATTACCTCAAGTCCGTCCAGGAACTGGCCACTTATGCGGCGACCAAGGGCACGGACATCTACCTGGAAAACCTGTCCAACTACGTCAACTATCGTCCTTTCCACTACATCTTTACCCATGAGGCTGAATACGCATTTGTGTTCGAGCGCCTGCAGGCCCACGACAACGTGTATTTCTTCCTCGATGCCGGCCACGCCAACATCGAGGACGGTCTGCCGGCGGCCGTGGTGCGCAAGTATCACCACTTGATCAAGGGCATTTCCTTCAGCAACAACAACGGCGTGCAAGACCAGCACTTCGGCATTCACGACGGCAACTGCGACTACGCCGACGTCATGCAGGCCATTGTCGAAACCAACTGGAAAGGCCTGGTGGCGTTTGAAACCCGCAACCAGACCGCCAAGGCGGCCCTGGCCGACCTGGCCTTGATGTACCGCGAATCCCTGACGACCGAAATCGCCGTCGCCTGATGTCATGCAGGGGTGTGCGCCTGTGGCGTGCGCCCCGTTGTTGCCGTTCTCTCCATTCAAGGTCCCGGACCATGACAAGTGCGTTAACGCTGTCTTCGTTTCTCTACTTCCTGTTGTTCTGCGCCACCATGACCTTCAGTCCCGGTCCCATGACCCTGTTGCTGTTGAGCCTGGGCTTGAAGGACGGCCTGCGCAGTTCGATTCCGGCGCAGATCGGCGCCAGTGTGTCGTACCTGATTTCGATCCTGATCTTTGCCGTGGGCTTTTCGGAGCTGATCAAGGGCAACCTCGCGATTACCCAGGCCATCC
Source organism: Pseudomonas sp. 31 R 17 (assembly GCF_900004915.1). Classification (NCBI taxonomy): domain Bacteria; kingdom Pseudomonadati; phylum Pseudomonadota; class Gammaproteobacteria; order Pseudomonadales; family Pseudomonadaceae; genus Pseudomonas; species Pseudomonas sp. 31 R 17. The sequence continues at coordinate 321,432 of NZ_CVTN01000056.1, forward strand.
AGTTTGTCGGCGTGGCCTACATCCTTTACCTGGCCTACAAGCAGTGGACCAGCAGCGGCGTGTCGATCGACAAGGCCGGCGCCGTGGAGGGCTCGCGCAGCCTGTTCGGCAAGGGTTTGCTGACCGGCTTTTCCAATCCCAAGACCATCATCATGTTCAGCGCCGTGTTCCCGCAGTTCGCCGGGGCGGGTGAGCACAGCTCGGCGGCGGATATCGCGATCCTCGGCCTGACCTTCCTGCTGCTGCAATTTGCCAGCGGCTGCCTGTACTGCTATTTCGGCCAGCGCATCAAGCACGTGCTGGAAAATCCCGGGCGGCGAGTGCTGCTGCAGCGGATCACGGCGGTGATGTTGCTCGGCGTGGCGGTCATGCTGGCACGCGGCTTTTCGCATTGAAGCATTAGCCTGCAAGCAGTAGTGGCGTTTTGACTTTGCCCTGATAGACTTCAGGGATTAACCCAGGATGCCCCTATCATGCCAGCCGTCGGAGGAAATGGACTTCCGCTCGCTTCGCGCTTGTACAAATCCCGTCTCCTGGGTATGACGCTCGGCTTTGTGTGCGTGGCGTTTGCGATGTATCCGCTGAACCCGTCCCCATGGGTGTGGGCCTGGATGCTGATCAACGCGTTTGTCTGGCCGCACCTGGCATTTCAAGCGTCGTTGCGTGCCGTCCATGCGTTGCGCAGTGAGCGCCGCAACCTGTTGTTCGACTCCTTCTGCGGCGGGTTCTGGGTCGGCGCGATGCACTTCAATCCGCTGCCCGGCGTCACCACGTTGTCGATGATGAGCATGAACAATGTCGCCATCGGCGGGCCGCGCTTCATGCTGGCGGGGTGGGTGGCCCAGGCCCTGGGTATCGCCACGGCGCTTTTGATATTCACTCCGGCCTTTATTGCCGTGACCACCCAGGTGCAGTTGTACGCCTGCCTGCCGATCCTGATGCTGTACCCCCTGGTTCTGGGCTGGATCTGCTATCGCCAGGCGCTGACACTGGCGCGGCACAAGCGTGAACTGCTGGCCCTGAGCCGCACCGACAGCCTGTCGGGCCTGCTCAACCACGGCGCCTGGAAAGACCATCTGGAAGTCGAGTTCCAGCGTTGCCGCCGTGGCCCGGCGGGAGCGGCCATTGCGCTGATCGATATCGACCACTTCAAACTCATCAACGACACCTATGGCCATGTCACCGGTGATATCGTTTTGCGCCAGTTGAGCAAGGTCTTGCGCCAGAACCTGCGCGGCACCGACCTTGCCGGGCGCTACGGCGGCGATGAGTTCTGCGTGATCCTGCCGGACATGCCGCTCAACCGCGCCACTGAGGTGATGGACGCCCTGCGTGATCGTTTCAACGCCTTGGCGTACGCCCAGGACCCGACCCTGCGTGCCAGCTTGAGCATCGGCCTGGCGCTGTATCACCCCGGCCATGCCGACTCCATCAGTTGGCTCAACGATGCCGACCGTGCCTTGTACGAAGCCAAAAGCAGCGGGCGCAACGGGGTCAACTCACTGCAGGGGGCTTGGTTGCGGTCCGTTTAGTGGGGTAGGGTGTGGCGATCTCCCTTCAACAAAAACAAGGACCGGTTCATGCCCTTCACCTTCCCCCGTACCCTTCTGGCCGCCACCCTGGCCTTGTCCTTCGCCCTGCCGGCCTACAGCGCCGAACCGCACAAGCAAATCCAGGCGGATGCCGAACAGTACAAGGACCAGGCCCTGAAACTGCTGGAACGCCTGGTGAATATCGACTCCGGCTCCGGCTACGAGCCCGGCCTGACCCAAGTGCGCGATATTGCCGTGGATGAATTGAAACAGCTGGGTTTCAGTATCCAGCTGGTGCCGGACAAGGCCGCCAACAGCAGCCATGTAGTCGCCACCCTCAAGGGCACCGGCAAGGCCAAGATCCTGCTGATGGCGCACATGGACACCGTGTTCAAGGAAGGCTCGGCCGCCGAGCGTCCGTTCCATATCAAGGATGGTCGTGCTTATGGCCCTGGGGTGATGGACGACAAAGGTGGCATCGTCGCCGGCATTTACGCGCTGAAAGTCCTGAAAAACCAGGGTTTCAAGGACTATGCGCAAATCACCTTCCTGCTCGATGCCAGCGAAGAAACCGGCTCCGACGCCGCGTCCGAACTGATCCGCACCACCGCCAAGGGCCATGACGTGACCCTCAACCTGGAACCCGGCCGCCCGGCCGATGGCCTGGTGGTCTGGCGCAAGGGCAGCGCCACCGCCGTGGTCGAAGTCAAAGGCAAAGCCGCCCACGCCGGCGTCGCGCCCGAATTGGGGCGCAACGCTGCCATGGAGGTTGCGCACCAGATCCTGCAACTGGGCAAGCTGGGGGACGAGGAAAAGAAAACCACCATCAACTTCACCGTGCTCAAGGCCGGCGACCGCACCAACGTCATCCCCGACCAGGCCACCGCCAAGGCCGACGTGCGCGCGGCGTTGCCGGAAGAGTTCGACCGCATCGAGAAAGACCTGGCGCGGGTTTCAGCGGACAAACTGATCCCCGAAACCGAAGTCAAGACCACCCTGCAACGCGGGCTGCCGCCAATGCCGCAAACGGCGGAATCGGACAAACTCGTCGCAATTGCCCAGGGCATCTACGGCGAGCTGGGCAAGACCCTGACCATCGAAGGCAGCGGCGGCGCCGCGGATGCAAGCTTGTCGGCCGGGGTAGGGACGCCGACGCTGGATGGGTTTGGGATCGTGGGCGGCAATATTCACACGTCGGAGGAATATGCCGAGGTGGAGAGTGTGATGCCTCGGGTTTATTTGTTGAGTCGGATGATTATGGAGCTTTCCAAGCGTTGAGTTCATGCACCTGTGGCTAGGGAGCTTGCTCGCTCGCCACAGGTGCAGTTTCAGGGAAAAATGGCAGTGTTTTTACCAGGTTGATTGGTCTTCGCGGCTGGCTTTTTGGAGGTCGTCTTTCCAAGCATCTTGAGCGAGATAATAAATATCCCTCAGAAAGTCTTTCGGATTATCCAGGTCATACCATTCTGCTCTTGGCCACGATCCAGCATCGTTTTCTTTTATCTCGAATAATTTATGGAAATTGTAACTTTCATCATCCAGCTTTCTTTTTAAATTTTCAATTAGAACGTATTTGTGCCTGTACGAAAGGTAGCTCAAGCTTAACGCGTAACGTTTTATCAATTCCTCTCTGTCCGCCTTGTCATTGGGATCATATTTTTCGAGCTCTATGCCGAGATCTTGCTCGCGGTCGTAAACATCAAATGCCCCGATAAACCACGTTAGGCTCGGATCAAACGGCTCATTTAAGAATGGATCTTTCAACATTATTTCTTCTCGGCAGGGAAGGCGGTAAATGGTCGAGTGTTATCTTTTTTGTCAAACTTAACTTCAAACCAATTCATATTTTCGTTGAGGTGTGGGTTTTCAGCATCTTTCTTGTTGGGTTTGTAGCCTCGTCCTGCCCCCGGTAGTTCCAGCCTAAGTATGGGGTTTTTATTGTGATCTTGGCCATTGAATGGATCGAGCCCCAGAGATTTACGTGTCAATGCCTTGTTCAAGGCGCTCAGCTGCATTTTCCAGCTGTGGAATTGAGAGCTTAAATTGCCTTTTCCGTCCGCTTTGGGCATTCCGGTAACTGGGTCCGTTCCGTCAATAGCTCTTTGTTTCAACGCTGAGTCAGTGATTTCAGGTCCGTGTTTGGTAACGGTGTGCATATCATATTTTTCCTCAAGTTCTAGTACGCGCCGCTTCGCGTTTGCCTCGGTCAGGGCCTCGATGCGTGCTCTTCGCTCATTTGCCCTGGGTAGCTCTGGTTGCCCCCTGTCGACCTTGGCCTTTTTTATAGGATCTTCTAAGCCGTTGGTGGGTTTGCATCCATCACTGGCGGGACACGAATTTAACCCTAGCGGGTCTACCCACCCGGTCGGATTAGTCACGTACTGGTACGCATTGATCCCACCCGCCAGCTTCACCGGATCCGGCGTCAGGTAACGGCCAATATCCGGATGGTAGTAGCGATGCCGGTTGTAGTGCAGGCCGCTTTCCTGGTCGAAGTATTGACCTTGGAAACGTAGAGGGTTGTCGATTTTGCCTACGTCGAGGCGGCTGATTTCACCGTAGGCGCGGTAGTGGGCGGACCAGACGATTTCGCCGTAGGGCGTTGTAAGTTCCTGCGGTGTGCCGAGGTGGTCGAGTTGGTAGTGGTAGGGCTTTACGTCTTCTGGACCGAAGCCTTCCAGCAGTGCCAGCGGGCGGAAGCTGTCCGGTTCGTAGAGGTAGCTGCGATGGTGATCGGCATGGTGTTCGGCGATGAGCTTGTCGCCTTGCCAGAAGAACTCTGTGGTTTTCTCTTCGATGGTTTTGCTGATGCGTCGACCAAATGGGTCATAGCGATAACTGGCGGTCTGGCCGTTGGGTTGGGTGACTTCGATCAGCCGGTGCTGGCAGTCGTAGCGGTATTCGGTGACGAGTTGCTGGCCCTTGCCACGCTGTTCGCGGATCAGGTTGCCGAAGGCGTCGTAGTCGTAATGGTGGTCGCCCTGGATCATCAGGCGATTACCCGCCACGATGTCCGGGCCCGGCCTGTCCTGCATGAGTAAATTGCCGGCGGGGTCGTGGCCGAAACGCTCCTGCACATCCTGCGAGTGATCGGCGCGAGTCAGGCGCTGGAGCGGGTCGTAGCGGTAACGGTGTTCGCCCTTGCGGGTGTCGAGCAGGCGGGTGAGGTTGCCGGCTTTGTCGTAGTCGTATTGGCGTTGGTAGAGGTGGTTTTGCTGTTGGGTGACAGCGTGGGCGTGCAGGCGGTTTTGGTCGTCGTAGTGGTAGTGACTGAGCAGTTGGCCTTGTTGGCGTTGGTGTTCGCGGCCGGCGTTGAATAGATGCGAGGTGAGCACGTCACCGTTGAGTTCGACGGTGGAGAGGTGGCCGCCTTTGTCGTGGTTGAAGGTGACGCGGTTGTTGTCCGGCAGGCATAAATGCTGAAGTTGCCCGCAGGCATCGTAGCCGTAGCGCAAAGTGCCCCAGCCTTGATGTTCTGCAGTGAGACGGTTTTGTTTGTCGTACTCGTAGGCCAGCGCCCAGTGGCCATCTTCGACGCTGAGCAGGTTGCCTTGGCGGTCGTAGATGTAGTCGACCGTGTTGCCATCGGGCAAGGTTTTTCTTACAAGATGACCGGCATGATCGCGCTCGTAACGGGTAACAAGCTGACTGCCATCGTCGCCGTGTTCGGTCTTTTCCTGCAGGTTGCCGTTGAGGTCGTAGGCGTAGGCGGTGCGTTGGCCGTCGAAGCCGGTTTCCTGTCGGATCAGGCCGTTGGGGTGGTAGTCCAGTTG
>NZ_CVTN01000005.1:0-256 GCF_900004915.1 Pseudomonas sp. 31 R 17
AGCGAGGTGCCGAGTGGTGGGGCAAGAGCGTTTTGCTTACTTTTGCGCTTTTCAAAAGTGAGCCGCTGTAAAAGCGGAACCATTAGCAGCCATGACCGCAGAAACGGATATGTACTCGGTCCAATCCAGCATCCTGGTCGGCTCAGAGGCCGCCATCGGGGGCAAGCCCCCTCCCACATTTGGACCGGGATCGACTCAACATCCTGATCGGCCCTGAGGCCGTCATCGGGGGCAAGCCCCCTCCCACATTTGGACC
>NZ_CVTN01000008.1:0-6651 GCF_900004915.1 Pseudomonas sp. 31 R 17
CGAGTTGCTGATCGGTGGCCCCCAGGTCGCGCTGGGCTACCTGGGCCAGCCGCTCGTCACTGCCGCCGCCTTCATCGATGACGCAGGGCAGCGTTTCTACCGCAGCGGTGATCGGGTACGCCTGGATCACCATGGGCGTCTGGCGTTCCTCGGGCGCCAGGACGATCAGGTGAAGATTCGCGGTTTTCGCGTCGAGCCCGGTGAGGTCAGTGCCTGGCTGAGCCGGCAATCGCGGGTACGCGAAGCCGTCGTGCTGGCACGCGAGATTCAGGGACGCATGCAACTGGTGGCCTATTTCGCGCCGCGCCTGGCCCCGGACGAACTGAGCGCCATCCAGGCGCAGGCCCGGGCGCAACTGCCCGAACCGCTGCAGCCGGCGTACTGGTCGAGCCTTGATGCCTTGCCGCTGACCGGCAATGGCAAGTTGGATCGGCGTGCCTTGCCCGAGCCTGAAACCGACGTGGCGGTGGACGCGGGCGGGCAGGCGCCCCAGGGCGTCAGCGAGCAATTGCTGGCCCGGCTGTGGTGCCAGGTGCTCGGCTGCGCCGCGGTCACTCGCCAGGACGATTTCTTCGCCCTCGGCGGCGATTCGATTCTCAGCTTGCAGCTGATCGGCCTCGCCGCGCGCGAAGGGCTCCGGCTGCAGCCGCGCGACGTGCTGGAACAGCCGACCCTGGCGGCCATGGCAGCCAGTGCCGACTGCCGCGCGCAGCCGCGTCTGGCGAGTATTCTGGCGGCCTTCCGCGAACTGCTGGGCCAGCCGCAACTGGGGCTGGACGACGACTTCTTCGCCGCGGGTGGCGATTCGATTCTCAGCCTGCAACTGATCGCCCGGCTGCGCCACGCCGACCTGCGCCTGATGCCGCGCCAGTTGCTGGAAAACCCCACGCCGCGGCAACTGGCGGCCGCGCTGGAGCCGGCGCCTGCCACCCGCAACGAGCCGGCAGAGACGTCGCCAGCGTTGGCCAGCACGGTGGCGCGGCTGTCCCATGCCCAGGAGCGGCTGTGGTTCATGCAGCAGCTCGAACCCGACACCACCGCCTACAACGTCACGCAACTGCTGGTCTTGCAGGGTGAACTGCACGTGCCACGCCTGCGCAGCGCCTGCCTGAGCCTGATCGAACGTCACGAAGCCCTGCGTTGCCGTTTCTTCGAGGACAACGGGCAGGTGCGTCAGCGCCTGGTGGAGGCGCCCGAGGCCAGCTTCGCCCTGCACGATCTGCGCGCCTCGCCGGCAGATGCACGGGAGGCAGCGATTGCCCTGGCCGCGCAACGGGTCTTCGACCTGGCCCGGGGGCCGCTGGTGGCCATCGACCTGTTCCAGTTCGCTGAAGACGACTATCGCCTGCTGTTCAACGCCCACCATATCGCCGTGGACGGCTGGTCCATGGGGCTGCTGGTGCAGGATCTGGCCGCTCTCTATGAGGGCCGTCAGCCAGCGCCCGGAACGGGCCTTTTGCAAGTGATCGAAGCGCAGCGCCAGGCGCTGGAAGGGGATGCCGGCCAGGTACTGCTCGATTACTGGCAGCAGCGCCTGCAGGGCTTGAGTGACGAGCCGCTGGCCCTCAGCGAAAGCCCGCGCCCGGCAGTGCAGGCGTATGCCGGCGCGCGTGAGCAGTTCCCGTTACCCGGCGAGCTGACCTCGGCAATCGCGGCCCGTGCCAAGCAGCTTGGGGTCACCCCCTTCGTGCTGTATTTCGCCGCGCAGCAACTGCTGCTGTGGAAACACGCCGGGCGCCGCGATTTCGCCATCGGCTTGCCGGTGTCCGGGCGTGAGGCGGCGGACAGCCAGGCGCTGGTCGGTCTGTTCGTCAACACCCTGGCCTACCGCGTGCAGCTTGATGGGCTGGAAAGCCTGGAGCATTTTCTGCGGCGCCTTGGCCAGCGCCTGGCGGATGACCGGGCCCATGAGCAATTGCCGTTCGAGCGCCTGCTCGACGTGCTCCAGGTCGAGCGCAGCCTCGACCGCACGCCGTTGTTCCAAGTCATGTTCAACTACCAGGTCGATCACCTCGGCGAGCGCAATCTGCAACTGCCGGGCGTCACGGTAGCGCCCCTGGTATTGCCGCAGGGGGCGATCAGCGCCAAGTTCGACCTGACCTTCAATGTGTTCAGCCAGGGCCGCGGCGATGAGGCCGGCAGCCAACTGATCGTCGAGTACGCCACCGCGCTGTTCGACCCGGCCCGCATCCAGTGCCTGGTGGACGACTACCTGGGTGTGCTGGCCAGCCTGGCGCATCTCGATCTGCAGCAGCCGCTGCTGACGCTGCCACTGCGCTCGGTACAACGCCTGCACAGCGCGGGCGACGCTGCCGAGCTGGATGTCGAGGCGGATTTCGTGACCCGCTTCGAGGTTCAGGCCGCCTTGCATCCCGAGCGCACCGCGGTGTTCTGCCGCGACCGACAACTGAGCTACGCGCAGTTGCAGGCCCAGGCCAACCAGCTTGCGCACTGGTTGTTGGCGCAAGGTGTGACGGCGGAGTCCACGATCGCCTTCTGCCTGCCGCGCGACGAGCGCCTGCTGGTCTGCCTGCTGGGCATCCAGAAGGCCGGGGCGCAGTACCTGCCGCTCGATCCGAGCCATCCGCCTGCGCGGCAGGCGGCCATCATGCAGAGGGCGCGGCCGCATCTGCTGCTGTGCGACCTTCAGGAGGAGCATTTCCCGGCCACGTTGCGCTGCCAACTCTGGCAGGACCTGGCGTTGCAGGCGCAGCCGACCGATGCACCGGCGCTGCCCAGGCACCTGCAGCAACTGGCCTACACGCTCTACACCTCCGGCTCCACCGGGCAGCCCAAGGGCGTGCAGATCAGCCGGGGCAACTTTGCCAACTTCCTGTTGGCGATGGAGCGCGCCTTGCCGCTGGACGGCGTGCAGCGCTACCTGGCGCTGACCACCGTGACCTTCGATATCAGCGGCCTGGAACTGTGCCTGCCGTTGGTGCGCGGTGGCAGCGTGGTGCTCGCCGATGACGAGCAACGCCAGGACCCGCTGCTGCTGGCGCAGTTGATCCGTGAGCGGGCGGTGGAGCTGATCCAGGCCACCCCGGCGACCTGGGCCATGCTGCTGCAGGGCGATCGCCAGGTGCTGGCCGGGCGGGTCGCCCTGGCCGGCGGTGAGGCTCTGCCGGCAGAAATGGCCAGCGAGTTGAAGCCGCTCGTCGGCTGCCTGATCAACGTCTACGGGCCAACCGAAACCAGCGTCTGGTCGACCTGTACGTCAGTGGAGGCGCTGCATCAGCCGGTGGTGCCGATTGGCCGGCCGCTGCTCAACACACGCTGCCATGTGCTCGACGAGTTCCTCTGTGAGGTTCCGCCAGGCCGTGCCGGCGAGCTGTATATCGCAGGCCTTGGGCTGGCCCGTGGTTATGCCGGGCAGCCGGCGCTGAGCGCCGAGCGTTTCATCGCCGACCCGTTCGGCGGCGCTGGCGGGCGCCTGTACCGCACCGGCGATGTGGCCCGCTGGCAGGCCGATGGGCAGTTGTATTACCTGGGCCGCAGCGACGATCAGATCAAGCTGCGCGGCTTCCGCATCGAGCTGGGCGAGATCGAGGCGGCGCTGCTCGGTCACCCGGGGGTCGCCCAGGCGGTGGTGGCGGTGCAGGGTGAGCACCTGGCCGCGTTCTGGGTTGCCAGTCTGGCTGGCGAGCCGAGCACAGACGAGTTGCGTGAACATCTGCAGGCACGTCTGCCGGTGTATATGCTGCCAACTCACCTGCAAGCGCTGCCGGCATTGCCGCTCAACAGCAACGGCAAGGTGGATCGCCAGCAATTGCCGCAGTTGCGCAACCAGCAGCAGGCGGCAGCCGGCAGCGCGCAGCGGCCGATGAGCGCCAGCGAGGCCCTGCTGAGCGAGATCTGGGGCCAGGTGCTGCAGCTTGAGCAGGTGCCGCTCGATGGGCATTTCTTCCAGCTCGGCGGGCACTCGCTGATGGCCGCGCAGGTGCGTTCGCGTCTGCGCGAGCAGGGCTTCGAGGTGCCGCTGCGCTGGCTGTTCGAGACGCCTTCGCTGACGGAGCTGGCGGCGCGCGTGGAAACCCAGGCCACCGCCATCGACCCGGCTGGATTGAGCATCGCGCGGGTCGATCAGCACATCGACCAGCCGCTGTCGCCTGCGCAACAACGGGCCTGGCTGATGCAGCAACTGCAGCCGAGCGACAGCAGCTTCAACATGAGCAGCAACGTGCGCCTGCGTGGCGCCCTCGATACCCAGGCGTTGCAGCGGGCCTTGCAGCGTGTGATACGGCGCCATGCGATCCTGCGCACCACCTACCATCAGCAGCAGGGCGAGGCGCGCCAGCGCATCCAGGCGGATTCTGCGTTGACGCTGCAACTGGCGACCCTGAGCCAGGCGCAGTGGGCGCAGGCTGAACATGAGATGGCCACGCGACCGTTCGACCTGAGCGTTGAGGCGCCGCTGCGCGCGGTGCTGTATCGCCTGGGCGAGCAGGAACATGTGCTGCAACTGGTGCTGCACCATATCGCCTCCGACGGCTGGTCCGGCTCGGTGCTGATCGGTGAGATGGTTGAAGGCTATGAGGCCTACAGCCAGGGCCGGCTGCCCGTGGAGCGCGAACTGGCGATCCAGTACGTCGACTATGCCGCCTGGCAGGTTTCAGCGGCGCTGCGCGCCCGTCAGCGCCAGGGCCAGCAGTTCTGGCAACGTACCCTGGCCGGCGTACCGAGCCAGGTGCCGTTGCCGTTCGACTTCCCACGCGGCGAGCGCGATAGCAGCAGTGGCGCGGCCTTGGACTTCCAGTTGCCGGCAGCAACGCTGGCACGGCTGGAAGCTTTGCAGCGTGACAGCGGCTTGTCGCTGTTCATGTTGCTGCTGACCGTCTATGCCGCCGTGCTGCAGCGCGAAACCCAGGGCCGCGACCTGGTCATCGGCACCGACGTGGCCAACCGCGAACACCCGGCTACCGAGGCGCTGATCGGCTTCTTCGTCAACCTGCTGGCGTTGCGCATTCGCCTGCAACCGGAGCTGAGCTTCCGTGAGCAGGCGGTATTGGTACGCGATGTCTGCCTGGATGCCTTCGCCTGGCAGGACACACCGTTCGAGCAGGTGGTGGAATGTCTCGACTTGCCGCGTGTGGCCAACCAGCATCCGTTGCTGCAGACCCTTTTCGTGCTGGACAACACGCCGCGTCAGCCGCGCCGCCTCGGCGACCTCGAAGTCACGCCGCTGAGCCGTGAACAACAACACTCCAAGTTCGATATGGCGCTGTTCGCCGCTGCCGACGGCGATGCCCTCAGCCTGCGCTGGGTGTACCGCACCAGCCTGTTCCGCCCAGCCACCATCGAGCGTTTGCGCGACAGCTTCCTGGCGCTGCTCGATGCTGCGCTGGGTGCGCCGGACAGCCCCATCGATGCCTTACCTCTGCCTTCCAAGGGAGCCGCTGCCATGTCCACCACCACGGACAACCCGCTGCAACGCAAGATGAGCAAACTCGGCAAGCTGCGCCAGAATGGCCCGGCTGCTGCGGCCACACCGATCGAAACCCGACCGCTGCGTGCCGGCTCCAGCTTCCCCCTGCTGGTGCAACTGCGCGAGCGCGAGCTGGCCCCCGCCGTGTGGGCCGAGAACCATCGCGAGCAGGTGGAAGTCTGGCTGCGCGAGCACGGCGGGATTCTCTTCCGTGGTTTCGATCTGCCGACCCCGGCGGACTTTGAGCAGTTCTGCCAGGCGTTGTGCCCGCAGCTGTACGGCGAGTACGGCGATCTGCCGAAGAAGGAGGGCGGCAACAAGATCTACAAGTCCACGCCCTATCCGAAGGACCGCATGATCATGTTCCACAACGAGAGCGCTCATCAGCATCGCTGGCCGCGCCGACAGTGGTTCTATTGCGAGACGCCGGCCACCAGCGGTGGGGCCACGCCCATCGTCGACAGCCGTGAGGTGTACCGCGAGCTGCCGGCCTGGCTGCAGGTCAAGCTGCGTCGCAAGCAACTGATGTACGTGCGCAATTTCAGCGCCAGCCTGGATGTCAGTTGGCAGCACTTCTTCCAGACTGAGGAGCGTGCCGAGGCCGAGCGCATCTGCCGTGAGGGCGGGATCGAGTTCGAGTGGCGCGGCGCCAACCAATTGCACACGCGCCAGGTGTGTCCGGCGGTGATCCTTCACCCGCTGACCGGCGATGCCAGCTTCTTCAACCAGATCCAGCTCTACCATCCGGCGTTCCTCGATGCCGATATCCGTGAGCAATTCCTCAAGGGGCGCGATAGCGTCATGCCCCGGCAGGTGTTCTACGGTGATGGCAGCGAACTGGAAGAGGCTGCCATCGAGGCGATCAATGCCGCTTACGAGCGTTGTGCGGTGCGCTTCGACTGGCAGCGCGGCGATGTGGTGATGCTCGACAACATGCTCGCCGCCCATGCCCGCGACCCCTTCGAGGGCGAGCGGCGCATCGTCGTCGCCATGGGCGACATCTACCGCCGCGATCAGGTCGCGGCCGCACCGGCTACGGCTGAGGAAAACCCTCTGGAGATGACACCATGATGGATCTCGGCCTGCCTCTTTCCCCGGCCCAGAAGCAATTGGCCGAGGCCAACCCGCAGGCGTACCGCTGGGTGCGCATGACGCTCGCCGGCGTTGCGCCGGAGCGGGTCGAACAGTGTCTGCGTGACACCCTGGGCCAACACGATGCGCTACGC
>NZ_CVTN01000010.1:0-223 GCF_900004915.1 Pseudomonas sp. 31 R 17
AGATCAAAATGTGGGAGGGGGCTTGCCCCCGATGACGGTGTGTCAGCAATAGATAATCTGGCTGATCCACCGCTATCGGGGGCAAGCCCCCTCCCACATTTGGTCGATGTGTACTTAAGGAATTAGTATGCCTTCGGCCAGCAGTGGTGGATTTCACGGTTGAGGAATCGCCGTTTGACCGCTTCTCCAAGAAGCTTGCCCTGTATCTAGGCTTCCAGGGCCC
>NZ_CVTN01000082.1:0-37881 GCF_900004915.1 Pseudomonas sp. 31 R 17
CGTTCGGCCAGCGTGGTTTAACGGGGCGCCTAGGATCAAAAGCAGATCAAGATCAAGAGCGGCTCGCTTCGCATCGTGGTTACGGTTGGGCGCTACAGAGCCCCCGGTGTCAGGGTAGTTGTGTAGATATCTATGCTCCGATAGCGGTGTGTCAGCCAGCCAGTGTTCAGCTGACACACCGCCATCGGGGGCAAGCCCCCTCCCACAGTTGGATCTTCATTCATCAGTTAGCCACCACCGGCCCCTAAATCCTCTTCTCGCTGATGCGTCTTCAGAACATGAAGTCCGTGCGTATTCCCCACTCCCACGGATCACCACCTGAGGGATCGAGAGATGTCAGTCGCCACCAGCCCCATTGAAGCCGCGCCTGCGCACGCCAGCGAGACGCTCTATCAGTTCGACGAAACCCCGCTGCTGGCCCGTCAGCGCCAGCAGGAGTCCAACGCCCGCAGCTACCCACGGCGCATTCCGCTGGCGCTCAAGCGTGCCAAGGGTATCTACGTGGAAGACGTGGAGGGCCGCAGTTTCATTGATTGCCTGGCCGGCGCCGGCACGTTGGCGCTTGGGCATAACCACCCGGTGGTGATCCAGGCCATTCAACAGGTATTGAGCGACGAGTTGCCATTGCACACCCTGGACCTGACCACACCGGTCAAGGACCAGTTCGTGCAGGACCTGTTCGGCCTGTTGCCGCCGGAACTGGCTCGGCAGGCGAAGATCCAGTTTTGCGGCCCGACCGGCACCGATGCGGTGGAAGCGGCCTTGAAACTGGTACGCACCGCCACCGGGCGCAGTACGGTGTTGTCGTTCCAGGGCGGTTATCACGGCATGAGCCAGGGCGCGTTGAGCCTGATGGGCAGCCTCGGGCCGAAGAAACCCCTGGGCGCGTTGCTCGGCAATGGTGTGCAATTTCTGCCCTACCCTTACGACTACCGCTGCCCGTTCGGCCTGGGGGGCGCGGAAGGGGTGCGGGTCAACCTGCATTACCTGGAAAACCTGCTCAACGATCCCGAAGCCGGTGTGCTGCCGCCGGCGGCGGTGATTGTCGAAGTGGTGCAGGGCGAGGGCGGCGTGGTGCCGGCGGATCTCGACTGGCTGCGCGGCTTGCGGCGCATTACCGAGCAGGCAGGGGTGGCGCTGATTGTCGATGAGATCCAGAGTGGCTTTGGCCGCACCGGCAAGATGTTTGCCTTCGAGCACGCGGGGATCATCCCGGACGTGGTGGTGATGTCCAAAGCCATTGGCGGCAGCTTGCCATTGGCGGTGGTGGTCTACCGCGACTGGCTCGACACTTGGCTGCCGGGCGCGCATGCCGGGACCTTCCGTGGCAACCAGATGGCGATGGCGGCGGGTTCTGCGGTGATGCGCTATCTCAAGGAGCACGACCTGGCCGCGCATGCGGCGGCGATGGGCGAGCGCCTCGGCGAACACCTGCGCATCCTGCAGCGCGACTTTGCGCACCTGGGCGATATTCGCGGGCGTGGGCTGATGCTTGGCGTGGAACTGGTGGACCCCAATGGCACATGCGACATCCAGGGCCATCCACCGGTGCACCGCCAACTCGCGCCTTTGCTGCAACGTGAATGCCTCAAGCGCGGCCTGATCCTCGAGCTGGGCGGGCGGCATGGCAGCGTGGTGCGCTTCCTGCCGCCGCTGGTGATCACCGCCGCCGAGATCGACCGCGTCGCCGAGATCTTCGGGCGCGCCCTGGCGGCGGCGGTCGCCAGCGTCTAATTTTCCCGGGCCTTGATACGTTTCTACAGATATCAGTGCTGCGCATGGTGCGCAGCCGGCCTTTGAGCGACGGAGAACCGCAATGACCTCAGTATTTGACCGCGACGACATCCTGTTTCAGGTAGTGGTCAACCACGAAGAGCAATATTCGATCTGGCCCGACTACAAGGCCGTGCCGGAGGGCTGGCGCACCGTCGGCAAGAGCGGCATGAAGAAAGAATGCCTGGCCTATATCGAAGAGAACTGGACGGATATGCGTCCGCTGAGCCTGCGTCAGAAGATGGATGGCGCTGCACTCGCCTGAACACTGCCGATCAAGAATGTGGGAGGGGGCTTGCCCCCGATGGCAGTGGATCAGTTACAGACATCAACTGACACACCGCCATCGGGGGCAAGCCCCCTCCCACAATTAATTCGCGTTGACTTCCGGCCTTTCTTTCTCCTGTCCCCCCGTCACCACCTGCACGCTCAAACGCGGTGTCGCCAGGTCAAGCCCGGCTTCATCCAGGTGCCGCTTGAGCGACAGGTTGAACGCCCGCGACACTTCCCATTGCTTGATCGGCGCGGTCTTGAACCGCGCGCGCAGGATGGCGCTGCCCGATTCAAAACTCTCCACACCCTGGATCTCCAGCGGCGACCAGATATTGCGGCGCTGCAGCGGGTCGTTACGCATGGCCTGGCCGACGTCGCGCATGAGTTTGATCGCGTCGTCGATCTCCATGTTGTAGGGAATCGCCACGCGGAAGATCGCGTAGCCGAACTCGCGGGAATAGTTCTTGATGCTCTTGATTTCGCTGAACGGAATCGTGTGCACGATGCCGTCGATATCGCGCAGGCGCACGGTACGAATGGTCAGGCCTTCGACAGTGCCCAGGTGGCCGCCGACGTCCACGTAGTCATCGATGGCCAGGGAGTCTTCGATAATGATGAACAGGCCGGTGATCAAGTCCGCCACCAGCGACTGTGCACCAAAACCGATGGCGATACCGATGACACCCGCACCGGCCAGCAGCGGCGTGACGTTCATGCCCATGTTCGCCAGGGCGACAATGGCGGCAATGATAAAGATGGTCACGAACAGCACGTTGCGGATCAACGGCATCATGGTCTGCGCCCGCGCGTTGGCCAGGCCTTTGCGTGAGCGGGTCAGGGCGTGGTGGATCGCGGTGTCGCTGAGGATCCAGATCAGCCAGGCGAACAGCAGGGTCCCGCCCAGACCGAACAGCTTGACGCTGACTTCATGGCCGTCGCCTTCGGTAAAGCGAATCATCGACAGGCCCCACACCCGCAGCCCCAACTCGATAAACACCAGCCACACCGCCAGGTGCACCAGGGTGTAGACGAAGTTTTTCAGGCGGTCGGAGTACAGCGCATGGCGCTTGTGCCCGCGTTGCGGTTTGAGGGCGTGGCGTCGCACCAGCCCGTTGATCACCATGCACAACACCAGCAGCACTGTGCACAGCAGCGACTGGCGCAGGGCGGTGCTGCTGTCGCCGGCGGAAAGGAAGGTGGCGAACAGCGAAATGCCCACCAGCAACAGCGCCGGCAGGTACCAGAAGGTGCCGATGATCGAGAGGGTGTCGGTGAGGGCGCGACGCGTCAGACGGCGCGACAGCGGCTGGTTGCGGATCAGGTGGGCGATCGGCCGACGGAACCGCAGGATGAAGACGCCGGTGGACAGCGCAGCCATTACATTGGCAACCGTCGCGGCCGTATGCGCCAGGTGCTGGCCGAGCGCCGCGACCAGTCGCGGGTCGCTCAAGGCTTCGCCAAAGGCGGCAAAACTGCCGATCCACCACAGCGGGCGGAAGGCCTGGTGGCGCAGGATATACAGGGCGCGGTGGCGGTGCGGGCCGTCGAGCACCGAGAAGCCAATCACGCAGATCGCCGAGAAACAGGTGCCGACCACCAGCGCGTACGCCAGCACCATCGCCAGCGACTTGCCCAGGGACGAGGGCAGGGCGTAGCTCAGGTAAACCGTAATCACCAGGGCGATCAACCACGGGCCCAGCTTGCGCAAGGCAAAGCGCAGCATGTCCCAGGTACGCGGGTGTTGCGGCAGTTCTTCGGGCAGGCCGAAGCGCTCGCGCACGCGGTGGCTGAGCCAGATCAGCGCGGCGGCCAACAGGCTCCACACCGCCAGGATCAGCGCAAAGCCAAAGATGATCGGCAGCCATTCGTTGGCGGGCAGCATCAGCGCGCTGAGTTCATCCCGGGCCAGGTCGACTTCACTGGCCCAGCGCCCCATCGGGCTGTCGGCGCCGGAGAACTGCTGTTCAAAGCCCGACAGCGTGCTGCCGATCAGGCCGAGCACACCCAGCTCGGCCGCCGGCTGGGCTTTCTGCGTGGCGGCGCGCAGCTTCTTCAAGTCGCTCAGCAACTGGGTGCGCTGCTGGTCGTTCTCCAGGGTCTTGATCACCTCGTCCAGCGACTGCCCCAGGGGCACATCGGCCTGGGGTTGGGCCTTGGCGGAGCCGCCCAGCATCCCGGGCAAGCCCACCGCCTGGGCGGACGTCAGCGGCAGCATTATGAGCAGGGTAATCAGTAGGTAGCGGGGCAGGGCAAACAGACGGGAAAGCACGAGGCGGTCAACCTTGAAAGCGATGAATGGACCGAGTGTACGAGGCCGCTATGCCAGATGCGAGTGTCATTGCGCCAATTTGGCGAGGATCTTGTACACCACGGTGCCCAGGATCAGCAGCATGCCGACCCACATGCCGAACACGCCAAGGGGGTTGTCACGAAAATTGAAGCCGACGGCGAGCATGATCATGCCGATCAGGATGGGGATCAGCATGGCGTGGAAAGAGGACATGGAGATCATGGGGGTGACGGCCTTGTCGGAGTGGAAGTTCTGACAAGTCTAGGCCCGATTGCGGAAAGTGCAGGTGATGCAGATTAGTCCGTCTATACACATCACTCAATGTGGGAGGGGGCTTGCCCCCGATAGCGGTCTTGGGGCTGGCCGGGATGTTGGATCAGACTGAGTACATATCCGTTTCTGCGGTAACGGCTGCTATAGGTTCCGCTTTTACAGCGGCTCACTTTTGAAAAGCGCAAAAGTAAGCAAAACGCTCTTGCCCCACCACTCGGCACCTCGCTTAGGCTCGGCCAGCGTGGTTTAACGGGGCGCCTAAGATCAAGATCAAAAGCGCGGCGGCCTTAGAGCCGACCGGTATCATTTGCCGGTCCGCGATCCAAATGTGGGAGGGGGCTTGCCCCCGATGGCAGTGGATCAGTCACCAGATGCAGTGACTGGCACTCCGCTATCGGGGGCAAGTCGAATCGTCGCACCGCCTCTCCCACATTTTTGATCGAGTCAGCCTGGCAGATCAGGGCAGGTCGCGGCTCGCGTAGAACGCACCCAATACCTTCACCAGATGTGCCAGGTCATGACTGCCGCACAGCTCGCGAATGGAGTGCATGGCAAACGTCGGCAGGCCGATGTCGACGGTGCGCACACCCAGGTGGCTGGCGGTGATGGGACCTATCGTCGAGCCGCAGCCCATATCGCTGCGTACTACAAAGCTCTGCACCGGTACTTCCTGGGCCATGCACAGGTGGCGGAAGAACCCGGCGGTTTCGCTGTTGGTGGCGTAGCGCTGGTTGCTGTTGACCTTGATCACCGGGCCGGCGTTGAGCTTGGGGCCGTGGTTGGCGTCGTGTTTCTCGGCGTAGTTCGGGTGCACACCGTGGGCATTGTCCGCAGACACCAACAGGGATTTCTGAATGGTGCGTACGAATTCTTCACCTTCCGGCAGCAGGCGGCGCAGGGTCTGTTCCAGCATCGGGCCATCGGCGCCGCAGGCCGAGCAGGAGCCGACTTCTTCGTGATCGTTGCACACCAGCACGCAGGTTTCTTCGGTGTCGCTGGTGAGCAGTGCCTGCAGCCCGGCATAGCACGACAGCAGGTTGTCCAGGCGCGCACCGGCGATGAAGTCGCCGTTCAGGCCAATCACGGCCGCGCTTTGGGTGTCGTAGAAGCTCAGCTCGTAGTCGAGCACCACGTCGGCATTGAGCCCATGCTCGCGTGCCAGTTGCTCGGTAAGCACGGCACGAAAGTCCACGCGCTCGTCACCGGCAAATTGCGCGAGGATCGGCGGCAGTTCGGTCTGGGCATTGATCGCCCATCCCTGGTTGGCCTCACGGTTCAGGTGAATGGCCAGGTTGGGAATGATCGCGATCGGCAGCTTGAAGTCGATCAGTTGGCTTTCGACCTTGCCGTCGCGCCGGAACGTCACGCGGCCGGCCAGGGACAGGTCGCGGTCGAACCACGGGGCCAGCAAGGCGCCGCCGTAGACTTCCACGCCCAACTGCCAGAAACCCTGGCGCTGCAGCTCGGGCTGTGGCTTGACCCGCAGGCACGGGCTGTCGGTGTGGGCGCCTACCATGCGGATACCGTCTTGCAGCGGCGAGTGGCGACCCAGTTTGAAGGCGATGATCGAGGAGTCGTTACGGGTTACGTAGTAGCGACCGTTGGCTTCGGTAGTCCAGGTGTCGCGCTCGTCGAGACGCTGGTAGCCGGCCGCTTCCAGGCGCTGGGCGAGGGCGGCAGTGGCATGAAAAGGAGTAGGGGAGGCCTTCAGGAAGTCGATCAGGCCTTGATTCAACGCTTCGCGCATAAATAGCTCCAGACAGCAATGCGCGGAGTTTACCGTTCGAGGGCCAGAAGTGCACAGAACAAATGTGGGAGGGGGCTTGCCCCCGATGGCGGAGTGTCAGTCACTGAATCTGTTGACTGATACACTGCTATCGGGGGCAAGCCCCCTCCCACATTTGACTGCATTCACAACTTAAAAGGGTGCTGGGCACTCGAAGCGCAGGCGTTCGCCGCTTTGCGGATGAGTGAAGCCAAGCATGCTCGCGTGCAGACACAGGCGCGGCCAGGCAGCCAGGGCCTGTTCGTGGGCATACAGGCCGTCACCCAACAGCGGATGCCCGATGGACAGCATATGCACGCGCAACTGGTGCGAGCGCCCGGTGATCGGCGTCAGTTCGACACGGCACCAGTCGCCACAACGCTCCAGCACTTTCCAGAAGGTCAGCGCATGTTTGCCGAATTCGTGATCCACCACATGGCGTGGCTTGGTCGGTGGGTCATAGCGCAAGGGCAAGTCGATGCTGCCGCTGTCCAGTTCCGGCTGGCCCCATGCCAAGGCGGTGTAGGCCTTTTCTGTTTCGCGGTCGTGAAACTGGCGGGACAGTTCGCGGTGGCTATCGGCGTCCCGGGCCAGCAGGATAATGCCGGACGTTTCCCAGTCGAGCCGATGAACGATGCGAGCTTCGGGGTAGCCGTTTTCCTGCAGGCGGGTGATCAGGCAGTCCTTGTTGTCGTCGGCGCGGCCCGGCACCGAGAGCAGCAGGGTCGGCTTGTTCACCACCAGGACAGCGTCGTCCTGATGCAGGATATGGATGTTGGACAGCGGCATTAAACAGCCTCGTAACAAACGCCAACGGCGGCTCCACTGACTGCCCCCTCACCCTGTAGGAGCAAGCTTGCTCGCGAAGAACCTGAGGCCACCGCGTTTCGCCTGAATGAACGCGGTGTCGTCGAGTTTTTCGCGAGCAAGCTCGCTCCTACAGCAGTGCAGGGTCAGGTCGCAGAGCCGCCGTGGCGGCCGCCTGTTCGATCAACGATCAGGCAGGGTGATATTGAGTTCCAGAATCGAGCAGCTGCCGTCATTTTCCAGGGCGACATGCACGTCATCGTTGCCGATATTGACGTACTTGCGGATGACCTCGACCAGTTCCTTCTGCAAGGCTGGCAGGTAGTCCGGGGTACTGCGTTGGCCGCGTTCGTGCGCCACGATGATCTGTAGACGCTCTTTCGCGACCGATGCGGTACTTGGTTTTTTGTTGGCGCGAAAGAAGTCGAGAAATTTCATTGTTCAGTTGCCTCCAAAGATACGCTCGAAGAATCCCTTCTTCTTGACATCGAGGAAGCGGTGTTCCACGGTCTTGCCCAGCAGACGATCGACGGCATCGCTGTACGCCTGGCCGGCGTCGCTCTGGTCGTCAAGAATCACCGGCACGCCCTGGTTGGAAGCCTTCAGGACGGCCTGGGATTCCGGGATCACGCCCAGCAGGGTCACAGCGAGGATGTCCTTGACGTCTTCAACGCCGAGCATTTCGCCATTGCTGACACGCTCAGGGTTGTAGCGGGTCAGCAGCAGGTGTTCCTTGATCGGGTCCTGGCCTTCTTCGGCGCGCTTGGACTTGCTGGCCAGAAGGCCGAGCATGCGGTCGGAGTCACGTACCGAGGACACTTCCGGGTTGGTCACCACGATGGC
Organism: Pseudomonas sp. 31 R 17; assembly: GCF_900004915.1. Classification (NCBI taxonomy): domain Bacteria; kingdom Pseudomonadati; phylum Pseudomonadota; class Gammaproteobacteria; order Pseudomonadales; family Pseudomonadaceae; genus Pseudomonas; species Pseudomonas sp. 31 R 17. The sequence continues at coordinate 8,025 of NZ_CVTN01000082.1, forward strand.
TTCATCGGCGAAGTACATCGCCAGGTGAGCACCGGTTTCGATGCCGGCCGGGGAATCGCATACCACGTATTCGAAGGTTTCTTTCAGCTCGGCGAGGACTTTGCCTACGCCTTCCTTGGTCAGCGCATCCTTGTCACGGGTCTGGCTGGCGGCCAGCACGTACAGGTTCTCAAGGCGCTTGTCCTTGATCAGGGCCTGTTGCAGGTTGGCTTCGCCGTTCACCACGTTGACGAAGTCGTACACCACGCGGCGTTCGCAGCCCATGATCAGGTCGAGGTTACGCAAACCGACGTCGAAGTCGACGATGACTGTCTTGTGGCCGCGCAAAGCGAGGCCGGTACCGATAGCGGCGCTGGTGGTGGTCTTACCCACACCACCCTTGCCGGATGTAACCACGAGAATCTTGGCCAAGGTGTTTCACCCCTAAGGAAAAAGGACTTTCGGTCCCTGAAAAACATCTCTTGAAACTCGCTGCAGGCGGACAGCCTTTGTAGGGAAAAGCCAGGGTTTGCCCAGGGGAAACGCCAACTTCCAAATAGTCCTACGCAAGTATTGCCGGTTTCGCTTTGCTATCAGAGTCTAGAGATGCTTGGAAAATGCGGCAGTATCCGTTAAAGACGGATGATGTTCAACACATCGCCCGACAGGTTGACCTGTACCGAAGCGCCCCATAGCGGATCACGGCGCAGATCTTCGGAAACCTTGTACTGACCCGCGATGGAAACCAGCTCAGCGGTCAACTGCTGGCAGAAAATACGCGCTTTGGTATCACCCTTGATGCCGGCCAGGGCGCGGCCACGCATTGGGCCGTATACATGGATGTTGCCGTCGGCAAGAAGTTCCGCGCCGGGGCTGACCGAGGAGACCACCACAAGGTCGCCGCCCTGGGCGTAAATCTGCTGTCCGCCGCGTACGGGCGAGGTGATGATCTTTGTAGGCCTGATCAAGGGTTCAGGTGGTTTTTCCGGTTTTTTCTTCTCTTCACCGACCAATGGTTCGAGCGGACGCTCGCGCGCACCGGACGGCGGCAATACTGGCAGTTCAATAGCGATGGCCGCGGCAATGTCCTCGATGCGGCTGGCGCGAATGGCCAGGGTACGCAGGCCATGGGAGCGGCACACGCGCATCAGGCCGGGCAGGTCGATGACGCCCTGGCCTGCTGGCAGTTTGTCCAGGGCCAGCACCAGCGGGGCATTGTTGAAAAAATTCGGCGCCAGGGCGACCTTGGCGGCCAGTTGGCGGTCAAGGGCATCAAGGTCGTTGCGGGCCAGTTCCAGCACGGTAATGGCGAGCATGCTGCCTTTCAGCTGGAACACGGGATCTTGGTCTAGCGGTTCGGTTTGGCTCATGGTCGGCGAAAGCGGCTTGTCACGAAAAGTGTCGAGACTTATAACGAGAACACTCACCCGCCGCAAGCCGAGTCGAACCGTTGTAGAATGCGCGGCCCTTGTCTTTACCGGAATCTGTAATGGATCGCCCGCGTTTTCGAGCTGTATTTCTTCACCCGCGTTTTTGGCCATTATGGCTGGGGCTGGGCCTGTTGTGGCTGGTCACCCAACTGCCGTACCGCGTGCTGTTGACCATTGGTCGCCTGCTGGGCGCCGGCATGTATCGCGTGGCCGGTGAACGTCGCCGCATCGCTGCGCGCAATCTGGAATTGTGTTTCCCGGAAAAATCCGCCAAAGCGCGCAAACGCCTGCTCAAGGAAAATTTTGCCTCCACCGGTATCGCGTTTTTCGAGATGGCGATGAGCTGGTGGTGGCCCAAGCCGCGTCTGGCGCGCCTGGCCCATGTCGAGGGCCTGGAGCATCTGAGGCAAGCGCATCTGGAAGGCAAGGGCGTGATTCTGATGGCCCTGCATTTCACCACCCTTGAAATCGGCGCTGCCCTGCTCGGGCAGAAGCACACCATCGATGGCATGTACCGCGAGCACGGCAACCCGCTGTTCGACTTTATCCAGCGCCGTGGCCGCGAGCGCCACAACCTCGACTCGCTTGCGGTGGAGCGCGACGATGTGCGCGGCATGCTCAAGCTGCTGCGTGCCGGCCGTGCGATCTGGTACGCACCGGACCAGGACTACGGCGCCAAGCAAAGCATCTTCGTGCCGCTGTTCGGTATCCAGGCCGCCACGGTGACGGCCACCAGCAAGTTCGCGCGCCTGGGCAAGGCCCTGGTGGTGCCGTTCACCCAGGAACGCCTGGCCGATGGCAGTGGTTACCGCCTGGTGATCCATCCACCGTTGACCGATTTCCCGGGGGAAACCGACGAAATCGACTGCCTGCGCATCAACCAATGGGTCGAGGCCTCGGTGCGCGACTGCCCCGAGCAATACCTGTGGACTCACCGGCGCTTCAAGAGCCGGCCACCGGGCGAACCCAAGCTGTACGAAAAACGCCGTCGGTAAGCCTGCTGTCACTGTAGGAGCGAGCTTGCTCGCGAAAAACCCAATAGCACCGCGTTCACCTGGGATGTACGCGTAATCATTGGCGATCTTCGCGAGCAAGCTCGCTCCTACAATGATGTGACGTTGTTAAGCCCAATTTTATGCCACATGGAGTGACGCAATGCGCCCAGCTGAACCGGTCACAGGCTTGATTCTTTCCGGCGGCGGGGCGCGTGCGGCGTATCAGGTAGGGGTGTTGGCGGCGATTGCCGAATTGTTGCCGCCGGGGGCGCCCAATCCCTTTCCGGTGATCGTCGGCACGTCGGCCGGGGCGATCAATGCGGTCACCCTGGCCAGTGGCGCGACGGACTTCACCGCCGCTATCGAACGCCTTACCGCGTTCTGGCAGGGCTTTCGCAGCCATCTGGTGCTGCGCAGCGACTGGCCGGGCGTGATCCGCCAGGCCAGTCGTTTTCTGTTTCATAGCCTGTTGGGCCTGGGCAGGCGGTTTCCGGTGGCGTTGCTCGACAGTTCACCGCTGCGCGACTTGCTGCAGGACAAACTGCATCTGGCGGGCATTGATGAAGCCATTCGGGGCCAGCATCTGCACGCTGTAGCGGTCACCGCGTTCGGCTATGAATCCGGGCAGGCGGTGACCTTCTATCAAGGCGGCGGCACCATCGAGGCCTGGCTGCGCCATCGGCGCATCGGCGTGCCGACGCAACTCACGGTTGAGCACTTGCTGGCCAGCTCGGCGATTCCCTTGCTGTTCGCCCCGGTCAAACTCGACCAGGAATACTTCGGTGACGGCGCCGTGCGCCAGTCGGCCCCGATCAGCCCGGCCCTGCACCTGGGCGCCAGCCGCGTGCTGGTGGTCGGCGTCAGCGGTAACCCGCGCGGCAACGAACCCTCGATGCCGCGCACCTATACCGGCCAGGAGCCGACCCTGGCGCAGATCGGCGGCCACATGCTCAACAGCACGTTCATTGACAGCCTGGAAAGCGATATCGAATTGCTGGAGCGCTTGAATCAATTCAGCGATGTCTCGCCCGGTCTGGCGGCCGTTGAAGTGCTGGTGATTGCGCCCAGCCAGCCGATCGACGAAATCGCGGCACGCCATCGCCAGGAATTGCCGGCGGCGTTGCGCATGTTCCTGCGTGGGCCGGGGGCGACCAAAACCAGTGGGGCGGGGGTGTTGAGTTACTTGCTGTTCGAGGCGGGGTATTGCAGCGAACTGATCGAATTGGGGCGCAAGGATGCGCTGGCCAAGCGTGAGGAAATCATCCGATTCCTCGGGCTGACGCAGAGCTGAATGTGGAGAGTTGAATGTGGGAGGGGGCTTGCCCCCGATAGCGGTGTGTCATTCACAGTATCTGTGACTGAATCGCCGCCATCGGGGGCAAGTCGAATCGTCGCACCGCCCCTCCCACATTTGAACTGCGGTGTTTGATCAGAAGTGGTACTTGACCAGGAAGCTTGCGGTGTCCTGGGTCGTCTTGAACGCACCCGAGTCCTCGATCCCGTACTTGTTCTTCCAATAGTCGTATTCAAAACCTACGTACAACTGTTTGTCGCCCCAATGCAGCGCTTTACCGAGGTCGTATTTGACCTGCGGGTTGAAGTGCAGGTTGGCGTGATAAGTGCCACGGGCGTTCTTGTCGTTGTCCACGACCCAGTCCATGAAACCGTCGATCAACACATCGGAGCTGCCCACGGGAATGGTGTACGACCACACCGGAGTGATCTGCCACACGCCGTCACCCGGGCGGTTGCCTTCGGTCTGGCGCTGGTAGAAGTTCAACTGGAAGTAGTCGAAACCCGGAATATTCAAGTCAAACGCCGGGCCCAGCAGGTACGACTCGTTATCGCCTTCGCCGAACTCGTAAGTGAAGGCCAGCAAGACATCTTTGATCGGGCCGAATGACAGGTCCTTGTCGAGGATTTTGCCGAACGACAAACGCGGGCTGAACTCGCCGTAGTAGGTATTCGGACCGACGTTGCCGTCTTCCTTGCCGTTGTAGAAGATGCGATCGAGGAAGAAGAAGTTGTCGCCGTACTTCCACGCGTCGGCATGTTCGAAGGTGACGGTTTGCTGGATCTGCGGGTTGACGGTAAAGCTCTTGCCCCACAGATAGGTCAGGCTGTTGTTTTGCCACTGCAACACATCACCGGCCACGGCTTGGCCACCGGCCAGCAGGGATCCCGCCAGCATCAGGCCTTTGAACATAGGTTTCATTCGGTGCTCCCGAGTTAAAGTTTTATGTTTTTCTCATCTGGCGCTCTGACACGGCGCCTTTGGATTGGCTGAAAAACTCGTCTGGTTGGTCAGCTTTATGGCTACAGCAAAAGCCGCGCCAAGGCGGTAAAAAACCGTCGATTCAAGCGGGCGCGGAGAATACTGGCTCCCACGTCGGGGCTCAAGTGCGCCGTTACAGCGCGCTCAGGGCGACAATGGGGCGTGCGTCAGGTGTGGACGTGCTCAACGGCAGGGCGCTCGGCACCGCCGAGAATGTTGAACAGGATATTCAGCGACAACGCGCTGAGGGTGGCCATGGCGATGCCACTGTGGGTGATTGGGCTCATCCACACCGGCAATTGCGCGAAGAAGTCCGGGCGCACCACCGGGATCAGGCCCATGCCGATGCTTACCGCCACCAGCAACTGGTTGCGCCGGTCGGCGATGTCGGCTTCCTGCAGGATCTTGATACCGGTCGCCGCCACCATGCCGAACATGGCAATGGCCGCGCCGCCCAGCACTGCCGGCGGAATCGAGGCCACCAGGTAGGCGGCCTTGGGCAACAGGCTCAGCACGATCAAAAATACCCCGGCCATAATGGTGACCGAGCGGCAGCGCACGCCGGTCATCTGCACCAGGCCGATATTCTGCGCGAACGAGGAGTGGGTGAACGTGTTGAAGAACCCGGCGAAGAACGACGCACCGGCATCACACAGCAGGCCGCGACGCAGCATTTTCGGCGTCACCTCCTGGCCGGTAATCTTGCCCAGGGCGAGGAACATGCCGGTGGATTCGACAAAGATGATCACCACCACCAGGCACATCGACAGGATGGGTGCCAGCTCGAACCGGGGCATGCCGAAGTGCAGCGGTGTCACCACCTGCACCCACGGCGCCCGGGCCAGGCCGCTGAGGTCGACCATGCCGATAACGCCGCACAATGCATAACCCAGGCCCATGCCGATCAGCACCGAGATGTTCACCCAGAAGCCGCGCATGAACCGGTTGATCAGCAGGATAGTGGCCAGCACCAGCGCGGCGACCGCCAGGTACACCGGCGAGCCGAATGTAGCGGCCGCGCTGCCGCCACCGGCCCAGTTCACGGCCACCGGGAACAGCGACAAACCGATGGCGGTAATCACCGTACCGGTCACCAGCGGCGGGAAAAAGCGCACGACCTTGGACATGAACGGCGCGATCAGCATGCCGAAAAAACCGGCGGCGATGGTCGCGCCGAAGATGCCCTGCAAACCGATACCGGGCATGCCGGCCATGGCGACCATGCTGCCGACGGCGGCGAAACTGGCGCCCATCATCACCGGCATGCGAATACCCACCGGGCCGATGCCGAACGATTGCACCAGGGTGGCAATACCGGCGACCAACAGGTCGGCATTGATCAGGAAAGCGATTTCCTCACGGCTCAAGCCTGCGGCCTGGCCAATGATCAAAGGCACGGCGACGGCGCCGCCGTACATCAGCAAGACGTGTTGCAGGCCTACCAGAATCAGTTGCAAGAGGGGCAGCCGCACCATGGCGGGCGCGGCAGGATTCTGCGTTTCTAACTGGGACATGCAACACCTCGGATCTTTTTATTGTTGTGTTGTGTGGAGCGCAATCTTCAAAACACAGCAGGACCAAATGTGGGAGGGGGCTTGCCCCCGATGGCGGTTGATCAGTTACAGGTGTGCTGGCTGGCACACTGCAATCGGGGGCAAGCCCCCTCCCACATTGGAACTCTGTGAATCAGTCAGTTGGTGCGGGCCCCCTGGTTGATCCAGGTGCCGATCAGATCCCGCTCCTGCTGGGTCATCTGGGTGATGTTGCCCAACGGCATGATCTGGCTCGCCACGGCTTGCGCTTGAATGCGTGCAGCCTGCTGCTGGATCTGCTCCGGTGTGTCGAACATCACGCCCGCCGGTGCCGTGCTGAACAATGGACTGGTGGGCTTGGCCGAATGGCACACGGTGCAACGTTGTTCGATCACGTAGTGCACCTGGCCGAAGTCGGTGCCGGCCTGGGCCGGTGCCGGTTCAGCGGCCGGTGCGGCGGGCGCGGCCGGTTTCAAGCCACCGCCCAAGGCGGTTTCCGGCAGGGGTTGGTACTCGATGGCCGCCGGTGCCTTGGCGATCGGTTCAGCCGGCTTGGGCCCGGTCACGTAGGCCAGGCTGATCATCGCCAGCGCGCCCACCGGCAAGGTCCAGGCATACTTCTGGCTGTTGTGCCGGGTGTTGAAGTAGTGCCGCACCAGCACCGCCGCCACCGCAATCCCGGCGAGGATCAGCCAGTTGTACTGGCTGCCGTAGGTGCTCGGGAAGTGGTTGCTGATCATGATGAACAGCACCGGCAGGGTGAAGTAGTTGTTGTGGCGCGAACGCAGCAAGCCTTTGGCCGGCAGTGCCGGGTCCGGCGTGCGGTTCTCGGCAATGGCCGCCACCAGCGCGCGCTGGGCGGGCATGATGATACGGAACACGTTGCCGACCATGATCGTGCCGATCACCGCACCCACATGCAGGTACGCGCCACGGCCGCTGAACACCTTGCTGAAGCCGTAGGCCGCCGCGATCAGCAGCACGAACAGGATCAGGCCGAGCAGGGCAGGGCGCTTGCCCAGGGCCGAGTCGCAGAGAAAGGAGTAGATGAACCAGCCGGCGAACAGTGAGCCGATGCCCAGCAAGACGCCTTCGGTGCCGCTGAGTGTGCTGCCGGGGGCCAGCAGGTACAGGGTCGGGTTCCAGTAGAACACCACGCACAGCAGCGCGACGCCCGACATCCAGGTGAAATAGGCTTCCCATTTGAACCAGTGCAGGTTGTCCGGCATGGTCGGCGGGGCCAGTTTGTACTTTTCCAGGTGGTAGATACCGCCACCGTGGATCGCCCACAAGTCACCGGCCAGGCCGCTCCTGGGGTTGACGCGGTTGAGGTTGTTTTCCAGCCAGACGAAATAGAACGAAGCGCCGATCCAGGCGACGCCGGTGATCATGTGAACCCAGCGTACGCTCAGGTTCAGCCATTCCAACAGATGTGCTTCCACAGTCTTTACCTCTCGCCTGTCACCCTTGTTGTCGGGTGATCCGGCCTTCTCTTATTGGTGGGGGGCAAGGATCAAACGCTCATCCTCTTTGAAAAAATGCTCATCGCAGTTATTGCCTGTGCCACTGCGATCAACCACCAGGAAGTCATCCCGCTTTTCGATCGTCAGCACCGGGTGGTGCCAGACGCCGCGATGGTAATTGATGCCCTGCCTGCCGTTGGTGACGAAGGCGCGGACCAAGCCTGATACAGGTGCATCGCCAAGGGGCGCGACCACGATCAGAAAGGGGTTGCCGAGCAGAGGAATGAAGGCCTGGCTGCCCAGCGGGTGTCGTTCCAGCATGCACACGGTCAGCGGCATGTCCTGCGCGTCGGCGCGGAAAATGCTGATGATGGCGTGGTCCTCGGGCTGTGCCGTTTCGACCGTCGCCAGTTTGTGAAAGCGCATGGTCGACCCGTTGTTGATCATGAAGTGATCGCTGCCATCGGTTTCGATAACGTCTCCGAAAGGGGCGAAGGCTTCTTTGGTCAGGGGTTCGATCATCAGTGTGCGCATGGCTGTCTTCTTATCCGGATTCTGTGTTGTTGGGTCTATTGCTATCGGGGGCAAGCCCCCTCCCACAGTTGATGTGTGAATACATTCAAGTGTGGGAGCTGGCTTGCCTGCGATGGGGCCACCGCTTATTTGGCTACCTTGCCCAAGACTCGCAGGCGACTCACCCCACCATCCGGGAATACATTCAGGCGGATGTGGGTAATCGGCCCCAGCGCCTTGAGCTGCTCGGCGAAGGTGTGTTCGGCGTGCATTTCCAGCTTCTGCGCCGGCAGCAGTTCGCGCCAGAACAGCGATTGGGTCTCGATCTGGCTGTCGGTGCCGCCTTTGACGAACGCGCCCTGGATCGAGCAAGTGTCCGGGTAGTTGCCCTTGAAGTGCAGGGTGTCGACGATGATTTTTTCGATTTCGCCGGGGTGCCCCAGCGCGACGATCACCCAGTCGTTACCTGGCGTACGCCGACGCGCGGTTTCCCAGCCGTCGCCCATGTTGATGCCACGGCCCGGGTTGAGGATGTTGCTCATGCGCCCGAAGTGTTCATCGGAGCAGGCCAGCGCGCGGCCACCGTTCAAGGCAGCAGCCAGGTCGACCTGTTCGTTGTCGCCCACGGCGGACCAGTCGCGGAACGGCACGCCGTACACGCGCAGACGGGCCACGCCGCCATCCGGGTAGATGTTGAAGCGCAGGTGGCTGAACGCCTGCGCGTGGTTGATCTCGTGGTAGTGATGGCTGTTGCCTTGCAGCTCGACGGCCGACAGCACTTCCACCCACTGGGTGTTCTCGTCGGGCTCGCCCGAGACCAGGAAGCAGGCTTCCAGGGACGCCGATGGTGGATAGTTGCCGGTGAAGAATGAAGTGTCGATATCCACGCCTTTGATCGAACCCGGTACGCCGAGGCGGATCACCGCGCTGTCGTAGCCTTCGAAGCGCTTGCGGCGCGACTCCCAGCCGTCCATCCACTTGCCGTTATCATCGAAAACGCCCTCCTTCCACACAGCCGGGGTCGGCTGGAACAGGCGGTTGGCGTCGGCGAACCAGTCATCGGTCACGGAGATGATTTTGGTGCCCAGGCGGGCGTCGGCGAGGTTGACGAACTTCTCGAAAGGTACGGGTTGCGCTTTCATTCTTCTTGTCTGCCTTGGATAGAGTGGCTGGGGATGGTCGTTTAGAGGGTCAGTAAGCGGAACAGCGCGATCTTGTTGATCTCGTCCAGCGCGCACTTGAACTCTGCGTCGGCGGAGTTGTGGATGCGCGTTTCGAACGCGGCGAGGATCTGGTGCCGGTTGCTGCCTTTTACCGCCATGATGAAGGGAAACTTGAACTTGGCCTTGTAGGCCTCATTCAGCTCGGTGAAGCGCGAGAACTCTTCGGCCGTGCATTGGTGAATCCCCGCGCCGGCTTGTTCATCGGTGCTGGCTTGGGTCAGTTGGCCCTGGACGGCGGCGCGGCCTGCCAGGTCCGGGTGAGCGTTGATCAGGGCCAACTGGCTTTGATGATCAGCGCTCAACAGGATATCGCTCATGCGCTGGTGCAGGGTTTCGATCTGGTCGATCGACGCATCCTGGCCCAGGTCGTAGGCCTTTTCGGCGACCCATGGCGAGTGTTCGTAGATATCGGCGAAGGCCTGGACGAAGGCGTCACGGCTCAGGGTCGAGGGCGTCAGTGTCTGAAACGTGGTCATTTGGCGGCTCCCGTGAACGGGTGGGTTGCGTGCCAGTGCCGGGCGATGTCGACGCGGCGGGTGAACCACACCTGTTCATGGCTTTTGGCGTATTCGATAAAGCGTTTGAGCGAAGCCAGGCGCGCCGGGCGACCGATCAAGCGGCAGTGCAGGCCGATGGACAACATCTTCGGCGCCTCGGCGCCCTCGGCATACAGCACGTCGAAGGCGTCCTTGAGGTACTCGAAAAAGTCATCGCCCTTGTTGAAACCCTGCACCTGGGTGAAGCGCATATCGTTGGTGTCCAGGGTATAAGGGATCACCAGGTGCGGCTTGCCGTTAGGGGAGTTGGGTTCCCAGTAGGGCAGGTCGTCGTCGTAGGTGTCACAGTCGTACAGGAAGCCGCCTTCCTCCATCACCAGGCGCCGGGTATTGGGGCCGGTGCGCCCGGTGTACCAGCCCAGCGGGCGCTCGCCGGTCAGTTCGGTGAGGATGCGGATCGCTTCGAGCATGTGCTCGCGCTCCTGGGCCTCGTCCATGTACTGGTAGTCGATCCAGCGGTAGCCGTGGCTGCAGATCTCGTGGCCGGCGGCAACCATGGCGCGGATCACATCCGGGTGGCGCTGGGCGGCCATGGCCACGGCGAAGATGGTCAGCGGAATGTCGAATTCCTTGAACAGCTTGAGGATGCGCCACACCCCGGCACGGCTGCCGTATTCGTACAGCGACTCCATGCTCATGTTGCGCGCGCCTTGCAGCGGCTGGGCCGAGACCATTTCCGAGAGAAACGCTTCGGACTCTTTGTCGCCATGCAGGATATTGCGTTCGCCGCCTTCTTCGTAATTGAGTACGAACGACAGCGCAATGCGTGCCTTGCCCGGCCAATGAGGGTGAGGAGGGTTACTGCCGTAACCGATCAGGTCGCGTGGGTAGTCAGCGCTCACTGCAGTCTTCCTTCTTGTTCGTGGTAGCAGGTGTGTGTGGCGGCCGGGCAGTGGAAAGACTGGGTGGCGTCACAGCGATGAGTGATTGTATACAACTTATCGCAAACTTTGTAAGCCTGCATTTGTGCATTTTTTCTGAACAGTCTGTCTGCAAGAAACTTGCCTAAGTGGTCAGGTTAAAATGAAAAAGCCCACTGTAGGAGCGAGCTTGCTCGCGAAAAACCAAAGGGCGCCACTTTTTATCCTGAAAGCCCGCGTTATCGTTGCCGTTTTTCGCGAGCAAGCTCGCTCCTACAGTGGAGGGGAGTGCTGTCGATTTTATTGTGTACAATTTCTGTGGAAAGTGTCTTAATCGGTCATCGCCGGCTTTTTCGCTGCCCTGAAAGAGTGCGGATTCTCTTTTACTGACTTCGGGAGGCGCATGACGCCATGGGACGTTTGACCACACACGTTTTGGACGCCGCACACGGCTGCCCCGGCAGCGCGATCAAGATCGAGCTGTATCGCGTCGAAGGCGCGCAGCTTGAACTGGTGGGTAGCGCCGTGACTAATAGCGACGGCCGCTGCGACGCGCCCCTGCTGCAAGGCGACGACTACCGCAGCGGTGTCTACCAGCTGCAATTCAATGCCGGTGATTACTACCGCGCCCGGGGTGTGCCGTTGCCCGAACCGGCCTTTCTCGATGTGGTGGTATTACGCTTCGGCATCAGCGCCGAGCAAGAGCATTACCATGTACCCCTGTTGATTTCCCCTTACAGCTACTCCACTTATCGCGGTAGCTGAGTCGGCACCTCGCCTCACACCCCCAATGCTCTTCGTTGGTTTTTCGCCCGCGCACACTGCGGGCTTTTTTTATGCTTACGGGGCTGCGCGCCCCCCCAACTATATAACGCACCGTTGGCGACCCAGGTGCCTAGGCTCGGCTTTTCTGTACGGAACAGTCTGCCATGAGTACCGACACCACCGCTTGGTTGGCCGCTGAGGCCGCCGCGGCCCAAGCGCTTGATTTTGATGACCCGCAAACCTCTGAGTCGGAGCGTGACGCGGCGATTCGCATACTGTTGACCCGACGGCTCAACGCGGTCACGCAGCCCAGTCATGAAATCAATCGCTTGTGTGAAGCACAAACCAAGGCCAGAGAGGCGGCAAAATCCTTGAAAGGCTTGGTTGGGCGTGCGCCGCGGGTCCTGGGCATTATCCGCGGGGCCTTACGCAAGGCCTTCGCTCTGGACCCCGATACGCTGCTGTTCACCGAATCCCGACCGCCGCCCCTTCCCCGGAAGGTCAATAACCTGACCGAAAAAGCCCTGGCGCTTCTCATTGAGCCTGATGTGCCGGCCAACATTAACCAGTTCACTTCATTGTGCATCAAGGACCAACCTGCACGGGCGTTGTCGTTTACCGCCCGGGATGCGCTGGAACGCGTGAAGGCGTTGAAACTGCTCCGTCAGATTGAGGCGGCTGAACGAGATTATTGGCAGCAACTGGCCTATGGATCCTGGCTGACACGCAAGCAGCATTGGGTGCAGCTGCGAAAGTCGTTGTTCGCCGAGAATGCACTGCTCGCACATCGTGTTTACCAACTGTCGGATCGCGGCTTTGCCATGGTCCGCAACGTCATGGAGATTCCGGGCGCCGCCGCGCGCCGCCGGGCGGGAGGGGAGTGGGCAAGTATTCAAGTGAGCGGACTGGCGTGGCCTGGCACCAATCACGCGCTGGTGCCTGTGCCGGGTGCTTTGCATATTTATCGTGATGACATCGCGGGGGACTCACCCCACGTGATTTACCTGCCCGGCCTGACTCGCGAGTTTTACGAGTTCAGTTCCTGGTACCGAATGCAATGTGATTTGCCAGTGCTGGTCAATGGCCCGTTGAGCCAGGTGCTTTGGCAGTGTTTGCCACTGCGTCGTTGGCATGAACTGTGTGACATGGCGAGCGCGGTGCCCCTGGCGTTCACTCTTCAGCTTATCGGTGTGCACCAGGAAGACGCGTTGCTCGCCAGTGCGACCGCGCTGCTGGAGGGGCAGTGGGATAACGAGGTGGCCTGTGCCTTGTCGATCAACCCTGCGGCAGTGGGCGTTCAAGGTGCGGGGACGTTCAGCGCTCCCGATGTGAAACGCTTGCTCAAGTTCATCGAAAAGGGCCGTCGCAGGCTGGCACGCAGCCTGTTGCTGGGAAAGGCCCTGGACGCCTTGCCGGAATGGGATCGTCAGCGCCGTAGCCATGAGATTGTGTGTGCAAGCCTGACGTCGGACCTCGCCTTCAAGACCCGTGAAGCGCAACTCAAACGTTACGAAAAAGGCCTGATGGCGTTGTTGGATCCGACGGATATGGGCAAAAGCAACCAGCCCTATCAGGACTTCTTGAGCCTTGAACAGCGTTGGCAGGAACACGTGAGTGCAGCGAGTCAGTGGGCTCATGGCCCGCACGGGCGCATGTTTCAGAAGGCGTTCTGGCTTGAGCAGCCTTTGGGTACGTCTAATCGCGGTTCATTGGTGGAGACGGCCCTGCGCCGGGCTTTGCTCCTGGAAGCCCAGATGCTGCAGCAGTTGAGCCTATTGCCTGCCGCGCACCTGAAGCGATTGAACACGGTGTTGAGTGAGTCTTGGGTCCCCGGCGACAACGCAACGGATACCTGTGTGTTGCAGGTAACCGTCGGCAGTGAGTCCGGGCCTTCGTACCCGTTGCTGGGCGCGTTGCTCGTGACCACCCATGAGGCCCAGGCTTACCCGGATCGGCCACACTCAGTGTTGTTATACGTGATAGGTCTGTATGGCGGGCTTGTGCCCTTTGATAGCTTGAACGCTTTTGCCAAGGGCTTGAATGCCAGCCTGAAAAGCCGCGATGGCTCCGTGTTGTGGCGCTGCATCGGGCGTGATTACCGCGCGGCGGCGCGGGACTGGGTCCATGGGGTGTCCAAGGACACGCCATTGGGAGTGAGCTACGAGACCATCAAGCGCACGATGCTCAAGGACCTGTTCATTAAACTGATGCAACATTACGCTGCGTTGAACAAGCGTGTGGGCACGGGTGTCCGGTTGTTCAGTGAGGTGAGCGATCCGCAGTTAAGCCGTATGTTGCTGGCCCGGGAGTTGTTCGAGTGCCTGCAAGTACCTGCCAATGATGCTCGCACCCTGGCCCTGGCCAATATCAACCTGCTGCAGGACGCCGCCACTCAAGCCAAAAAACTCCCGTCGTGGTTGAGCATTGCCTCAACCCGAAAGCGAAAGCACTACAGACGATTGTCACGCCGTTATCTGACGAATGCCTTTGCGGTGGAGCGCAAACTATGGCTGGACTTGCCGAGCCTGGAGTCATTCGCCCGGACTGCCTTGATTGCGCGATTGACCCAGGACGGGGTTTGCCCGCAGCTGGATATCGACACGCCTCTGTTTGATATGCCCGATGATGTCAGTTCCCAATTGTGTAGCTGGTCGAGCCAGTGCGCAGTGGGAGACCGCGATATGAAAATGGTTGTCAGCCAACGGCGAACGACCTTCAGTCTCCTGCAATTGGCGTTGCACAACCTGGACCCCAAGGCGCCCTGGACCCGTTGGCGGTTGAACCGCGCAAGATGGCTGGAGCCGGCCTGGAAAGAGCGCTTGAGCGTGCGTTATCTGATCGACACCCTGTCTTCGCTCGATCTGGGAGGCGAGTACGACAAGCTGATCATCAACGCATTTTATCCGTCGGCATCTACTCCGGCCACGTCCCCGGGTCTCTCGCAGGCCCTGATCTATAGGGCGTTGCAACAACGTGCCCACATGCAGCTGTACTCTGCAGCCCAGCAAGGCTTGAGTGACAAAGCCCAGCGTCTGTTTACTCTGGCGATGGCAGCCCGGACGGCAAGTGACCTGAAAAAAGAGGGGTTCGACCTACAGTTGGCGGTTCTGCGGCTGATGGGTGCCGCCCCGGCACATGATCGGCACATCGCCGGCCTGTTATTTATTCATGACCAGTCCTCAGGGCTCTGTGTGGTGTATTGGCCCATGGCGGCGGCCAGCCGGGTGATTGTCGCCTATGCCAGTTTGGGCGAAGCGCAGAAGGCCTTGAATCTTGTGGGTGCACTGCCCGAAAACCAGAAGGCGTTGGCGCGTCAGGTGGCGCCTGGGTGGGAGGCGCAGGCGCTGGACAGTTACCCCGATGAAGAGCTGCAGGTACTGCCTCGCGAGCAACACTCGCTTCAGCCAGTCCTGCCCGCCTTCTATAGTGCGTTTACTGAGATCGTGAAGTTTTTCGCGGCCCCGCCAAAGACGCCGGCGGTAGACCCGGCCAGTGTCGAGGCGTTGATCAAAGAGCAGATTGAGTCGCAGCCTGAGCATTGGTTAGCGGCTGCACCTACAAACTCTGGTAATGCCATGGCGTTGTTGGCCCATGCGCAGGTGTTCGATCTGCAACGTCGTACCCAAGCCCAGTCCCGGTCTTCCCAAGCACTCGAGCAATACCGCGAGCTACGTTTGGGGGAACAGCGCGACGCGACGATTCGCGGTCTGCTGGGTTTTGTCCCGGTGCTGGGCGTTGGCGTCAGCCTTTATGAAATGCTGCTTGCCGCGCGGCGCTTTCATTTCAGCGGGTCAGCCGATGACGCTGTGGATGTGGTGTTCTTGACGATGATGGCATTCATAGACGTGCTGACATCCTTTGCGCCCTCTTCAAAAGGCGCGCGCGTTTCGCGTGGCGCTTTGGGGCGTTTGCATCGCCATCAACGAATCCTCCCGGGTACACATGCCGGCCTGAAACCATCACTGATCAAACCACGCCATCTGCTGGAACACTTCCAGTCCCTTGGCAGTTTGGACGAAGCCGTTGAACTGGCGGGGCCGGGCGGTAAAGGTCGGTATGTAAAAGAGGGCCGGCAGTTTATCCGCGAGGGTAAAGATGTTTACCCGGTATACACACGCGAGAACGAACGGGGGCTGCGCCTGAAAAATAGCCAGGGCGAAGATGAGCTGATTCTACACATCGAGCAGCCCCATGAATGGCTGCTGGGGGCGGATGCGCCACAACCGGGGCCCAGTTCCGGCGTCCTCAGCCCGTGGCGAGTGCCTGGGCCGCAATCGGACTGGCGACCCTCCAGCGCTTCGCGCGATGCTGTGCCAAACACGATTCTGCAATCAGTCTCGACGGCTACCCATTGGCAGCAGTGGCGCATTCCACCTCATGAGGTGGGGCCGATATCGCATTCTCCGTCTGCCGGGGTGTTCCATATTGCGCAGGATGCGCGCGGATACCCTCACAATGTCCTTCGGGCGGCTCCCCCCAATTCCGGCCTGATGGATCCGGCGAGCAGTTATTTCAGGCTGCTTCCCGAGGGCGATTCGGCTCCATCGAATGGCATTCAGTTTATTTACAAAAATGAGCCGCTGGTTTCGTTGGCGGGGGTGGACATTGAGCGCTGGACGACGACGGCGCTGCTTGAGCAGCCTCTTCCGGTGTCATATGTTCAAGCCAGTGAATGGCGAGTCCATGCCCCACTGTTCGACAGGCCTTTGACGGACTACGTGAGTTCGGCCTTCCCCACCATGACCCGCCATAGCCGGGCATTCACCGTCGAGAGGGTGATTGAGTTATCAGGTCCAAAGCGCCCGGCAACGGCCGGTCATATGCTCAACGTACGTGCGGCGATCGACGATTGGCTACCCACACGCCCTGCCAAGCCAGGCCAGACGGATGATTTGCTGCGCCTATTGCGTCCTCACGATCTGGATCGAGAGTTCATACACATCGGTTACGATGGCAAGGCGCCTGGTTTCACGCGGGTAGACTTCACGGTCAGGCCAGACCCTAAGCTCCAGCGCGGTGGTAAAGCGGTTGTGGCCGATAGGCAGACTGCGCAAATCGCGGCAGTCAAGGCAGTGCTGACGTCGCAGGGCTTCGATTTTCGGGATATCTCGGTGACACGCTACGGGAAAAAGACCGTACAGGAATTGATCGCTACCCATCCCAACTCTCCAAACCAACTGTATTACGTGGCCTTCCAGTGGGTTGAAAAGGGCAGTATCAAAATCGGTGCCAGGCTTGATAATCGCTGGTTCCACGCAGACCCGTCATTACCCGTCGAGGTGAAAACCGCACTGCAGGAAAATCGTCTGGTTCGGATAATGGCGGGCATTCAGTGGCCTACCTTTGGGGAAGTGCCTCCAAGCGTTTACTTCATCAAACTGGTCCCTATCGATTAATCAGCGATACCGCCCCGGCGCCGCCGAACAGCGCGGCGCTGATACGGTTGAACCAGCTCTGGCCCGAACCGCTGCGCAAGTAACGCGCTGCGCCATGGGCACCCAGGCCGTAGGCCAGCTTGCACAGCAGGTCGAGCACCGTCCAGGTGGCGATCATGGTCAACAACTGTGGCAGGAAAGCCTGCTGGCTATTGAGAAACTGCGGCAGGAAGGCCGCGAAAAACAGAATGTCCTTAGGGTTGCTGGCACCCAGTACAAAGGCCCGGCCAAATAGCGTGCGGAACCGGGGTGTTGCCGTGGCCGCAGGCATTACGGCGCCCCGGTTCGGTTGGCGCGATTGCTGCCAGCTCTGCCAGGAGAGGTAAAACAGATAGGCCGCGCCGACGATTTTCAAGGCACTGAACAGCTGTTCCGAGGCCAGCAACAAGGCCCCCAGACCCAAGGCCGAAGCACTCAACAGGCAGATCGACGCAAACACTCCGCCCAAAAACGCCGGGTACGAGCGGCGCAGGCCGTAGTTGAGGCTGTTGCTGATCATCAGCAGCGACAGTGGCCCGGGAATCAGGATCACGATCAATGCAGCCCCACTGAACAGCAGCCAGGTATCCAGGGTCATCATTTGCTCCTTTTATAAAAATACGAACTTCGCAATGAAAATCGCGCACAACACCCACAAGCTGACGGAAATCTCGCGGTACTTGCCGGTGCCGGCCTTGAGCGCCACGTAGGTGATGAACCCCAGCGCAATGCCGTCGGCGACCGAAAACGTCAGCGGCATCATGATCGCGGTGACGATCGCCGGAATGCTGTCGGTGGCTTCATCCCAGTTGATATGCGCCATGCTCGCCATCATCAGCATTGCCACGTAGATCAGCGCGCCGGCGGTGGCGTAGGCGGGAATCATGCCGGCCAGCGGCGCGAAGAACATCGCCGCCACAAACAGCACGCCCACCGTTACCGCCGTCAGCCCGGTACGGCCACCGGCTGCCACACCGGCGGCGCTTTCCACGTAGCTGGTCACGGGCGGCACGCCGACCATGGCGCCGAATACACTGGAGGCACTGTCGGCCTTCAGCGCGCGGGACAGGTTGTCGATCTTGCCATCGGCGTTCACCAGGCCAGCACGTTGCGCAACGCCCATCAGTGTACCTGCGGTGTCGAACATGTGTACAAAAAGAAAGGCGAATACCACGCTGATCATGCTCACATTGAACACACCCATCACGTCCATGGCCATCCAGGTCGGCGCCAGGCTCGGTGGGGTGGAGAGAATGCCGTTGTAATGCACCAGGCCCAGACCCCAGCCGGCCAGCGTGACGGCGATGATGCTGATGAGGATCGCGCCGAACACGCGGTGATAGCTGAGAATGGCGATCAGCAGGAAACACACCGCCGCCAGCAGCGGCGCGGGCTCGTGCAGGGAGCCGAGCTTGATCAGGGTCGCCGGGCTGTCGACGATGATCCCGGCGGTTTTCAGACCGATCACGCCGAGGAACAGGCCTACCCCGGCGCCCATGGCGTGGCGCAGGCTCACGGGAATACTGTTGAGCAGCCATTCACGGATGCGCGACAGGGTCAGGATCATGAACAGCACGCCGGAGATAAACACCGCGCCGAGGGCGGTCTCCCAGTGGTAGCCCATGGTGCCAACCACGGTGTAGGTGAAAAACGCGTTCAGGCCCATGCCCGGTGCCAGGCCCACCGGCCAGTTGGCGTAAAGGCCCATCAACAGGCAGCCCAGCGCGGCGGCGATGCAGGTGGCGACGAACGCCGCACCGTGGTCGATGCCCGCATCGGCCATGATGTTGGGGTTGACGAAGATGATGTAGGCCATGGTGATGAAGGTGGTAAGGCCGGCGATCAGCTCGGTCTTCACTGTGGTGCCATGCAAGCGCAGTTTGAACAGGCGTTCGAGCCAGCCGTGGCGCGGCGGGGTGAGGTCCAGGGTTGGGGCTTCGGTTTTGCGGCTATCCACAGCGCGTACTCCTCAATCGTTTTATTGTTATTTCCAGCGCCGGTCACATGAGTGGGCAGCAGCGCTTTGAGGTACCGGCGGGTTTTGTTGATTGATAGGTCAGGAACTCGCACGAAGCGAATTATGCTTTTGTATACAAATAAAGCAAATAATGTTTTCGATTATCTGCGCAGAAAGGGATGAAAGGCCGTCCACCACAGCAGTCGGACGGATTTATTCTTCGCAGCGCCTTGAAACAAACCGTGGATAGCCGCACTTTGTGGGCGCAAGCGTTCGTTCCGGGCGCGTCAAGCGGCATAAGGGGAGCCCATGTACAAGGTTTATGGCGATTACAAATCGGGCAACTGCTACAAGATCAAATTGATGCTCAACCTGTTGGGCATCCCGTACCAATGGATCGATATCGATATTCTCAAGGGCGACACCCAGACCCCTGAGTTCCTGGCGAAGAACCCCAACGGCAAGATCCCGGTGCTGGAGCTGGAAGACGGTACCTGCCTGTGGGAGTCCAACGCGATCCTCAACTTTCTCGCCGATGGCAGCGACTTCTTGCCGAGCGAGCCGCGCTTGCGTACCCAAGTGTTGCAGTGGCAGTTCTTCGAGCAATACAGCCACGAGCCTTACATCGCCGTGGCGCGGTTCATTCAGCTCTACCTGAACATGCCGCAGGATCGCCTGGAGGAATACAAGACTACCCACAAGGGTGGCTACAAGGCGTTAAGGGTGATGGAGCGCCAGCTGCAAGCCACGCCGTATCTGGTGGGCGAGCAATATTCGATTGCCGATATTGCGCTGTATGCCTACACCCATGTGGCCCATGAAGGCGGGTTTGACCTGGCGCCGTATCCGGCGGTGCAGGCGTGGCTGCAGCGGGTGGCCAGTCATCCTCGGCATGTCCCGATGCTGGACTGATCATGCAATCAAAAGGTGGGGGCAAGCCCTGATGTAGGAGCGAGCTTGCTCGCGAAAAACGTCAACGATAACGCGTGCTTCCTGAATGAACGCGGTGCCTGTGAGTTTTTCGCGAGCAAGCTCGCTCCTACAGAGGGTGGTGATCGCCAAGCGCTCTGCGACCATTTAGCTCAAGGGTGAGTCAGATAACTCTTTATTCAGCAGGTCAAAGCAGCGCTGTGCTGCCGGGCTTAACGCCATCCCACTGCGAGTGATCAACCCGATCTCCCGGTTCACGCCGGGGTGATCGATCGTGATCCGCTGCAACCCCTCCAGGCTGTCCGCTGCCGACTCCGGCAGCACACTGATCCCCAACCCTTGGCGCACCAACGCCAATACCGTCGACATGTAGTTGGCTTCCATGCCCGCGTTCAGCGTCAGTCGTGTCTGGTCGAACAGCGCGTCCACTTGCTCGCGCACGCTGCTGTCGCGTCCGGTCAGGATGATCGGCTGGTCTGCCAGTTGCGCCAGGGTCAGTGACCGATAGCGCGTCAGCCCATGGTCCAGCGGCACAAACGCGCACAAGCGATCATTCAACACCGGCACGAAGTCCAGGCCATGACTCAGGCGCGCACGTACGCCGATGCCGAAGTCCACCTCGCCGGAACGCACCTGGGCATGAATGCGATGGGCCACCAAGTCATGCAGGCGCACTTCAATCCCGGCGAATCGCTCGCGAAACAGGCGCAACGCCGGCGGCAGGCTGCCGGCGCACACCGAGGGCAGGGCGGCGATAGTGACTACACCCCGGCGCAGGGCGGCGAGGTCGCGGGAGCCGCTGACGATGTTGTCCAGGTCCAGCAGCAGTTTTTCCATGGGTCCCCGCGCTTCCTGGCCGGCGGCGGTGATGCTCACATGGCGCGGGCTGCGGTCGAGCAGGGTGACGCCGAGCCAGTCCTCCAACTGCTGGACTTGCACGGTGAGGGCTGAGGGAGACAGGTGCAGCTCGTTGGCCGCCTTGGTGAAACTGCCGGTGCGCGCAACGGCGAGGAAGGCCTGGATGTGCTGGATACTGTTTTTCATAAGGGCGGCTTCATTTTGTTTTTCCGAACATACCATGCCGAATATTCCAATTTACAAAGACTAGCCCGCTTCCAATACTCTAGGGAAAACAATAACCGGCCACCAAGGCCGCTCTGGAGTACCCCATGCTCGCAACCCTGGGCGTCATTACCATCCTCTGCCTGCTTGCTGCCGTCATGAGCAAGCGCCTCTCGCCCCTGGTGGCCCTGATTGCCTTGCCGATCATCGCCGCGTTGATCGGTGGATTCGGCCTGCAAACCAGCGGGTTCATCATCACTGGCATCAAGAACGTCGCCCCGGTCGTTGGCATGTTTGTGTTTGCGATCCTGTTCTTCGGGATCATGACCGACGCCGGCATGCTCGACCCGATCATTGATCGCATCCTGCGCACGGTAGGCACGCGTCCTACACGGATTGTCGTCGGCACCGCGACCCTGGCGCTGCTGGTGCACCTGGACGGCTCCGGCGCGGTGACCTTTCTGGTGACGGTGCCGGCGATGTTGCCGTTGTACACCCGGCTGGGCATCGACAAGCGTATCCTGGCCTGCGTTTGTGCGATGGCCGCCGGGGTCAACTTCCTGCCGTGGACCGGGCCGGTGCTGCGCTCGTCCGCGGCGTTGCATGTGCCGGTGGCGGACCTGTTCCAACCGCTGATCCCGGTGCAGATCGTCGGGCTGATCTTTGTGTTCGCCTGCGCCTGGTGGCTGGGTCATCGGGAAGAAAAACGCCTGGGCCTGGGCGCCGGTTCCAGCGTCGATGCGGTGCCGCAACGGGTGCTCAGTGACGACGATATCAAGCTGCGCCGTCCACGGCTGTTCTGGGTCAACCTGATGCTCACTCTGCTGGTGATGGTGGTGATGATCGCCGGCTGGGTCGACCCGGTGGTGATGTTCATGCTCGGCACCGTGGTCGCGCTGTGCATCAACTACCCCAATGTCGACGCCCAGCGCGCGCGTATCGACGCCCATGCCAAAACCGCCCTGACCATGGCCAGCATCCTGCTCGCCGCCGGCGTGTTCACCGGCATCATGCAAGGCACCGGCATGCTCAAGGCAATTGCCGAAGTGGCGGTGGCGCAGATTCCGGCCGGCCATGGCAAGTTGATCCCGGCGGTGGTGGGCTTTATTTCCATGCCGTTGAGCATGTTGTTCGATCCCGATTCCTACTATTTCGGCGTAATGCCGGTGATCGCCGAAGTCGGCAAGGCGCTGGGCGTCGACCCGCTGCAAGTGGCCCAGGCCTCGTTGCTGGGTGTGCACACCACCGGTTTCCCGGTCAGCCCGTTGACCCCCGCGACCTTCCTGCTGGTGGGCCTGTGCAAGATCGAACTGGCCGATCACCAGCGCTTCACCATTCCTTTTCTGTTTGCCGCGTCGGTGCTGATGACCCTGACCGCGCTGCTTTTGGGCGTTATCTAAGAGGAGTTATCTGAGATGAAAACCTTGCGCATCGGCGCCGGCGCCGGCTACTCCGGTGACCGTATCGAACCCGCCGTGGAACTGGCCGAACAGGGCGACCTGGATTACCTGGTGTTCGAATGCCTGGCCGAACGCACCATTGCCCTCGCGCAACAGGCGCGTATCAGCGATCCGGCAGGCGGCTACGACCCCTTGTTGAGTGAGCGCATGCAGCGGGTGCTGCCCTTTGTCGGGCGGCAACCGGGCCGCCGTCGTCTGCGCGTTATCACCAACATGGGCGCCGCCAACCCGGTCTCGGCCGCGGCCGAAGTGCGGCGCATCGCCGGTGAACTGGGGGTGAACCTCAAGGTGGTGGCCGTGGTGGGCGACGACGTGTTGCAGGCGTTGCGGCCTGAGCAGTGGCTGGACAACGGCCAGACCGTGGGCGCACTGGGTGAACGGCTGGTTTCGGCGAATGCCTACCTGGGCGTGGAGGGCATCCTTGAGGCCCTGCGCGCTGACGCCGATGTAGTGATTACGGGGCGTGTGGCCGACCCGTCATTGTTTCTTGCGCCGCAGATGTTTGAATTCGGCTGGGCCGCCGACGATTGGCAGCGCCTGGGCAGGGGCACCCTGGTCGGGCATTTGCTCGAGTGTGCGGGGCAGGTCAGCGGTGGTTATTTCGCCGACCCAGACCGCAAGGATGTGGATGACCTGGCACGCCTGGGCTTTCCATTGGCCGAGGTCGACGCCGACGGATATGCCTTGATCACCAAGGTGGCGGGCTCCGGTGGGCAGGTCAGCCGCGCCACCTGCAGCGAACAATTGATCTACGAAGTGCACGACCCGCAAGCGTATCTGACCCCGGATGTCACGGCCGACTTTTCACGGGTGGGCTTTGTCGAGGAGGGCATTGATCGGGTGCGTGCCCAGGGGGCCGACGGTCGTGCCCGGCCTGAGCAGCTGAAGGTCAGCGTCGGTTATCTGGACGGCTGGATCGGTGAGGGGCAGATGTCCTACGGCGGTCCAGGCGCTGTCGCACGGGCGCAATTGGCGCGGGATGTAGTGCTCAAGCGTCTGGAACTGACCGGCGTGAAGATGCAGGACGTACGCGCCGAGTTGATCGGCATGGACTCATTGCACGGGCCGCGCAGCCACGTTGAGCCCTGGGAGGTGCGCCTGCGCGTCGCTGCTCGTTGCGAGGCGCGCGCTGACGCCGTGCGCGTCGGTAACGAAGTGGAAACCCTCTACACCAATGGCCCGGCCGGCGGTGGTGGAGCGAGCAAGAGCGTGCGCCAGGTGGTGGCGGTGGCGTCGTTGCTGCTGCCCCGTGGCGACGTCAAACCGAGGATTGAAGGATGAAACTGCACACGCTGGCCCATTCCCGCACCGGTGACAAGGGCGACACGTCGAACATCTCGATCATTGCCTATCGCGCCGAAGACTATCCGTGGCTGTGCGAACAACTGACGGCCGAGCGCGTGGCCGAGTTCTTTGCCGATTTGCTGGAGCCCGGCGCTGCGCCGGTCCGGCGTTATGAACTGCCCAATGTGCAGGCGCTGAATTTTGTGTTGCCGGGCATCCTGCGCGGCGGCGTGACCCGCTCGCTGGCGCTGGATGCCCATGGCAAATGTCTTGGGTCGGCGTTGCTGGACCTGGAGTTGCCAGCAGCGAACTGAATGTGGGAGGGGGCAAGCCCTAATGCCAATCAGTTAGCTCAGATTCTCTGTGGGAGGGGGCTTGCCCCCGATAGCCATAGGTATCTACACAACTCAGCAGCGCCCAACCGTAACCACGATGCGAAGCGAGCCGCTCTTGATCTTGACCTGCTTTTGATCTTAGGCGCCCCGTCAAACCACGCTGGCCGAACGCAGGCTTGAATCCGTGGGCAACCCGGCAGGACGCCGGGTTAGCCGCACTGGGCCATGGATGGCCCATTGCGGCGGCCCACGGATTCAAGCCTGCGTTCGGGCACACCGAGCCTAGGCGAGGTGCCGAGTGGTGGGGCAAGAGCGTTTTGCTTACTTTTGCGCTTTTCAAAAGTGAGCCGCTGTAAAAGCGGAACCATTAGCAGCCGTTACCGCAGAAACGGATATGTACTCAACCCAATCCAACATCCTGGTCGGCCCAGAGGCCGCCATCGGGGGCAAGTCGAATCGTCGCACCGCCCCTCCCACAATGGATCTGCGCAGGTCTGTCAGATCGCGGCGAAGCGCTTGTCCAGGTAATCAATGATCACCTTGGAATCGTACATCCAGGTAGTCTGGCCGTTTTCTTCGATGCGCAGGCACGGCACCTTGATCTTGCCGCCTTGCTCCAGCAGAGTCTGGCGATCCTGCGCATTGTTCTTCGCGTCCTTGAGCGCCACCGGCACATTCAGGCGATGCAGGGTACGACGGGTCTTCACGCAGAACGGGCAGGCATGGAACTGATACAGGGTCAGGCCTTTGGCCGCTTCATTCACCTGCGCCTGTTGTTCGGCGGGCCGCTGTTTTTTGCGCGGACGGGTCAGGAAGTCGCCGGCGATGATGATCTGGCCGAGGCCTACTCGAAGTGCTTTGACGAACATGGCTGAAAGCCTCTTGCCCATGGAGAAGGGGTCGCAGCTTACCTGAATTTTACGGACGAAAAAAAACCGGCGATGAACGCCGGCTTTTTCCTGCACAGCCGTTTACTTGATCAGGCTGAGAAATTCGCTGCGGGTGGCCGCGTTTTCACGGAACTCACCGAGCATCACCGATGTAATCATCGACGAATTCTGTTTTTCCACACCGCGCATCATCATGCACATGTGCTTGGCCTCGATCACCACCGCCACGCCGAGGGCGCCGGTCACTTCCAGCACCGCATCGGCGATCTGGCGGCTGAGGTTTTCCTGGATCTGCAGGCGACGCGCATACATATCGACGATCCGCGCGACCTTCGACAGGCCCAGCACTTTGCCGCTCGGGATGTACGCCACGTGGGCCTTGCCAATAAACGGCAGCAGGTGGTGTTCGCACAGCGAGTACAACTCGATGTCCTTGACCAGCACCATTTCGCTGTTGTCGGAGCTGAACAAGGCGCCATTGGTGACTTCTTCGAGCGTCTGTTCATAACCGCGGCAGAGGTACTGCATTGCCTTGGCGGCACGCTTTGGCGTGTCGAGCAGACCCTCGCGGGAGACGTCCTCGCCGAGTTGGCCGAGAATCGCGGTGTAGTTTTGTTCCAATGTCACAGGACTGTTTCCGTATGGGTTTCAGAGCGGTACGGTGTATGCCTGTACCAATATGAAGCGTTGTTACCGCGCGGATATCGCAGTGTGCGCTGGTGATTGGCGCACATAGTAGCGTAGGTACGGCGACAGGTGTATTCCCGCACGAAGCCGATGTTAAAGTCGGCCTCCAGTGAGGAGTATGTGATGACGCCACGGGAACGAAGTATCGCAGAGCGTGCCGTTGGCTTCGCCAAGGCGAATCGCACACGAATTGCCAGGGATTTGGCCTGCTTGACTCGCTATCCCGGTGAAGAATATCCCGTCTCGGTTTTTATGGCGGGTTCTCCTGGCGCCGGTAAGACTGAGGTCTCGAAGTCCTTTGTCAATCTGATGGAGGCGCATGGGGCCAAAACGCTTCGTATCGACCCTGACGACTTCAGGGATTATTTTCCTAGTATAACGGTGCGAATTCGAGCCTGTTTCAGCGCGGCGTAATCATTATGGTGGAGCGGGCCATCGACCTCGTTTATCAGCAGCGACAGTCATTTCTTCTGGATGGGACTCTCGCGAATCTCGACGTTGCGCGAAAAAACATCCAGCGTGCGCTCGGCAAGAAAAACCGCTCAGTGCAAATCATGTATGTGTATCAAAAGCCGGAGCTGGCATGGGAATTTGTGCTTGCACGGGAAGCCGTTGAAGGCAGGAACATCCCTTGCGTGGAATTCGTTCGCCAGTTCTATGCATCCAAGGCGACGGTGTGCCAATTGAAGCGCGAGTTTCTGGAAAAAATCCAGGTCGATGTGATTCTCAAGAATACTGATGGGAACGACGCCGAGATTGGCATCGACCTTTCAACTGACGAAATTGACGAACTGGTCAGGCAGCCCTACCATCCTGAACAACTTGAGCAAATATTGACCGGAGTAGCCTCATGAAAGGCGAAATTACGGACGCAATAGAAAAATATCCTTCTACAACCATGTCCGATTTTTTCCGAAGCTGTTCGGTAGAGGAGAGGCGGGCGGTCTATCGAAGCGCAGCCAATACTGCAATCACGATGCAAAAAGCCGTCATCTCACTGGCAAGAGAGAAAAAAGCTAGAGAGTTCGCCGGCGAATAAAAGCCGCGTCCTCCTGATTGACAGCCCAGCCTGAGTGCTGGGCTTTTTATTGGTTACTCGTCGCGCCCCTCCATCATGGTGCGCTTGAGCATCACATAGACCGCGCCGGCCCCGCCGTGGCGGGCCTGGCAGGAGGTAAAGCCGAGCACCTGGGTGTGCTGGCGCAGCCAGGTGTTGACGTGGCTCTTGATCATTGGCCGCTTGCCGTCCAGCCGCACGGCCTTGCCGTGGGTGACGCGCACGCAGCGGATTTCGAATTTGGTGGCCTCGGCGAGGAAGGCCCATAGGGTTTCCCGCGCCTTCTCCACGGTCATGCCGTGCAGGTCAAGGCTGCCCTCGAACGGGATCTGGCCGGCCTTGAGCTTGCGCATCTGGCTTTCCTGCACCCCATCGCGGGCCCACATCAATTCATCTTCGGGGCCGACGTCGATCACGAACTGATCCGACAAGCCATCCACGGTGGTGGCATCGGTGCGCACGGTCGCGGCCTGGCGCAGCTTGGCGATTTGCGCCCGGTCAGCCTTGGGTTTGCCGGTGTCGGCGCGGTCGTGCTTGATCGGCTTGACGCCGCGCAGCTCGTTCTTGAACAGGGAAAAGTCGTCGTCTTGCATGTCAGCCTCCGCGAAGGGCGGGCAGTTTACCTAAATCGCGGCGGCTGCGGCGCGTCGAATACTATCCAAGCGCCATTAGTCGTGCTTTTTCATCAGGTGCGAGGCGATATTCAACGACAACGGCTGGCGCATTTTCCGACGGCTGCGGCGCCACAGCCATACCCCCAACCACAGCACCAACAGGCCGATCCCCAGCAGGATCGCTGAACCGCCAGGGCTGGCATTCAGCTCGCCGAGTGCCGGCGAATGCCCAAACAGACCGGCGCCACCAGCGCCAGCCAACAGCAGACCTACGATCGCCAGCAGCGCGGCAATGCCCGCCACCAGGCGCAGACGCCAATTGCTCGGGCCCTTGGGACGCAAGCGACGAGCATCAAAACCATCGGATATCTTCATTCCGACCTTTCCTCCAGGGTATCGGCCCTTCGACCGGAAGATACACAGGTTGTTCCTGCGCCCGGGGCAAATGCGCGAAATGAGCAGGCCTTGCGGATGAGCGGGGCAATGAACATGGGCACACCGCTCATCACAGAGACGTTCAGATCAGATCTTTGGTCAACGCCAGGGTGGCGAAGTTGTCGGCCATGATGGCCATTTCGGTTTGCTGCACATGTTCGGCACTGAGCACGCCACCTTTGCAGGGCAAGTCGCGTGTCGCGCAGGCATCTTCCACCAGGGTGCAGCGAAAGCCGAGGTTCTTGGCGGCACGTACCGTGGTGCTGACGCTTGAATGACTCATGAATCCGCAGACGATCAGGTCCAGCGAACCCAGGTCCTGCAGGTGTTTCTCCAGGCCGGTGCCGTGAAAGGCGCTGGGCAGCAGCTTGCCGATAATGGTTTCGTCGCCTTCAGGCTCAAGGCCAGGGATGAATTCGCCGCGCTCGCCTTGCGGATCGAACAGGCCGCCGACGGTGCCCAGGTGGCGCACATGCACAATCGGGCGTCCGGCGTTGCGCGCAGCGGTCACCAGTTGCTTGATGTTGCCGACCGCCGCGTTCATGCCCGAGAGGGCGAGTGGGCCGCTGAGGTATTCCTTCTGGGCGTCGATGATCACGAGGGTCGCATGGGCAAGGTTGGCAGCTGCGTAACCACGACCGCTGATTTGAAACATCGTCTTTGGAACGGACATTCTGGGGCTCCTGTCAGGGGGGCTTTTGCGCCATTGTCCACTGGCTGAGCGGTTCTGTGAATCGCTACCCGCGTAAGGTACGCCGTTGCTGGCGTGCAGCCATGTCAAGGGGGTGGCTTGTTTAAGTCATTAGGGTGGATTTGGATGAAATCCGACATGCGGCAGCGGTATTTCGTACATCGTCGGTACAGATGAACGCTGTTAGAATCGCCAGTCGTTTTTTCCAGGAGTCTGCCCCGTGATCACTTCCCGCCTGCGCACTTTGCGCGACCATATCCGTTGGGCTGTCAGCCGTTTCCATGGGGAAGACCTGTTTTTTGGCCACGGCACCGACAATGCCTGGGACGAAGCCCGGCAACTGGTGCTCGGCGCCCTGCATCTGCCGTGGGAAATTGCCGACAGCTACCTGGACTGCAATTTGGAAGAAGAGGAAATTTCCCATGTGCAGCGTTTGCTGCATCGGCGCATCCATGACCGCGTGCCCACGGCCTACTTGCTCAAGGAGGCCTGGTTCTGCGGCATGTCGTTTATCGTTGACGAGCGCGTGCTGATTCCGCGCTCACCGATTGGCGAGTTGATCGAAAACCGTTTCGAACCCTGGCTGGCCCAGCCGCCGGCGCGCATTCTCGACTTGTGCACCGGCTCCGGTTGCATCGGCATCGCCTGTGCCTACGAATTCCCCGAGGCTGAGGTGGTGCTGGGCGACTTGTCCTTCGAAGCCCTCGAAGTGGCCAACCAGAACATCGAGCGCCACGGCGTCGATGAGCGCGTCTACACCGTGCAGGGCGACGGCTTTGACGGGCTGCCGGGTCAGCGCTTCGATCTGATTGTGTCCAATCCGCCGTATGTGGACGCGGAAGACTTCGCCGATATGCCGGATGAATACCAGCACGAACCGGAGCTGGGCCTGGCTTGCGGTGACGACGGCTTGAACCTGGTACGGCGGATGCTGGCTCAAGCGGCGGACCACCTGGCCGAGAAGGGTTTGCTGATTGTCGAAGTGGGCAACAGCCAAGTGCATGTTGAAGCGCTGTACCCGGAAGTGGATTTCGCCTGGCTGGACTTCCAGCGGGGTGGGCATGGGGTGTTCATGCTCACGGCTGAGCAGTGCCGGGCGCATCAGGCAATCTTCGCGGCCCGCGTTTAACTCGGTCAATGTGGGAGGGGGCTTGCCTCCGATGGCGGCCTCCGGGCCGACCAGAATGTTGGTGTCGATCCCGGTCCAATGTGGGAGGGGCGGTGCGACGATTCGACTTGCCCCCGATGGCGGCCTCTGGGCTGGCCAGGATGTTGGTGTCGATCCCGGTCCAATGTGGGAGGGGCGGTGCGACGATTCGACTTGCCCCCGATGGCGGCCTCTGGGCTGGCCAGGATGTTGGATCAGACCGAGTACATATCCGTTTCTGCGGTAACGGCTGCTATGGGTTCCGCTCTTACAGCGGCTCACTTTTGAAAAGCGCAAAAGTA
>NZ_CVTN01000082.1:37931-56176 GCF_900004915.1 Pseudomonas sp. 31 R 17
CCTGCCGGGTTACCCACGGATTCAAGCCTGCGTTCGGCCAGCGTGGTTTAACGGGGCGCCTGAGATCAAGATCAAAAGCAGATCAAGATCAAGATCACGAGCGACTCGCTTCGCATCGTGGTTACGGTTGGGCGCTGCTGAGTTGTGTCGATACCTATGGCTATCGGGGGCAAGCCCCCTCCCACATTTGATTGCATTCCAGTCTGTTAACGGTGTGTGGCAATCCAGATCAACAGCCCCGCCTGAAACACGGTAAATGCCACCAGGCAGGTGATGGTAAAGCGCAGCCCGCTGTCCTCGCGTTTGAACTTGAGCACCTTTTCCTCTTCCTTGCGCAGCTTCACTTCCTGCTCGGCCAGGTTCTGCTCGGCCTGTTGCAGCATCTGCGCAGCTTCGAGGATTTCCACGAATTGCACCTTCTCGGTGTTCCAGCTGTCCAGCACATCGCTGACTTTGCCCGGCTGTACGTTGCCCTTGAGGTGTTGCACGTCGGCATAGGCCACGTCAAAACCCTGGACGCGCAGGAAGTGATCGCGGCGCAGGCGCGTGGCTTCGTTGAGCGCGTCCTTGTTGGCCAGGTCGACGCCATCGACGCGGTAGTGTGACCACTTCTTCTTGGCCCATGCGGCGGCCTGGGCCACCAGGAAGCGGCCGAGGCCACGGTTGGCCGGTTCGATTTCCAGGCTGCTGCCGGGGCCGAAGTGCACGCGATGTTTATCGTGGTCCACCCAGATATCCAGGGTGTTCTGCTCGCGCCGAACGCGCTGGCCGGGCAACTGGATGACCAGGCGCAACAGGCTGTGATGAGAGTCATGGCGCTCGGCGTAACCGAACTGTACAAACCGCAAGGGCCGCGCGCCGGTCGCACGGTCGATGGCCAACGGGGCGAGGCGCAGCATCTTGAAATGTTCGGCGTGTACGTCCGCCCAAGGCAGCGCCGCCGCAGCGGCGGCCTCGGCTTCAGCCGGGATGTCAGCGGTGGGTTCGGGTGTTGCTTCGGTGGTTGTCATGCGGCGCGATCCTGTCCAAGCCCTGCGAGCCGACAGTCTTTTTACTGTCGACTCTGGGCTTATCGGCCGTTTTCTCCAGGACTGGAGGCCAATGGCCGCTTAACGGGGTGCAAGTCCGTCGATAAAGCGCACTATCCGCTCGCCCAACTCGGCCGCAAGGGGCAATTTCGGATCGTTGTAGGACGCCAGTTGCTGCTTGACGTTGTTGGGCACGATTCGCATCACGTGGTTCATGCCTTCGATCACGGTCAACTTTGCGTCGGGCTTGGCCTTTTTCAATTGCCGGGCATCGTCTACGCCGACCTGTATGTCATTGGTGCCCTGGATGATCAGGGCCGGCATGCTCAAGCGCGCAAAGGCTGCCGAGGGATCGGCGCGAAACAGGCTGATCAGATAGGGCTGCACGCTGGGTCGAAAAATACCTTCCAGTGGGCGCGGCACATCGTTATCCACCTGGCCGGCCTTGAGGTGGTCGAGAATGTCGTTGCTGCGCAGCAACAGCGCCGGTGGCAGGTGATCGGCCAGTTGCTGGCGAATCACCTGGTCGACCGGGCGGGCGCTGCCGGACAAGGAAATCACCCCGGCCGGATTCAACTGCGGCGCAGCGAGGGCGGCAACCAGCGCGCCTTCGCTGTGGCCCAGCACAATCAACGGGCCCATGCGCTTGTCAGCCTTGAGCGACTTGCCCCAGGCCACGGCGTCGGCCACGTAGGCGTCGAGGGTCAGGTTGCGTTCATCCGGGGTCGCGGCAAGGCTGGCGGCCACGCCGCGTTTGTCATAGCGCACGCTGGCGATATTGTGCCGGGCGAGCACCCAGGCCAGGCGCTTGAGGCTGTCGTTGCGCGCGCCGTCGGCGCTGTTGCCGTTGCGGTCGGTGGGACCTGAACCGGCGATGATCAGCACCACCGGCACGGGTTGGTCGGACTGCGGCAACAGCAGCGAGCCAAACAGCTCGCCGCTGCCGGTGTCCAGGCTGATGGGCCGTTGCAGCACGACGGGGGAGGCGGCCTGGGCCGCGACGGTAAACAGGGTGAGGGTGAACAGCAGAACTCGCAGCATCATCGCGCCATCATTGGAGAGGTGCCGGTTGGACCAACGTCTACCGGTAAGGTTTCGAGGATGAACTAGTCGGTTAGCCTGCGTATACTGGCCGCCTTAAGTTATTACGGTTGACTTGATTCAACTGATTTCACGGAGCGCTCCGCATGTCCGGCAACACCTTCGGCAAGCTGTTCACAGTCACCACCGCGGGCGAAAGCCATGGTCCGGCGTTGGTCGCCATTGTCGACGGCTGCCCGCCCGGCCTTGAGCTGTCTGTGCAAGACCTGCAGCGTGATCTGGACCGCCGCAAGCCCGGCACCAGCCGCCATACCACCCAGCGCCAGGAACCCGACGAAGTCGAGATTCTCTCCGGGGTGTTCGAAGGCCGCACCACCGGCTGCGCCATCGGCCTGCTGATCCGTAATACCGACCAGAAGTCCAAGGACTACTCGGCGATCAAGGACCTGTTCCGCCCGGCCCACGCCGACTACACCTACCATCACAAATACGGCGAGCGCGACTACCGTGGCGGCGGCCGCAGTTCGGCCCGTGAAACCGCGATGCGCGTGGCGGCCGGTGCCATTGCCAAGAAATACCTGGCGACCCAGGGCATCGTCATTCGTGGCTACATGAGCCAGCTCGGTCCGATTGAAATCCCGTTCAAGACCTGGGACAGCATCGAAGACAACGCCTTCTTCTGCCCCGACCCGGACAAGGTGCCGGAGCTGGAAGCCTACATGGACCAGTTGCGCCGCGACCAGGACTCGGTCGGTGCGAAGATCACCGTCGTGGCCGAGGGCGTGAAGCCGGGCCTGGGCGAGCCGATCTTCGACCGTCTCGACGCCGAACTGGCCCACGCGCTGATGAGCATCAACGCCGTCAAGGGCGTGGAAATCGGTGCCGGTTTCGCCTGCGTGGCCCAGCGCGGCACCGAGCATCGCGATGAGATGACCCCGCAGGGGTTTCTCAGCAACAACGCCGGCGGTATCCTCGGTGGCATCTCCTCGGGCCAGCCGATCGTTGCGCATCTGGCGCTCAAGGCCACATCGAGCATCACCACGCCGGGCCGCTCGATCGATGTGCACGGCAACCCGGTCGACGTGATTACCAAGGGCCGTCACGACCCGTGCGTCGGCATCCGCGCCACACCGATTGCCGAGGCGATGATGGCTATCGTGCTGATGGACCACCTGCTGCGCAACCGTGGACAAAATGCCGATGTGCAGGTGAGTACGCCGGTGCTGGGCCAGCTGTGACGGGCTGACAGTGACAGCCCTCCCTTATTGGCGCCTCTCCAGTTTCTACCTGTTCTACTTCGCCCTGCTCGGGGCGACGGCGCCGTTCCTGGCGTTGTATTTCGATCACTTGGGCTTCTCCAGCGCGCGTATTGGCGAGCTGGTGGCCATCCCCATGCTGATGCGTTGCGTGGCGCCCAACCTCTGGGGCTGGCTGGGCGACTACACTGGCCGCCGCCTGGCCATCGTGCGGTTCGGCGCGGTGTGCACGCTGTTGAGTTTCTCGTTGATTTTCGTCAGCAAGACCTACGCCTGGCTGGCCCTGGTCATGGCCCTGCATGCGTTCTTCTGGCATGCAGTACTGCCGCAGTTCGAAGTGATCACCCTGGCTCATCTGCAACGCCAGACGGCGCGCTACAGCCAGATCCGCCTGTGGGGCTCCATCGGCTTTATCCTTACCGTCGTGATCATGGGCCGGCTGTTCGACTGGCTGAGCGTGGACATCTACCCGGTGGTGGTCGTGGTGATCATGGCCGGTATCATCGGCGCCAGCCTGTGGGTGCCGAATGCGCAGCCCGCCAGCCACGGCCAACGCCTGGCCGGGGACGGCTTTGTGCGGCAATTACGCAACCCCGGCGTGCTGGCGTTCTATGCCTGTGTGGCACTGATGCAGATGAGCCATGGCCCCTATTACACCTTTCTCACACTGCACCTTGAACACCTGGGCTACAGCCGTGGCGTGATCGGTTTGCTGTGGGCCCTCGGGGTGGTGGCAGAGGTGTTGATGTTCCTGGCCATGAGTCGCATCCTTTCGCGCTTTTCGGTGCGCCGGGTGCTGCTGGCCAGTTTCCTGCTGGCGGCGCTGCGCTGGCTGCTGCTCGGCGCATTTGCCGAATTTTTCTGGGTGCTGCTGCTGGCGCAAGTGCTGCATGCCGCCACGTTCGGCAGTTTCCATGCGGCGGCCATCGCCTTCGTGCAGCGCAGTTTCGGTGATCGCCAGCAAGGCCAGGGCCAGGCGCTTTACGCTGCGCTGGCCGGCACCGGCGGTGCGCTGGGTGCGCTGTATGCCGGTTACAGCTGGAACCTGCTGGGTCCCACGCTGACGTTCAGTATTGCCAGCATCGCGGCCCTGGCTGCCGCCGTTATCATTGGCCTTCGATTGCAAGAGCCCAACCAAGGAACCGTGCAATGAGCTATGTCGCCGTCTATGACCTCGCTACACCGGGCACCCCGAACAAAGTGCTGACCCACTTCGACGACATTCAGTCGACCCTGGCCGAACACGGCGTGCGCTTTGCACGCTGGCAGCCCGGGACACTCGAAAAGGGCGCCGACGAGGCGCAACTGATTGCGGCGTATCAGCCGCAGATCGACGCGCTTGGCTACGCGCGTGCCGAGGTGCTCAGCATGACCGGTGCTGACTCCAAAGAAGTGCTGCAGGCCGAACGCCTGGATGAGCACACCTGCGCTGAAGACCAGGCGCGATTCTTCATCGCTGGCCAGGGGCTGTGCTCGTTGCGCATTGGCGAGTATGTCTACGGCGTGCGGTGTGAGAAGAGCGATCTGCTGATCGTGCCTGCCGAGATGCCCCATTGGTTCGACATGGGCGAGCATCCTTATTGTGTGATGCTGCATTTGTTCAACACCGTCGAGGGCGCGGTGCCGACGTTGACCGGCAGTGACATCGCCCGTGACGCTGGCAAATTGGACGACTAAGACAAATCTTTTAAATGTTCAACCCGGGCAAGTTGGAATTTGCTGTGGGAAGAAGCCTAATTCCATGTAGGGCTTGGCTGTTTAGCCTCGGCCTTGCCCTCTCATTGCTCAGGTTGTGTAACTCTCGCTTTGTTCAATGTTCACGGCGCCTGTCAATAGGAAGAATCCGAAGGGTGACAGCGCATCGGCATATAAAAAGGAGAGAGCAATGAGTCGCCCAGAGGAGATGTCTCACCCGTTGGAAATCGTGCCGACGGCCATCAGAAGACGCTTGAGTCTGCTCGGCAAACCCCTCACCCGGACGGAACTGGAGATTCTGCGATGGGCCTCCGAGGGCAAGACCATTTGGGAGATGAGCAGGATTCGCTGCACCTCGGAGGCCACGGTTAAATTCCATCTGCGCAATATCTACGGCAAGCTCGATGTGAATAACCGGGTGCAGGCCATGAATGAGGCGACGCGTCAGGGACTGTGCTGATGGCATAAAAAAGGGCCGCGACGCTCAACGGCGTTGCGGCCCTTCTTTTACGGTGGCGCTTATGCCGAATGGTAAGTCGGCAAGGCAAAGCGGTTCTGGCTTTGCAGCATCGAAATTTGCGGCAGCTCACTGGCTTGTTCGGCCAGGTCGCGGCGGATGGCGCTGATGACCCAGGTCAGTTGGTCGGCGGTGTGCAGCTGCTGATACGAGATCGAGCGCTTGACCTGTTTGCCTTCGCTGTTACGCAGGGTCAACAGAATGCCGCCGTCTGGACGTGGTTGGGTGGTGACGTCGTAGTTGGAAAATACCGAAGCGAATTTATCTTGGATCAGGCTCATGTCTATCAGCTCCATTGGCTCAAGTTGGCAAGCATGGAGAGATAGGTGCAGTGATTGTGCCAGTATTGAATCTTATAAAAAGTCTTTATAAATCAGTGAGTTACAAATCATGAAGATTTTCGTTTTCGTGCAATTTGCATGAAAGGCCATCGTGCATCCTGCATTTTGCGTTATCCAGGCGGTTAATTCCTGCGCGCAGATGCTCTTTTCCTAACGACTCAGACCCCATGCTTGCGGGATAAATTCCATCCGGCCGGCGGCCGGGCTTTCCCTATTGATTCTGCCTATGGGCGCTTTTGACAAAAAAGCCATGACAGCGGGGAACTCCATCGCGACACTGGGCGCCATATAAAGCATCAGAAAGGAGCCCTACTATGTCGACCCAGCCCCAACAAATGACCGAAGACGAAGCCGCCGAATTTGCCGAGCAGGTCTTCGACGTCGCCCGCAAGGGCGATGCCGCCATGCTCGCGGCGCTGTTGGCCAAAGGTCTGCCGGCCAACTTTCGTAACCACAACGGCGACACGCTGTTGATGCTCGCCGCCTACCACGGCCACGCCGAGGCGGTAAAAGTGCTGCTGGAGTTCAAGGCCGACCCCCTGATCGCCAACGACAAGAACCAACTGCCGATTGCCGGTGCGGCATTCAAGGGCCACCTGGCGGTGGTCAAGGCGCTGATCGAAGGCGGCACCCCGGTTGAAGCGGCGTCTTCGGATGGGCGCACGGCGTTGATGATGGCGGCCATGTTCAACCGTGTCGAAATGCTCGACTACCTGCTCGGCCAGGGCGCCAACCCCAAGGCCACCGATGCCCAGGGCGCGACGGCGCTGGCGGCGGCGCAGACCATGGGGGCAGTGGATACGGCGGCGCTGTTGCAAAAACTGGTGTAGGCTACGCGCCCTCGAAAACCCGCCCGCCACAGGACCCGCCCATGAAAACCGCTCTCGTCGAACTCATCAGCAAAATCAGCAGCGGTGTCATGGGGGCGGACGAGGTAGCGCGTATCGCCGATGAAGCAGCTCAGGCCTACGCGGATCCTGCGGCTTTTCTGGCGGCCAATCCGGATATCAACTACGACGACAGCTTCCCGATTCCGTTGGGGGAGTGGGTGGTGGTCGGCAGCCTGCCGGACACTGTGCTGTTCCAGGCCGACACTTACGCTGACCTGTTTGCGCAGATCGTTGCCTCGTTCGGTCCGGGCGTGGCGTTCAACCTCAAGCCCAAGCAATTGGCCAAGACCGAAGACCTGACCGCGCTCAATCGCATCCAGATCCAGATGAGCGCCCTGAGCCCGGAAGACGGTGGCTATGTGCTGCTCAACTTCAGCCAACTGCTTGATGACGAAATCCAGGCCGTCCTGGTGTTCGGCAACGACCTGTCGCGGGTGCTGGAACTGTGCGCCGAGGTCGGTATCAAGGCTGAGCCGTCGCTGGAAGCCCTGAAGATTGCCGTTCACGTTTAAATAATACGGAACCCCCGTCAGGGCTGACTATCCTACAAGGGCATGCCCCCACACTTAGGAGCGACACCATGGGTTCAACTTTCAACGGCCTGATTGGCCTGATCATCCTCGCGCTGGATATCTGGGCGATCATCAACGTGTTCAAAAGCGGCGCGAGCACGGGCGCCAAGGTGTTGTGGATTCTGTTGATCCTGCTGCTGCCGGTACTGGGCCTGATCATCTGGGCCATCGCCGGGCCGCGCGGTAACGTGCGGATCTAACACCGTACTGTGGGAGGGGGCTTGCCCCCGATTAGCGGTGGGTCAGCACTGTATCTGTTGCTGACCCTCCGCTATCGGGGGTAAGCCCCCTCCCACATTGGTTTTGCCGGTTTTGCCTACCCCCGCTGAATTTGTGTGTCGAAAGTATTCGCTGCACGAAATTTTCACATCCCGTCCAAGACAATTCGCCCGCTTTGTTCCTCTGCCAGGGCCCCAATCCCTGGGGCATTTAAAGCGGTGGCGAGCTCGCACGTTCAGTAATTAATAGCCTTGCCGGCCTTGATCGGGCACCATTTGCGCCACCGCGTTAACCACCCACCCCGGCCAGCCTGGGCGAGGGCGGACGCCACTGCATTAATTTCGCAACTTCAACTTCCAATGGGTCCTAAAACGACATGGCAAACCCGGACGCCCTGAATCAGCAGCGAGCTTCAAATCGCCTGCTGCAACCGACCGTCAAATCCCATCTGGCATACACGCTGCTCTGCGCACTGGTCATGATGGTGATGTTCTCCCTGCTGCGCCTGGCGTTGCTGGTCTACAACCGCGAGATGATCCTCGACACACCCGCCTCGACCTTCCTGGAAGCGTTCGCCAACGGCCTGCGCCTGGATATCCGCCTGGTGATGTACCTGCTGGTCCCGCTGCTGTTGGCCTTGTTCAGCGTCCGGGCCATGGCGGCGCGCGGGTTTTTCCGGTTGTGGCTGACCGTTGCCTCCAGCATTGCGCTGTTCCTGGGCCTGATGGAGATGGACTTCTATCGCGAGTTCCACCAGCGCCTCAACGGTTTGGTCTTCCAGTATGTGAAGGAAGATCCGAAAACCGTGGTGAGCATGCTCTGGTATGGCTTCCCGGTGGTGCGCTACCTGTTGGCCTGGGCCGTGGGCACGCTGATCCTGAGCATGGCCTTCAAGGGCGCCGACCGTGCAACGCGCCCGCGTGGCCCGTTCAGTGGCGGCAGCATCGGTACGCGCCAGGTGGCGCCGTGGTACAGCCGCATTGCGGTGTTCGTGGTGTGCCTGCTGGTCGCCGTGGTCGCCATCCGTGGCACCCTGCGCCAGGGTCCGCCGTTGCGTTGGGGCGACGTGTACACCACCGACTCGAACTTCGCCAACCAGTTGGGCCTTAACGGTACGCTGTCGTTGATCGGCGCGGCCAAGGCGCGTTTCTCCGCGCATCGCGACAACGTCTGGAAAGCCACCCTGGAACAACCGCTGGCCACCCAGACCGTGCGTGACATGCTGGTGCTGCCGAGCGAGAAGCTGGTGGATACCGACACCGCCGCCGTGCGCCGTGATTTCACGCCGCCGGCCGAGAAGACCCTGCCGATCAAGAACGTGGTCGTGATCCTGATGGAGAGCTTCGCCGGTCACTCGGTGGGCGCCCTGGGCCGTCCAGGCAACATCACGCCGTACTTCGACAAGTTGTCCAAGGAAGGCCTGCTGTTCGATCGCTTCTTCTCCAACGGCACCCACACCCACCAGGGTATGTTCGCCACCATGGCGTGCTTCCCGAACCTGCCGGGCTTCGAATACCTGATGCAGACCCCCGAAGGCAGCCACAAGCTGTCGGGCCTGCCGCAGTTGCTCAGCGCACGTGATTTCGACGACGTGTACGTCTATAACGGCGACTTTGCCTGGGACAACCAGTCGGGCTTCTTCAGCAACCAGGGCATGACCAACTTCATCGGCCGCAACGACTTCGTCGATCCGGTGTTTTCCGACCCGACCTGGGGCGTGTCCGACCAGGACATGTTCAACCGTGGCCTGGAAGAACTGAAGGCCCGCGAAGGCGGCAAGCCGTTCTACGCACTGCTGCAAACCCTGTCCAACCACACACCGTACGCGTTGCCGACGCCGTTGCCGGTTGAGCCGGTCACCGACCGTGGCAGCCTCAACGAGCATTTGACGGCCATGCGTTACTCCGACTGGGCGTTGGGCCAGTTCTTCGAGAAGGCCCGCAAGGAGCCGTACTTCAAGGAAACCCTGTTTGTGGTGGTGGGCGACCACGGCTTCGGCAACGAGCAACAGATCACCGAGATGGACCTGGGCCGTTTCAACGTGCCGATGCTGATGATCGCGCCGGGCATGCAGGAAAAGTTCGGCGAGCGTGACCACACCGTGGGCACCCAGATCGATATCGTCCCGACCATCATGGGTCGCCTCGGCGGTGACACCCTGCACCAGTGCTGGGGCCGTGACCTGCTGAACCTGCCGGAAGGCGACAAGGGCTTCGGCGTGATCAAGCCATCGGGCAGCGACCAGACCGTCGCCTTGCTGACGGCTGACCGCGTACTGGTGCTACCCAAGGAAATGCCACCGAAGTTGTGGCAATACGAACTGGGCGCCAACCCGACCGGCAAGGTCATTGCCGAGTCGCCGGACGAAGCGGCGCTCAAGCAGAAACTTGAGTCGTTCCTGCAAACCGCGACCAAGAGCCTGTTGGATAACACCGCAGGTGTGGTGGACGGCAAGCCGGACTAACTAACAAACCGGCAATAAAAAAGAGGCCTCATTGAGGCCTCTTTTTTTTACCCTTGGAAGGGGCTTATATCTTGCCGAGCAACAACAGCACCAGCAGAACTACCAGCACCACACCCAGGATACCCGACGGGCCATAACCCCAGTTACGCGAGTGCGGGAACACCGGCAGGCCACCCACCAACAGGAGAATCAGGATAATGATCAGAATCAGGCTCATGGTTTTATTCCTTATAGGCCTTCTGTAAAGACCGGTTATTCAGCGGGAGTCTCGTCCATCTGATAATGGACGGCTTATCAACTCCGACTCTGCCGCCTGATAAAAAATTCAGTATTTTTTTAAAGCATTTCGCTTGCTCGCTTATTTCTTTTAACACGCCCGCAACTACGCAACGTTAGTTGAAAAAGATTGAACTCAGGCTATACGCAAGTATCCGACCGAGTCCGCGGTTTGCCTGGGGCATTCATCATTCTGATGGTGCGTGGGCGCGGCAGGAACCTTCGCTACACTGCCGATCACTTCCATGGTGAACCACAAGGCTACTTCCTATGCAAAACCGCATGATGATCACGGGCGCCGGGTCCGGTCTGGGTCGTGAAATTGCACTGCGCTGGGCCCGTGAGGGTTGGCGGCTGGCCTTGTCGGATGTCAGCGAGCCGGGCTTGCAGGAAACCCTGAGGTTGGTGCGCGACGCCGGTGGCGACGGTTTCATCCAGCGCTGCGATGTGCGTGACTACAGCCAGCTCACTGCGTTGGCGCAGGCGTGCGAAGTGAAGCTTGGCGGCATCGATGTGATCGTCAATAACGCGGGCGTGGCGTCCGGCGGGTTCTTTGCCGAGCTGTCGCTCGAGGATTGGGACTGGCAGATCGCAATCAACCTGATGGGCGTGGTCAAGGGCTGCAAGGCGTTCCTGCCGCTGCTGGAAAAGAGCAAGGGCCGTATCATCAACATCGCCTCGATGGCCGCATTGATGCAGGGCCCGGCCATGAGTAACTACAATGTGGCCAAGGCCGGTGTGGTGGCGCTGTCGGAAAGCCTGCTGGTGGAACTCAAGCAGCAGGAAATCGGCGTGCATGTGGTGTGCCCGTCGTTTTTCCAGACCAACCTGCTTGATTCATTTCGCGGGCCGACCCCGGCAATGAAAGCGCAGGTGGGCAAGTTGCTCGAGAGTTCGCCGATCTCGGCGACGGACATCGCCGACTATATCCATCAGCGCGTGAGTGCGGGCGAGTTCATGATTCTGCCCCACGAGCAGGGGCGAATGGCGTGGACACTCAAACAGAAAAACCCGCAGTTGCTCTATGACGAGATGACGCAGATGGCTGACAAGATGCGCGCCAAGGCGCAGGCCATAAAGGGCTGATAGGGGGGGGGTCTGTCAGGCAAATTACCTATGCCTGTAGGTGATGCCTGATTTGGCCGCGAGCCATTGCTGGTTAGGCCACAAACAAGCATGGTCGGGGTCCTGACATTCGAAAAAGGACAACCGCCATGCTGGTCTTGAGCCGCGCCTTGGGCGAAAGCATTTCCATCGGCGATGATATCGCCTTGCACATTCTTGAAGTCAGTGCCAACCACGTGAAGTTCGGCATCGCAGCGCCGGCAGGCGTCAGCGTGCATCGCGCCGAGGTGTATCGCAAAATCCTCGAGCGCCAGGCGAGTGCCGCCTATCCCGTGCCGGTGCCCAACCCGTAGCGTCACCGTCAATCAAACAGGTGCTTGGGCACGTCGTGCTTGAGCATCAGTTGGCACTGCTCGCTTTCCGGGTCGAACACAATCAGCGCCTGGCTTTTGGTCAGTGCCTGACGTACGCGCAGTACCCGGGTTTCCAGCGGTGTGTCGTCGCCATTGTCGGTGCCGTCGCGGGTGACGAAATCCTCGATGAGGCGGGTCAGGGTGTCGACTTCAAGCGCGTCGTAGGGGATCAGCATATAAGCCTCGGAGGTCAAGTCCCGGCGATGCTACTGTGCCGGGACTTTTGTTGCCAGTGTCGGGCGCTGCAAGGGTCAGCTGTTGCCCGTATCGGACTTGTTCCCGACCAGGCTGTCCACCGACGGCACCCGGGTATCGCTCTCCATCTGCGTCTCATGTTCGATCTGATGGCTGAAGCGGTCCAGGGAGCCTTGTGCCGGTTGCGCGTCGCTGGCGAATACCGGTGGGCTGAGAATATAGGCGCCGAGCAGTCGACTCAGTGCCGCCAGGCTGTCGATATGGGTGCGCTCGTAACCGTGGGTGGCATCGCAACCGAACGCCAGCAGGGCGGTGCGAATGTCATGCCCGGCGGTGACCGCCGAATGCGCATCGCTGAAGTAATAGCGGAACAGATCGCGGCGTACCGGCAGGTCGTTGTCCGCCGCCAGGCGCAGCAGATGCCGTGACAGGTGATAGTCGTACGGTCCACCGGAATCCTGCATCGCCACGCTCACCGCGTGCTCGCTGGAGTGCTGGCCCGGAGCGACCGGGGCGATGTCGATGCCGACGAACTCACTCACATCCCAGGGCAGGGCGGCGGCGGCACCGCTGCCGGTTTCCTCGGTGATGGTGAACAGCGGGTGGCAGTCGATGAGCAGCGGTTCGCCGCTGTCGATAATGGCCTTGAGCGCAGCGAGCAGGGCCGCGACGCCGGCCTTGTCGTCCAGGTGACGTGCGCTGATGTGGCCGCTTTCGGTGAACTCCGGCAGTGGGTCGAATGCCACGTAGTCACCGACACTGATCCCCAGGGAATCGCAATCGGCACGGGTCGCGCAGTAGGCGTCCAGGCGCAGTTCCACGTGGTCCCAGCTCACCGGCATTTCATCCACGGCGGTGTTGAACGCGTGCCCGGAGGCCATCAGTGGCAGCACGCTGCCGCGGATCACGCCATTGTCGGTGAACAGGCTGACACGGCTGCCTTCGGCAAAGCGGCTTGACCAGCAGCCGACCGGCGCCAGTGTCAGGCGGCCGTTGTCCTTGATGGCGCGCACGGCGGCGCCTATGGTGTCCAGGTGCGCGGAGACGGCGCGGTCAGGGCTGTTTTTCTGGCCCTTGAGGGTCGCGCGAATCGTGCCGCGCCGGGTCATTTCAAACGGGATACCGAGCTCTTCCAGGCGTTCGGCGACATAGCGCACGATGGTGTCGGTGAAGCCGGTGGGGCTGGGAATGGCGAGCATTTCCAGCAGCACTTTTTGCAGGTAAGCGAGATCGGGTTCGGGAATGGTTCGAGTCATGGAAACTCCTGATGAGTTGAGGGCATCGATGGTTTCGATGAGGTAAGGGGGAATGTCGTTGCCTTCACCGGCTTCATCGGGGGCAAGCCCCCTCCCACCTTTGATAGGTGAACACCGTCAAATGTGGGAGGGGGCTTGCCCCCGATAGCGGTTTCACATTCAACACATTCCTCAAGCGGCCGGCTGACTGTGTGGAAACAACAAATCCACAAACTTCTCAGCGGTCGGTTGCGGTTCATGGTTGGCAAGGCCGGCCCGTTCATTGGCTTCAATGAAGACGTATTCGGGCTGATCGGCGGCGGGCACCATCAGGTCCAGGCCGACCATGGGAATATCCAGGGCGCGGGCTGCACGCACAGCGGCATCTACCAGGGTCGGATGCAAAATGGCCGTGACATCCTCCAGGCACCCGCCGGTGTGCAGGTTGGCGGTGCGGCGCACGGCCAGTTGCACGCCACGGGGCAGGACGCTGTCGTAGTCGTAGCCGGCGGCCTTGAGGGTGCGTTCGGTTTCCGCGTCAAGGGGGATCTTGCTTTCGCCATCGGTGGCGGCCTGACGACGACGGCTTTGCGCCTCGATCAAGGCGCGAATCGAATGCTGACCGTCACCCATCACTTCGGCAGGGCGGCGGATCGCCGCGGCGACCACTTCGAAGCCAATCACCAGGATGCGCAGGTCCAGGCCCTCGTGGAAGCTCTCGAGCAGCACGCGGCTGTCGAACTGGCGCGCCGCGTCGATGGCTTGCTGCACTTCCTCGAACGTGTGCAAATCCACCGCCACGCCCTGGCCCTGCTCGCCATCGAGCGGCTTGACCACGATACGTTGATGTTCGTCGAGAAACTCCAGGTTGTCGTCGGCACTGCCCGCCAATTGCTGCGCCGGCAACTTCAAGCCGGCGGCCTTGAGCACCTTGTGGGTCAGGCTCTTGTCCTGGCACAACGTCATGCTGATGGCACTGGTCAGGTCGCTCAGCGACTCGCGGCAGCGCACGCGGCGCCCGCCGTGACTGAGGGTGAACAGGCCGGCATCGGCATCATCCACCTGCACGTCGATGCCCCGTCGATGGGCTTCTTCGACAATGATCCGTGCATAAGGATTGAACCCCGCCTGCGGCCCGGGGCCGAGAAACAGCGGCTGGTTGATGCCGTTCTTGTGCTTGATGGCGAAGGTGTTCAACGCACGGAAGCCCAACTTGGCGTAGAGGCTCTTGGCCTGACGGTTATCGTGCAACACCGACAGGTCCAGATAGCTCAAGCCTCGGCTCATGAAGTGTTCCACCAGGTGGCGCACCAGCACCTCACCCACGCCGGGCCGGGTGCATTGCGGGTCTACCGCCAGGCACCACAGGCTGCAACCGTTTTCCGGGTCATGGAACGCTTTCTGATGGTTCAGGCCCATGACGCTGCCGATGACCGCGCCGCTGTCCTCATCTTCGGCCAGCCAGTACACCGGGCCGCCTTGATGGCGCGGCGTCAGGCGTTCGGCGTCAATGGGCAGCATGCCGCGGCCCTGATAGAGCAGGTTCACCGCCTGCCAGTCGGCTTCGTTCTGCACGCGGCGGATACGAAAGCCACGAAACACACGGGTAGCGGGGCGGTAGTCGCTGAACCACAGGCGCAGGGTGTCCGAGGGATCGAGGAACAACTGCTGCGGATCGATGCCGAGAATCTGCTGGGGCGCGGCCACATACAGCGCGATATC
This sequence comes from Pseudomonas sp. 31 R 17, assembly GCF_900004915.1. Taxonomy (NCBI): domain Bacteria; kingdom Pseudomonadati; phylum Pseudomonadota; class Gammaproteobacteria; order Pseudomonadales; family Pseudomonadaceae; genus Pseudomonas; species Pseudomonas sp. 31 R 17. The sequence goes on from NZ_CVTN01000082.1 coordinate 52,861, forward strand.
GCGCTCGCCGGGTTGTTCGTTGAGCAGTTCCTGGGCAAGGCTGGCGGGGTCGGGGAAGGTGTGCCCGATCAACAAACGCCCCCAACCGCAATGCACGGCAATCGGTTCGGGGCCTTGCGCGCTGCCGTCTTCGGCCAGCCGGGCCTGGAGGCGCTCGTAGGTCGGCGCCTGGCCCTTGAGCAAGCGTTGGCTGTACGCCGCGGCGTTAGGTTTCATTGATCAGATTCCTTGTTCGCTGAGCCACAGGTTCAGCGCCGCCAGTTGCCACAGCTTGGAGCCGCGCAACGGCGTCAATTGGCCTTGTGGGTCCGTCAGCAGGCGGTCGAGCATGGCGGGGTTGAACAGGCCACGGTCCTGGCTCGGGTCCAGCAGCAGCTCGCGCACCCAGTTCAGGGTGTCGCCTTGCAAATGCTTGAGGCCCGGCACCGGGAAGTAGCCTTTCTTGCGGTCGATCACTTCGCTGGGGATCACCCGGCGCGCGGCCTCCTTGAGCACCTGCTTGCCGCCGTCGGGCAGCTTGAACTTGCCCGGCACGCGGGCCGACAGTTCCACCAGGCGGTAGTCGAGGAACGGTGTGCGCGCTTCCAGGCCCCAGGCCATGGTCATGTTGTCGACGCGCTTGACCGGGTCGTCCACCAGCATCACCGTGCTGTCCAGGCGCAGGGCCTTGTCGACGGCGGCATCAGCCCCCGGCATCGCGAAGTGTTCGCGCACGAAGTCCCCGGCGGCGTCGTTGGCGGTCAGCCATTTCGGCGCGACGGTGGCGGCATAGTCGTCGTAGCTGCGGTCGAAAAAGGCATCGCGATAAGCCGCATACGGATCGCTGGCGCCGTCCACCTGAGGGTACCAGTGGTAACCGGCGAACAGCTCGTCGGCACCCTGGCCGCTCTGCACCACCTTGCAATGCTTGGCCACTTCCCGCGACAGCAGGTAGAAGGCGATGCAGTCATGACTGACCATCGGCTCGCTCATGGCGCGGAACGCGGCCGGCAGTTGCTCGATGATCTCGCTTTCGGCGATGCGCAACTGGTGGTGACGGGTGCCATAGTGCTTGGCGATCAGGTCCGAATACTGGAATTCGTCGCCGCGCTCGCCGCCGGCGTCTTCGAAGCCGATGGAGAAGGTCGACAGATCCTCGACGCCCACTTCACGCAGCAGGCCGACGAGCATGCTCGAGTCGACGCCACCGGAGAGCAGCACGCCAACGTCGACAGCCGCGCGCTGGCGGATCGCGACGGCTTCGCGGGTGCTGTCGAGCACGCGATCGGTCCAGTCTTCCAGGGTCAGGTGTTTTTCATCCTCATGGGGGCCGTAGGGCAGGGTCCACCAGGTGTGCTGTTCGGTCTTGCCGCTGGCGTCGATGCGCATCCAGCTCGCCGGCGGCAGTTTTTCAATGCCTGCCAGCAGCGTGCGCGGTGCAGGCACCACGGCATGGAAGTTGAGGTAGTGATTGAGCGCCACCGGGTCGAGGATCGGGTTGATATCGCCGCCCTTGAGCAGCGCCGGCAACGCCGAGGCAAAGCGCAGGCGCTGGCCGGTGCGCGACAGGTACAAAGGCTTCACACCGAGACGGTCACGGGCGATGAACAGACGCTGCGCATCGCGCTCCCAGATGGCGAACGCGAACATGCCGTTGAGCTTGGGCAGCAACGCTTCGCCCCAGGCGTGATAGCCCTTGAGCAGCACTTCGGTGTCACCGCCGGAATAGAAGGCGTAGCCGAGGGCTTCCAGTTCTTGGCGCAGTTCCGGGAAGTTGTAGATCGCGCCATTGAAGGCCAGGGACAGCCCCAGTTGGGCGTCGACCATCGGTTGCGCGGAGCCGTCCGACAGGTCCATGATTTTCAGGCGGCGATGGCCCAGGGCAATCGGCCCCTGGGCGTGAAAGCCCCAGGCGTCGGGGCCACGGGGGGCGAGGTGATGCGTGATGCGTTCCACGGCTGCCAGGTCGGCAGCTTGATGATCAAAGCGTAACTCGCCAGCTAGTCCACACATAAGTTCCTTACCGGTTTTTCCGTTGGGGAGGGGTCAATACTCAATACGCCTTGAAGGGCGCGTACCCAGAAACTGACCCAGCGCTATGCGTGGAGTTTTAGATCAATAAGTTATAAAGCAAACTGCCATGAGGTCATCCGGCCTGCACTTTAGAGGCCTGTGATTGGCCGCGAACCAGGGCGCGCAGGGCAAATCGATTGGGATGACAGGCCTCGGCCACCGCGCTCGGCAAGGGCAGTGGTTCGTCACAGAGCCAGGCTGCCAGCAGTTCGCCGCACAGTGGCGCGGTGACCAGGCCGCGTGAGCCGTGCCCGCTGTTGATGTACAGGCCCGGCAACCACGGGCAGGGTAGGTCTGGCACTTGCCGGGCGTCTTTGCCCAGTGCGGCGTACACCTGTGCAAAGGCCTCAAGGTCGGCCAACGGGCCGACGATCGGCAGGTAGTCGGGGCTGGTGCAACGAAAGGCCGCGCGGCCCTGCAAGTGTTCCGGTGCCACGGTGTCGGCGTCCAGGCGTTGCAGCAGGTCCTCGGAAATCTCGCGCAGCCTCTCCAGGTTACCGGCATGTTCGGCGCTGGTGGGGGTGAGGTCCTGATTATTGAAATCGAAACTGGCGCCCAGGGTATGTTCGCCCAGGCGGGCCGGTGCGACGTAACCTTCAGCGCACACCACGGTGGCCAGCGCCCGGCTTGCCGGCGTCTGCGCCAGGCAGGTGATTTGCCCGCGGATGCGCTTGAGCGGCAAGTCGGCGCTGGGTGCGAAGCGCTTGATCTCGGCAGCCCCGGCGAGCACGACCACGCTGGCACTGGCCAGTAGCCGATCACCGTCGCGCGCGCACCATTGGTCATCCACTCGGTCGAGCTCAAGCACCTCGCGGTGGGTGAGCACGTTGATCAAGGGGTGCGTTGCCTGCCACTGGCAGAGCGACGGTGGGTGCACCCAGCCGCCCTCGGGGAAAAACAGACCGCCCTGGGCCACGTCGATCCCGGCGCATTGCCGGGCCTGATCGCGATCGACCAAGTGCAACAGTGCTGGGGGAAAGGCTGCCGCCAGTTGGGCCTGGCGCTCGCCTTCTTTGGCGTCGAACGCCAGTTGCAACACGCCGCAGTCGTCCCAGTCGACGCCACGGTGCAGCTGTTCGAGCAGGCGCCGGGTATGCCCGAAGCCGCTGAGTATCAGTTGGGACAGTGCCGTTCCGTGCGCTGAGAGCTTCAGGTACAGCACGCCCTGGGGATTGCCGGAGGCCTCTGCGGCCAGGCCGGCATGCCGTTCCAGCAAGCTGACCCGCCAACCCCGCGCCGCCAGGCTGGCTGCCGTGGCGCAACC
>NZ_CVTN01000012.1:0-34782 GCF_900004915.1 Pseudomonas sp. 31 R 17
TTCGCCGACGCCGAGCTGGTCGGCGCACTGGGCATCGCCGGTGCCGGCGGCGCCGCGCAGGACGAAGCCTGCGCCGTACAGGCCGCCGAGCAACTGGGCCTGAAAATCACCCCTTGATACCACCCCTGTCAAAAAGGACGTCTCGATGAAAACCCTCAGCATGACCCTCGCCGCCCTCAGCCTGAGCGGCCTGTGCACAATGGCCATGGCCGCCGGCAACCCGCTGAGCGTGCATGTGCTCAACCTGGAAAACGGCCTGCCCAGCGCCGGCGTCAACGTCACCCTGGAACAGCACGTGGGCGACCAATGGCAATCGCTGTCCCAGGGCGTGACCAACGAACAGGGGCGCATCGCCGAACTGTTTCCCGCTGATCGCAGCATGAAACCGGGCGAGTACCGCGTGGTGTTCAAGACCGGCGACTATTACAAGCACGCCAACCGCGAAACCTTCTTCCCCGAAGTGCCGGTGATTTTCCAGGTCAAGCAGGCCGATCAGCACTACCACATCCCGCTGCTGCTCAGCCCTTACGGCTTCTCCACCTATCGCGGTTCATAGGCCCGCCGCCAGGCGCAGGCCATTGAGGTCGAGGATCTCGATGGCGCCGTAGCTCAGGCCAAGAATACCCTGTTGCTCCAGCGTCTTGAGCAGGCTGTTGATGGTCTGGCGCGACAGGCCGAGCATCGCCGCCAGGTCCTCCTGGGGCAGTTGCAACACCCGGCGCGCCTGCGTTCGCTCACCGTAGCCCTGAGCAATCATCAGCAGCCGATGGGCCAGCCGCGCCGACGCGGGCATCAGGCTCATCTGTTCGATATTGATCAACGACAGGCGCAGCTTGTGGCTCATCAACAGCGCCACATCGCGCCAATACGCCGGATGCTGCTCGAGCATGCCGAGCATCGCCGCCTGCGGCACCTGCGCCAGCGTGCAAGGGCCCGTGGCGAGCGCATCGTGGGTGCGCGGCAGGTTGTCGAACAGACAGATCTCGCCGAACCAGTGAGGCGTCTCCACCAGGCTCAGCACCGCTTCCTTGCCCTGGGCATTCACCGCGCTGATGCGCACCGTCCCTTCCAGCACCGCATACAGGCCACACGGCGGATCGCCGCGCTTGAACAGAAACTGCCCCGCCGTCAGCGTGCGCACCCGCGCCGCCGCCATCAGGCTATGCTGCAAGTCTGCAGGCAGATGGCCAAACCAGTGGCCGCCGGCCAGGTGCGCGTGCCATTTGCCTGTGTCCATGGGAACTCCGAAGATTGTCGCCCAGTTGACAGTTAGGCGCCGACTGACAGGGCATGATCAAACATCCTACAGGAGGAACAACAATGAAAAGCCTCGTCGACCACCTCAGTCAATACGCCGCCTACCACCGCGACCCACGCAATATCGCCAGCCATTTCATCGGTATTCCCCTGATTGTGGTGGCGGTCGCCGTGCTGCTGTCACGCCCCGAATGGACGGTGGGCGCGCTGTGGGTTTCCCCGGCGGTGCTGCTGGCGCTGTTTTCGGCATGGTTTTACCTGCGCCTGGAACTGGCCCTGGGACTCTTGATGACGTTGCTGATGGGCTTGTCGGTATGGGCCGGCCACGTGCTGGCGGCGCAGAGCACGACGGTATGGTTGAGCAGCGGTATCGGGATGTTTGTGGTGGGCTGGGTGATTCAGTTTGTCGGGCATTACTACGAAGGCCGGAAGCCGGCGTTCGTGGATGATGTATCCGGGCTGATCGTGGGGCCGCTGTTTGTGGTGGCGGAGCTGGCGTTTGTGCTGGGGTTGCGCCAGGCGCTGAAGCAGCAGATTGAGCAACGCTCAGGCCCGGTGACACGCCGCGATCTCAAACCCAGCGGGATCTGAATGTGGGAGGGGGCTTGCCTCCGATGGCGGTGGATCAGTCAGCATATTTGTGACTGACACACCGCTATCGGGGGCAAGCCCCCTCCCACATTGGCCCGGTTTTCACATGGGGTTCTGGGGCAAGCTCAGGCTTTTTGCCAGACCTTGGGTTTGAAGAACAGGGTCTCGCCACGGGTCAGGCCGGTCAGGCTGTCGTGGTCCTTCACCACTTCGGCTTCGATCAGCTCGGGCTGGCCTTCGACCTTGAGGGTCACGCGAGTCGTCGCGCCCAGCGGCCGGATGTCCCGTACCTCAGCTGCGTGGTGATCTTCAAGCTCATGCCGTGACAGCGACACCTCGTGCGGGCGGAACAGCAGGTGTTTGTCCTCGCCCAGGTGCAAGCGGTTGGAGTCGCCCAGGAAGTGGTACACAAAGTCGCTGGCCGGGTTTTCGTAGACGTCGCCCGGTGAGCCGATCTGCTCGATCACGCCCTTGTTCATCACCACGATACGGTCGGCGACTTCCATGGCCTCTTCCTGGTCGTGGGTCACGAACACCGAGGTCAGGTTGATATCTTCATGCAGGCGCGCCAGCCAGCGGCGCAGCTCTTTGCGCACCTTGGCATCGAGGGCGCCGAAGGGTTCGTCCAGCAGCAGCACCTTGGGCTCCACCGCCAGGGCGCGGGCCAGGGCGATACGCTGGCGCTGGCCGCCGGAGAGTTGTTCCGGGTAACGGTCAGACAGCCAGTCGAGCTGCACCATGTTCAGCAACTCGTGAACCTTGCTCGCGATCTGGCTTTCGGTGGGGCGCTGGTTTTTCGGCTTCATGCGCAGGCCGAAAGCGACGTTGTCGAACACGGTCATGTGGCGGAACAGCGCGTAGTGCTGGAACACAAAGCCCACGTTGCGATCACGCACATCGTGACCGGAGACGTCCTCGCCGTGGAACACGATGCTGCCGGCGTCCGGGGTTTCCAGGCCTGCAATGATGCGCAGCAAGGTGGTCTTGCCGCAGCCGGACGGGCCCAGCAACGCCACCAGCTCGCCACTCTGGATATCCAGGTTGATGCTGTCCAGGGCCTTGAAAGCGTTGAAGTTCTTGCTGACATTACGGACTTCGATCGACATGACTTATTCCTCACCGGCGCTGTTACGCAGGCGGTTGATTCGGTTCTCGCTCCACTGCTTGAGCAGCAGGATGAAGAGCGCCAGGATCAGTAACAGGCTGGCCACCGCGAAGGCGGCGACGTGGTTGTATTCGTTGTAGAGAATCTCGACATGCAGCGGCAGGGTATTGGTCACGCCGCGGATATGGCCGGACACCACCGACACCGCGCCGAACTCACCCATGGCCCGCGCCGTGCAGAGCACCACGCCGTAGATCAGGCCCCACTTGATGTTCGGGACGGTGACATGCCAGAACATCTGCCAGCCATTGGCACCGAGCAGGCGCGCGGCTTCTTCTTCCTGGGTGCCCTGCTCCTGCATCAGCGGGATCAGCTCACGGGCCACGAACGGCACGGTGACGAAGATGGTCGCCAGCACGATGCCGGGCAAGGCGAACACAATCTGGATGTCGTGGTCCTGCAACCAGGGGCCGAAGAAGCCCTGGGCGCCGAACATCAGCACGTAGACCAGGCCAGCGATCACCGGGGACACCGAGAACGGCAGGTCGATCAGCGTCACCAGGATGCTTTTGCCACGGAATGAATATTTGCTCACGCACCACGCGGCGCTGACGCCAAACACCAGGTTGAGCGGCACCGAGATCACCACGGCGATCACCGTGAGTTTCAGCGCCGACAGCGCATCCGGTTCAAGGATCGCGGTGAAGAACGCGCCGAGGCCATTCTTCAGGCCCTGGGACACTACGATCAGCAGCGGCAGCAGGAGGAACAGGGCAAACACCAGCCAGCCAAGGCCGATCAGGACGCGTCGCGAGGTCGCGCTGCCACGCCGGGCGGCGTTGGCCGAGGACGCGGCGGATATAGACGATTGGGACATGTTCCGCGCCTCCTTATGGACGTTCGATGCGCCGCTGCAACAAGTTGATCAGCAGCAGCAGGACAAAGGAAACCACCAGCATCAGCACCCCGATAGAGGTGGCGCCACGGTAGTCGTACTGGTCGAGTTTGACCATGATCAGCAACGGCAGGATTTCGGTTTTCATCGGCATGTTGCCGGCGATGAAAATCACCGAGCCGTACTCACCGACGCCCCGGGCGAACGCCAGCGCGAAACCGGTCAGCCAGGCCGGCAACAGAGCCGGCACGAGGATATGGCGGAACACTTGCAATGGCTTGGCGCCCAGGCAGGCGGCGGCTTCTTCGACTTCCCGGGGGATATCGGCCAGTACCGGCTGCACCGTGCGCACCACGAACGGCAAGGTCACGAAGGTCAGCGCCAGGGTGATACCCAGCGGCGTATAGGCGATCTTGAAACCCAGGTCGGCGGCGAACTGGCCCACCAGGCCGTTGGGTGCATACAGCGCGGTCAGCGCGATACCGGCCACGGCGGTGGGCAAGGCGAACGGCAGGTCGATCATCGCATCGATGACCTTGCGTCCGGGGAAGGTGTAGCGCACCAGCACCCAGGCCAGCAGGGTGCCGATCACGCCGTTGATCAGCGCGGCGTACAGGGCGGTGCTGAAGCTCAATTTCAACGCCGCCAGCACGCGCGGTGCGGAGATGATTGCCCAGAACTGATCCCAGGTGAGTTGAGCGGCGTGTACGAACATCGCCGCCAGGGGGATGAGTACGATCAGGCTGAGGTACACCACGGTGTAGCCCAGCGTCAGCCCGAAGCCGGGTATGACGGGGGAAATACGACGCGACATAAGAGTCCTTGGTTAAAGGGTAGAAACCACTGTAGGAGCGAGCTTGCTCGCGAAAGAATCAAGGGCACCGCGCTCATTCAGAATGTACGCGTTATCGTTGACGACCTTCGCGAGCAAGCTCGCTCCTACAGGTACTTTGGTTTATTGCGCCGTGTAGATCTGGTCGAACACGCCACCGTCGTTAAAGAACTTCGGTTGGGCAGTTTTCCAGCCGCCGAAGTCTTTGTCGATGGTGACCAGGTCCAGTTCAGGGAACTGTTGGGCGTATTTGGCGGCGACTTTCTCATCGCGTGGGCGGTAGAAGTTTTTCGCCGCAATCTCCTGACCCGCCGGGCTGTACAGGTGCTTGAGGTATTCAGTCGCGATCTCGGCATTGCCCTTTTTCTCGGCGTTCTTGTCGACCACGGCCACCGGCGGCTCCGCGAGGATCGACAGGGACGGCACGACGATGTCGAACTTGTCGGCGCCGCCGTCTTCCTTGAGCGCCAGGAACGCTTCGTTTTCCCAGGCCAGCAGCACGTCGCCCTGACCGTTGTTGACGAAGGTGATGGTGGAGCCGCGCGCGCCGGTGTCGAGGATCGGCACGTGCTTGAACAGCTCTTTAACGTATTCCTGGGCCTTGGCCTCGCTGCCGCCGGTCTTCAGGCCATAGGCCCAGGCGGCGAGGAAGTTCCAGCGCGCCCCGCCGGAGGTTTTCGGGTTAGGCGTGATCACCGACACGTCTTTCTTGATCAAATCGCCCCAGTCCTTGATGCCTTTGGGGTTGCCCTTGCGCACCAGAAACACGATGGTCGAGGTGTACGGGGTACTGGCGTCCGGCAGGCGGGTTTGCCAGTTTTCCGGCAGGGTCTTGCCCAGCTTGGCGATTTCGTCGATGTCGCCGGCCAGGGCCAGGGTCACCACGTCGGCGCGCAGGCCGTCGATCACCGCACGGCCTTGCTTGCCCGAACCACCGTGGGATTGCTGGATCTTGACGTTGTCGCCCGGGTGGGACTGTTTCCAGAAGCTGGTGAACTCAGCGTTGTAGTCCTGGTACAGCTCACGGGTGGGGTCGTACGAGACGTTAAGCAACTCGTAGTCCTTGGCAACGGCGGAACCGGCAAACACGGCACTGGCCAGCGCGGCCAGGGCATAACGGCGAATCGACGACATAGAAGCTCCTGAAAATTCTTGAGTGTTGGCTTTTTTTATAATTGCGGGTCTATCGCCGTTGCTGCTCAGCTCGGTTTGTTACCCGGGTTCTGCAGGCGGAATTTTTCCTTGCGTTCGATCTGTACCACTTGAGCGTTGTGTACGGTGATTTCCACCGCGCCAAACCGCAGATCGCGCAGGGCGCTCTGGATCTCACGCAAAATGGCTGCTTCGTCCTGGCCGTCGACGCTACGTAGAGATGCGCTCATGGTCTCGCTCCTGAAATGAATAGTGCCTGGCAGTGGCGGCACTGCTTGCGGCGTGAGAGCGATAGTAGATAAGCGGGGATATTCTTAAAAATACTATTTAAGAATGTTTATATAACCAGAAAGAATTTTCTGTTGGGGCGTGGGGTTGCGCGTGGGTTTTGAATCACAGCACTGAAATAAAGCCTTGTGGAGTTCCAATGTGGGAGGGGGCTTGCCCCCGATAGCGGTGAGTCAGGTTAGTCACTCTTGGCTGACACACTGCCATCGGGGGCAAGCCCCCTCCCACATTTTGGCTGTATTTCAACTCTGGATAGGGGGTGCCCGGGTCCAATCTATCTCTTGGGCCGGCACCGGCTTTCCAAACCAGTACCCCTGCCCCATGTCGCATTCCTGGTCCAGCAGGAAGCGGGCCTGCTCCACCTGCTCTATCCCTTCGGCATGCACCTGCATGCCCATGCTTTTGGCCAGGGCGATGACCACGCGCACGATGGCGGCGTCGTCTTCATCCCACGGCAAGCCGGCAACAAAGCCCTGGTCGATCTTGAGTTTCTGCACCGGCAGGCGCTTGAGGCGCAGCAGCGAGGAATAGCCGGTGCCGAAGTCGTCGATGGCCAGGCGCAATCCCAGCTCGCGCAGGCGGTGCAGCTGTTCAAGGGCCACTTCCGGGTCGTCCATCACCGCGCTTTCGGTGACTTCCAGCTCAAGGAAGGCCGGGTCCAGGCCTGTGTCGTGAAGCACCTGGCCCACGTGTTCGTAGAGCTCGCGCCGGGCAAACAGCCGGCTGGACACGTTCACGGCGATAAACCCCAACGGCGCGCCGTCCGCCAGCCATTGGCACATCTGGCGGCAGGCCTGGTTCATCACCCAGGCATCGATGTCAGCGATCAACCCGGTGCGCTCGGCGATGGGGATGAATTCCCCCGGCGGCACCAGGCCGCGTTCCGGGTGCTGCCAGCGCACCAGCGCTTCGACGCCGATCAGGCGGCTGTCCTGCAGGCCGTGCACCGGTTGGTAATAGACGCGCAGTTCCTGCTGGTCGAGGGCGCGGCGCAGTTCGCTGGCGATCTCCACACGGTTCTGTGCGTGAGCGGTCAGTTCCTCGGTGTACAGGGCGTAGCCTTCACGCCCCGCATGCTTGGCCTTGAACAGGGCCGAGTCGGCGTTGCGCAACAATTGCTCGGCGCTCAGCGCATCGCTGGGGAACAGGCTGATGCCGATGCTGGCGCTGATAAACAGCTGGTTGCCGTCAAACACAAACGGCTCCTTCATGGCATCGAGCATGCGCTGCGCCATGGCAGCCGCCTGCATCACCTGTGGGCAACTCTCCACCAACACCGCAAACTCGTCGCCGCCCAGGCGCGCCAGGGTCACCCCGGGCCTGAACAGCCCCTTGAGGCGCTCGGCCACCAGCTTGAGCAGTTGATCGCCCACGTTGTGGCCCAGGCTGTCATTGATGATCTTGAAGTGGTCCAGGTCGAGCAGCAGCAGTGCACAGCCACGTTTGTGCACTTGCGCCGAGGCCAGGGCCTGCTCGGCGCGATCGGTGAACAGCAAGCGGTTGGGCAAGTCGGTGAGCGGGTCGTGATGAGCCAGGTGCGCCAGTTCGTGTTCGGAGTCCTTGATGGCGCTGATGTCCGAGAACACCGCGACATAGTGGCTGATGCGGCCTTGCTCATCGCGGATGACGCGGATGGTTTGCCACTGTGGGTAAATTTCTCCGCTCTGGCGTCGGTTCCAGATTTCGCCGCTCCATTCACCGCTGCGCTCGAGGGTCTGGAACATCTGTCGATAAAAATTCGACGAATGGCGCCCGGACTTGAACAGGCTGGGGGGCTTGCCCATGACGTCTTCGCGCCGGTAACCGGTGATCTCCATGAACGCCCGATTGACGTGCACGATCAGGCCCCGGGCATCGGTGACCAGCACCCCTTCACGGGTGCAATCAAACACCGCAGCGGCCTGTTGCAGGCGCTCATGGTTTTCTTTCAGGGGTTGTTGCAGCTGGTGGACATGGGCGAAACGCACGCCCATCAGGTAGATAGCCAGCGCGCTCAGGCCCACCCAGACATAGCCGCGCAGTTGCAGCCAATGCGCCAACGCCTGGGGTTCATCGATAAAGTTGATCAATAAGTGGTGGCTGAGCCTGAGCCATACAATGGAAATCAGCAGGTATACCAGCCCCGCACGTAGGGCTCCTCGGTATGTAAACAGCATATGGTCAGTAATCCTTACCAAAAAACAGAATCGCCCTACGAAGGTTGAGGATTATAGAATAAGAAACATCCAGTCACTCCTATCTGAAAGAGCGGCTGGTTTTCTCTGTAGGCTTAGTGATAATGCGTGAGCTGTTCTTTTCTTTATCTGAGGGCCATACAGCCTATGTGGTACAACGGTTTTCTTGACCTGTCAGCCTGGCAACTGGTGGCAGTCACGCTGTTGATGACCCACGTGACCATTATTGGGGTCACGGTCTATCTGCACCGTTATTCAGCCCATCGCTCGCTCGAGCTCAATGCCGGCCTGAAACACTTCTTCCGCTTCTGGCTGTGGCTGACCACGGCGCAGAACACCCGTGAGTGGACCGCTATCCACCGCAAGCACCACGCCAAATGCGAAACCGTCGATGACCCCCACAGCCCGGTGATCAAGGGCCTGTCCACCGTGCTGCGCAAAGGCGCCGAGCTGTACCGCGCCGAGGCGGAAAACCCCGAGACCCTGCGCATCTACGGCAAGAACTGCCCGGACGACTGGATCGAACGCAACCTCTACACGCGTTTCCCGCTGCTGGGCGTGGCGCTCATGGGCGTGATCGACCTGCTGCTGTTCGGCACCATCGGCATCACCATCTGGGCGATCCAGATGATGTGGATCCCGTTCTGGGCCGCCGGCGTGATCAACGGCCTGGGCCATGCCGTGGGCTATCGCAACTTCGAATGCCGCGACGCCGCCACCAACCTGGTGCCATGGGGCATCATCGTGGGCGGTGAAGAGCTGCACAACAACCATCACACCTACCCCAACTCGGCCAAGTTGTCGGTCAAGAAATGGGAGTTCGACCTGGGCTGGGCCTGGATCAAGGTGTTCAGCTTCCTGCGCCTGGCCAAGGTGCAGCGCGTCGCACCGATCGCCCACCGCGTCGAAGGCAAGGGCCACCTGGACATGGACACCGCCATGGCGATCCTCAACAACCGCTTCCAGATCATGGCCCAATACCGCAAATTGGTCATCGGCCCGCTGGTCAAGCAGGAGCTGGAGAAAGTCGATCACTCGGTCCGCCACCAGTTCCACCGCGCCAAGCGCCTGTTGTCGCGGGAAACCAGCCTGCTGAGCGATCGCCACCATGTGCGCATTCAAAGCATGCTGGAGCACAGCCAGGCACTGAGCGTGATCTACGAGAAGCGTCTGGCGCTGCAGCAGATCTGGCTCAAGACCAGCACCAACGGCCACGACATGCTCGCGGCGATCAAGGAATGGGTACATGAAGCCGAAGCCAGCGGTATCCAATCCCTGCGCGATTTTGCCCACCAATTGAAGACCTATTCACTGCGCCCTGCAGGGGTCTGACGCGACGGCGGGAGGGCTCGCCCTCCCGCACATTGGCTTTCTGACGCCATTTTCCGGGCACCGCCAATCGAGCCCGATCACGGAACTTCACCGCAATTCCCCTCTCTCAAAGAACACTTCGCCATCATGGTGACCGCTTGTAGTGACCGCTGTTCCATCCTGCGGCGCGCCCAGAGAGAGTTGTTCCGATGGTTCACGAAAAGCCCTGCACGCCTGATGTGTCCTCTGCCCAGCCACCGCGCCCGGCGGCCGCGTCGACGCTGTTGGCGCTGATGCATGCCCAGGGTGAGGTCGAGCGCCTGAGTGCGCGTGAGCAGCTGCTCAGCTCGCTGCTGGTGAGCGTGAACGCCGTACTGTGGGCCATCGATTGGGAAACCCGTCGCGTGCTGTACGTCAGCCCCGCCTACGAACGGATATTCGGCCGCAGCGCCGGTTTGCTGCTGGCCGACCATCGGGAATGGCGCAACAGCATCCACCCCGAAGACCTCGACTATGCCGAACACAGCCTGGCCCGTGTATTGGAGCAGGGCGCCGTGGAAGACCGCGAATACCGCATCGTCACGCTCGACGGGCAGATCCGCTGGCTCAGTGACAAGTGCTACATCAACCAGCAGGCCGAGCCGGGCAAACCGATGATCGTCGTGGGCATCGCCGAGGACATCACCGAAAAAAAGCACCTGGAGCTGGAACTGCATCGCCTGGCCACCACCGATGTGCTGACCCAGAGCAGCAACCGCCGGCACTTCTTCGAACTCGCCAACCAGGCCTTTGACAGCGCCTGTGCGCAGGGCACGCCGCTGGCGTTCCTGCTGCTGGACATCGACGATTTCAAAGACATCAACGACACCTACGGCCATCTGGAAGGCGACCAGGTGCTGCGGCGCATCGCCGAAAGCGGGCGCGGTGTGTTGCGCCGTGGCGATCTGTTCGGACGTATCGGCGGAGAAGAATTCGCCGCCATACTGCCCGGCTGCGCCCCGGAGATGGCCCTGCAGGTGGCCGAGCGACTGGGCAAGGAAATCCAGGCGCTGAGTTTCAGTGTCGAAGGCCACGCGTTTACCGTGACGGTCAGCCAGGGTTTGACCAGCCTGCGCGAAGATGACTCAACCCTGGACAAACTGTTCGGCCGCGCCGATGCGGCGATGTATGAGGCCAAGCGTCAGGGCAAGAACCGCGTGATTGCGGGTTAGGTCGGGGCCAATACGGGGCTTGCCCGCAGCTTTTTTCAAGGTCTCTATTCCACACTGCGCAGCTTGCGCCAAAACGCATTTTGCGCTTGGGCCACAACAATCACTCATAGCATTTTCTCTGTAGGACGACCGTCGAAAGATGGCAGCCCCGCGCTCCAGCCGACTCCCAACCCTCACCACAAAGATCTACCCCCCCGCCACCTCCTCGCGGTACTAAATTCATTCGCCATTGCCGCCGGTCATTCCTCCCGACCGGGCAGACTCTGGAGCATGAACCATGACCATCGGATCCACCTACGACTACCCCGCCCTGGTCGCCAAGCACTTAACAGCCCACGCCCCATCGTCATGGCGAGGCCGGTTCCCAAGTCCTCCGGACTTGTGCTTCAACTATCGCAAATTGGTCGAACAAGATTTTGGCATCGCCCAGGCAACCCAACCCGATTACAAAATCTGCATCGTTGGCGCTGGCATCACCGGATTGACCGCTGCACGCGAATTACTCCGGTGCGGATTCAACAACGTCACATTGTTGGAACAGTCTCACCGGGTTGGCGGGCGTCACCTATCGATGCTCAATCGCGGCCAATCTCCACTGCTGGGCCAGGCCCCCTTCGAGATGGGCGCCATGCGCATGCCCATGTTCAATCAGGCAGGTGAATCGCCTTTAGATGGGCAATCGCTGCTGGCCTACTATTGCAAACTCTTTGAACTGCAACTGTCCGACTTTCCCAACCCAGGCACATCGCATGTACGCAACACCGGCATTTACCTGCGCGAAGGGTTACTTGAGGGAACGCCACAGCCACAGATGCTTATCTGGAAAAACCCGCAAGGCCACACGCCACCTCCAACAGAAAAATTGCAGGAGGTGTATGCCAAGTGGCGCCGTTTTGCCGATCAGATGACGCACGAAGTCGCCCAGATGTATGGCACGCCACTATGGGAATCCTTATGGGCCGCTATCGTCGCACGTTACCAAAGCCTGTCCTTTCGTGACTTGGTGGCGTTGGCGAGCGTTACGTGGAGCACCCGTACTCCTGAGGACTTTGGCGGTCTCGGCATGACCCAGGAAGAGTCCACCCTTTTCTATTCCATCGGTATCGGCGATGGCAGTTGGGGGGCGTTTTATGACGTGTGCTGCCTCTACCCTCTACGTACTGCGATCTTCGGTTTCAGCAGTCAACTCCAACTGGTGCATGGGCGCGTCGGCATTAACGGCAATCCCGCTCCGTCACCGTATCTAGGGGAAACCACCCTCAAAGACTGCAATGACTTGCCGTTCGATGCGCCGCGTTACCTGGGGCTAACGGCACTGGACGAGTGCCTGCTTTTTATGGAGGCCAAGTTAGACGGCAAGTCCTTCTATGATCACAGTCGGCAACGCGGGAAGGGCTTTCTTACCGACACCTCAGTGACTCGCTTGACCAAGCTTGAAAACGGCCAAATCCGCTTGACCTATGACTGGCAGGTCAGCAGTCCCACAGCCACATCAGAACGCCATGAAGATTTCGATGCCGTGATCATGACACTGCCATCCTGGATTATCGAAACACACATTCAGCTGGAAAACTTCAGCCAGGCGATGCTGCCGTATTCCGTCACCAATGCTTACAAAACCGCCCACTGGGAACCAGTTGCAAGGTCTATGCGCCGCTCAAGAAAAGCTTTCTGTCGAAAAACAAAAAAATCCCCCAGATCATGGTCACCGACAGTTTTATCCACGATGTGTACACCTACCGCTACCACAACGCCTATCCCTATGACTGCATCTTGCTCAGTTACACCTGGGAGGATGACGCGACCAAACTGGCTTCTTTCGACGACCAAACCTTGGTCGATAAGTGCGTCACGGAACTGGACCGCATCCTCTTACGCAGCGCCAATATCAAAACGGCGATATCGCCCTACATCGACAAACAAAACGCCATCGTCCAACGCTGGGTGACCGACAAGAACGCACTAGGGTGCGCCAAGCTCTATCGCGCGGGGACCTACTACGACGCAGTCAGCTTGATGCAGTACAACCGGGACTATGCCCATGTCAGCGGCCTGTATCTGGCCGGGGAATCGTTTTCCGTGGATGCGGGCTGGACCGAGCCGTGCCTACGTGGCGCCGTCGACGCAGTGATCAACCTCTGCAGTACCACCCTCGCCAAGCTCAATGGGGGCTTTACCCTGGATGAATATCCCCGGTACCAAGGGCCGCCAAATCGATAGAGCAGCTGCCTACGACCCTAACGGAAACAGCCTACTGACGCACAAGCAAAAAAGACTTTCTATTAAACGCCCACCTGATCCGGTGGGCTCATAACAATAAAAAGAGGTCTACACGATGAACGATTCCACGAGCCCGGTACGCGTCGCCGTTGTGCAATTTGATCCGCAAGTCGGTACCCACAATCGCGCCTCCAACCTGGAAACCAGCCTCAGCCTTGCCCTGCAAGCGGTGAACAATGGCGCCAATCTGATTGTGCTTCCGGAGTTGGCCAATACCGGTTATCTATTCAACAATCGCCATGATGCCTATCTACATGCCGAACCCGTTCCGGGCGGTCCCAGCCTGCGGGCGTGGATGGACTTCGCCCAGGCTCACCAAATACATCTTGTGGCGGGCCTGGCCGAGCGCGAAGGCATGCAGCTGTTCGACACGGCAGTGCTGCTGGGCCCCGATGGCCTGATTGGCAAATACCGCAAGGCCCACCTCTGGAACAAGGAAAAACTCTGGTTCACCCCTGGCAACCTTGGATTCCCCGTATTTGAAACATCCATAGGCCGCATAGGCTTACTGATCTGCTGGGACATCTGGTTCCCCGAAGTCCCACGCATACTGACCCAGCAAGGCGCCGACATCATTTGCAGCCTGAACAACTGGGTGTGGACCCCGCCGCCCCTGTTCGACGAAGCGGGCAAATGCATGGCCTCGTACCTGACCATGACCGCCGCCCACGCCAACAACGTGTTCATTGCTGCCGCCAACCGCATCGGGGAAGAACAGGATGCGCGTTACCTGGGGTGCTCGCTGATTGCCGGCACCAACGGCTGGCCCATCGGCAAAATCGCCTCATCCGACGAGCAAGCGATTATTTACGCCGACATCGACTTGTCCAGCGCCCGCAGCGCGCCGATCTGGAACAGCCTTAACGACCTGCAACGGGATCGCCGGAGCGACCTGTATGACACGATGCTCGGCTACCACCTTCACCCGTGCCTGCCACGCTGACGGAGGGTCGATCATGGATTACATACCCACAAAAGTGTCATCGGACTCATCTGTTCGCCACCTTGTCATGCTGATCTCGGCCACGCTCATCCTGGTCGCGTCACTCACTGCGTTGTCGGTGTCTTACTCCACCTCGGCACCGGTCCTCTGGCCAGGTTACAACGACATGATGGACAGCCTGCCCTCGCCAACAGCGTGGTTACGTTGGGTGGTCGGCGATATCAGCGAAGTGGCCTTCTACAAACACGAGTTCGCATCACTCGGTCTGCTGCTCGGTGGTGCTTTCGGTTACTGGGCCAGTCGGTACGCGCAAGCCTGGCAAGGCTTCAGCATCGCCTACGGCACGGGGCTCTGGCCTTGGTTGGTGACCAGTTCATTGCTGGGACTGCTGCTGAGCAACGCGATCTGGGGCTGGACCCTGACAGCGGATTCCTGGCAACCAACGTTCGCTGCATTTGTGTCACTTCCGGCGGCCATGGTGTTGCTGTTTGGCGGGGGATGGAAGGTCACGCTCAACGGCGCCTTGCTCGGCGCGATTCTGGTGACGCCGAGCTGCCTGTTGATGGTCAACTACCTCTGTATTCCCCTGGGTTTGCCAGTGGTGATTGGCAATGTCCTGGGCATGGCGTTAGGTAGTGTGGTCGCATTTTTACTCTGCCGCGCACTCCCGGCGCTGGTCAGCCGTGCAACTGAAACCAAGGCCGGCATCCCTCCCCCCACCCCTCTGAAAACACCCGACTACGGCATACGCTGGACGTTACGTCGCGTGCTGGCGGACTTCTCCGAAGCCCCATTCTTTGGCAATGAGTGGGCCAGCCTGGGTTTGCTCGCCGGGGTATTGCTGGCCTATGCATTAAATCCCATGAGCCCCGCTTATGGATCTGGATGGTTGCCCCACCTGATTGCAGGTCAAGCGCTGACTTCTCTGATCGGCATCATCCTGTGGCGCCGGCAATGGCGCGAGCGTGGTTGGTACCCAACCTATGTACCTCTCGTGTCTGTGGTGCCCGCTGCCGTCTTGACCTATGGCGGAAACGCGACAGTGATTGTAACCAGCGCATTGTTGGGAGCCCTGATCGCCCCGCCGCTGGCCTCCGCAATTGCCGGGCGCCTGCCTGACTACATGCATCCGTATATCGGCAACGTATTGTCCATGGCGATCAGTACGGTGTTGATCGTACCTTTGATCGGTATGGTGATTGCGGGTTAACGCATCAGAATGGGCTGGTTTCCTGGTGCGTCACCTGCATCAGCGCCAAGGCATTGGCGTGGATCTGGCCCCGCATCCACAGTGCGTTTAATCAGACCTGCAGAATGCCCTGCGCACCGTAATACACACCTGCAACCTGGCCTACGATGGCGGCAGTGATACCTGCATCGTCGCCCAGGTTCGCAGCCGCCAACCCCGGAGCGCGCAGACTAAACCTGCAGCGCCGCCAGCCACGCCAACAACTTTTCATCCTGGTTCGGGCCAGCAATGATTTGCAACCCGCAGGGCAGACCATCCACGGTGCCAGCGGGGACATTGATGGCGGGTAAACCAAGCAGGTTCCAGACGCTCGTCAAGCCATTTATAGCCTCTCGAATGGGATGTTCAACGCCGTTGACAGTGACGCGCCACAAAAAGAATCGCGATGGGGACCATGCGTTGTCCTTGATTGCGATGGGGATACCGTGCAGCGGCCCGCGATATTGACCCTCGTCGATTTCCCTATCGAGCAATTGTGCGGTGTGGAGGGCCTCAGCCACGTTGAGCGAGACGAAGGCATTGATCGCAGGGTTCAGTTGATGGATAGCGTCCAACGCCGCCTGAGTGAGTTGAATGCAACGTACCTCTTGGTTGCGCACCTGTCGGGAAAGCTCTGCGACAGTTTTGCCCTGGAAGAAGCCATGAGGTTGAGCCATGAGTGAAAAACCTCCTGCACATACGGGTGGATAGCAGGAACTCTGCCTGATCCGCAGGCAGATGTATGTCATCCGCTTCGCTTAATGAGTTGGGATGAGCCCGTCAGATAAAGACACCGGCAGGAAAGCCTCGTGCAATGTTCCATCGGCTTGCCGGCGCCAGGTCGGTCCTCTCCCTTTCAGGATGTGGTAAGAGGTGCAGCAGGCCAGCGGTAATGCCTGCACATCACGCAAGAAGCCGCCCCGTGAACAAAAAAACCGCGTATGCGTTTTTTGCTCAGGGGGCGGCTTCTTTGCGCAGCAAGGTTGGAGCTACTAGCTGCAAGCGTTTATTACTTGCAGCTTGTGGCTTGCCGCTTAAAGCTCGGCAAAGCACTCTTCAATGATTGCCAGGCCCTTGTCCAATTGCTCGTCCGGCGAGGTCAACGGCACCAGTACACGCAACACGTTGCCGTAGGTACCGCAGGACAGCAGGATCAGGCCTTTGTCACGCGCCTTGGCCACCACCGCAGCAACGGCTGCGGCGTTCGGTTTGTGGCTGTCGCCATCTTCGAACAGTTCCACCGCGATCATCGCGCCCAGGGCACGCACTTCGCCGATCACCGGGTATTTGGCCTGGATGGCCTTGAGGCCGGTCACCAGGCGCTCGCCGACGGCCTTGCAGCGGTCCAGCAGGTGCTCTTCTTCGAACACTTCCATCACCGCCAGTGCGGCAGCGCAGGCAATCGGGCTGCCGGCATAGGTGCCGCCCAGGCCGCCTGGGGCGATGGCGTCCATGTACTCGGCCTTGCCGCACACACCGGCCAGCGGGAAGCCGCCGGCGATGGATTTGGCGAAGGTGGTCAGGTCGGCGGCAACGCCCATCTGTTCCATGGCGAAGAAGGTACCGGTACGACCGGCACCGGTTTGCACTTCGTCGGCGATCAGCAGGATGCCGTGCTTGTCACACAGCTCGCGCAGACGCTTCATGAACGATTTAGGCGCGACGTAGAACCCGCCCTCACCCTGCACCGGCTCGATGATGATCGCCGCGATATCACGCGGCTCGGCGTCGTTCTTGAAGATGCGCTCGATGCTGGCGATGGCGTCGTCGTCGCTCACACCGTGCAGTTCGTTCGGATACAGCGCACGGAACACACCGCCTGGCATCAGGCCCATGCCGGCCGAGTACGGCACGACTTTGCCGGTGAGGCCCAAGGTCATCATGGTGCGGCCGTGGTAAGCGCCGGTGAAGGCGATAACGCCAGCACGGCCAGTGGCGGCGCGGGCGATTTTCACGGCGTTTTCCACCGCTTCGGAACCGGTGGTGACCAGCAGGGTTTTCTTGGCGAAATCACCTGGCACCTTGGCCGCGACTTTCTCGCAGACTTCCACGTAGGGCTCGTAGGCCAGTACCTGGAAGCAAGTGTGGGTCAACTTGTTCAGTTGCGCGGTCACCGCCGCGATGATTTTCGGGTGCACGTGGCCGGTATTGAGCACGGCGATACCGCCGGCGAAGTCGATGAACTCGCGACCTTCTACGTCGGTCACGGTGGCGTTCTTCGCCGATTCGGCGAAGATCGGGTGAATCTGGCCAACACCGCGCGGTACAGCGGCTTCGCGGCGTTTCATCAGGGATGCGTTGGTCTTGCTCATAAAGTCCTCAGTCGCCGCTCATCGGGCGGCGTGGTTCAAGGATAGGTGACGGGGAGGCAACTACGGCAGCATGCGATGATCGACTGCCACAGCTTTCCCGGCCACTGCGAATAACGACGTGGAACACGCAAAGGGACAGCGCTCTCGTGCCCTCTGCGTTTGCTGCGATCCCTTCCCGGCTTAGATGCCCAGGCAGAGGTATTTGATTTCCAGGTAATCCTCGATCCCGTACTTGGAGCCTTCACGGCCCAGGCCCGAAGCCTTGATGCCGCCGAACGGCGCCACTTCGTTGGAGATCAACCCGGTGTTGACGCCGACCATGCCGTATTCCAGGGCTTCAGCCACACGGAACACACGGCCCAGGTCGCGGGCGTAGAAGTACGAGGCCAGGCCGAATTCGGTGTCGTTGGACATGGCGATCACTTCGGCTTCGTCTTTGAAACGGAACAGCGGCGCCAGTGGACCGAAGGTTTCTTCCTTGGCCACGGCGGCGTTTTTCGGCACGTCGGTAAGGATGGTCGGCTCGAAGAAATTGCCTTCCATCGCCTTGCCACCGGCCAGCAGCTTGGCGCCTTTGCTCAGGGCATCGGCAATGTGCTCTTTGACCTTGGCCACGGCTTTTTCGTCGATCAGCGGGCCAGTGGTGGTGCCTTCTTCCAGACCGTTGCCGATCTTGAGCTTGGCCACGGCCACTTTGAGTTTCTCGGCAAACGCGTCGTACACCGAATCCTGGATATACAGACGGTTGGCGCACACGCAGGTCTGACCGTTGTTGCGGTACTTGGAAATGATCGCGCCTTCGACGGCCTTATCCAGGTCAGCGTCGTCGAACACGATGAACGGCGCATTGCCGCCCAACTCCAGGGAGACTTTCTTGATGTCCTTGGCGCATTCAGCCATCAACTGGCGACCGATTTCGGTGGAGCCGGTGAAGGACAATTTACGCACGATCGGGTTGCTGGTCAGCTCGCCGCCGATGTCGCCGGCGCTGCCGGTAACCACGCTGAGCACGCCTTTGGGGATACCGGCGCGGTGCGCCAGCTCAACCAGGGCCAGGGCCGAAAACGGCGTTTGCGAGGCCGGCTTGATCACCATGGTGCAACCAGCGGCCAGCGCCGGGCCGGCTTTGCGGGTGATCATGGCGGCGGGGAAGTTCCACGGGGTGATCGCTGCGGTCACGCCGATCGGCTGCTTGATCACGATCAGGCGCTTGTCGGGCTGGTGGCCGGGAATCACGTCACCGTAGATGCGCTTGGCTTCTTCGGCGAACCACTCGATAAAGGAGGCGGCGTAGACAATTTCACCCTTGGCTTCGGCCAGCGGCTTGCCTTGTTCGAGGGTCATCAGGCGGCCGAGGTCGTCCTGGTTTTCGATCAGCAGTTCGAACCAACGACGCAGCTTGTTGGCGCGCTCCTTGGCGGTGAGTGCACGCCAGGCCGGCAGGGCCTTGTCGGCCGCTTCGATGGCACGGCGGGTTTCCGCAGCGCCCATCTTTGGCACATTACCGAGAATCTCGCCCGTGGCCGGGTTGCTGACCTTGATAGTCTGACCATTGTCCGCATCGACCCAAGCACCATCGATGAAGGCTTGCTGGCGGAACAACTGGGTATCTTTGAGCTGCATGTAGGCTTTCCTTAACAGCACCGCGCGCACGCGGAGCGAATTAGAGTTATTGAAAGGCGCCTGGTGGGCTGCCGTCAGGGAAATCAGCCTCGGTGCGCAACATCAATATATAGCGCACGGGAGACAGAGCGTTTGAAATCTCAAACGAATCCTAGGATCAATGGGGGGAAGGGGCAATAGGCTGTTCGAAAAAAAGAACGTAAACGGGGCTTTTGCCGGATTTTTCTGATCAGCGTAACTGGCCCAGATTTCATTGCATCGTTCAGTGGCGCCCAGCGCAGGGCCTCTATACGGCAGATTCCTACACTCAAACGCCCAAAGACCAGCATGGACGCCCAAGGTCGACATGGGTATGATGTCGCCCGCACAAGCATCCGTAGCTCAGCTGGATAGAGTACTGCCCTCCGAAGGCAGGGGTCGTGGGTTCGAATCCCGCCGGGTGCACCAGATATGAAATGAAAAAGCCCCAGGTCGAGAGACCTGGGGCTTTTTTGTTCTTTAGCTTTTGATCGTTCCCTCGCTCCGCGTGGCAATGCATCCGGTGACGCACCGCCTCACCCTTGCGCAAATGCCGGACTTTTCGCTGAGAGCAGGACGCGGAGCGTCCCGGTCGGCATTGCCACGCAGAGCGTGGGAACGATCACGTCGCCCCACAAATATGCACAAATGCATATTTCCTCTTGGCATCAACACTGTGTTTATGTACAGTATTGATGTGCTGGCTTCTGCCTCACGCCGTTTGCCCCCCCCTGCAATCGTCAGCTAGGCGGGCATTCTCAAGGAAGCTAAATATCAAGGAGATATTCATGACAGACATCACGCTACCCCCAATTATCGTAACGCCTGAGCCGCCACTGCCCCTTCCTCCTGGGCCGCTGCCAGGGGGAGGTTTTATTGCCAAGCCTTTGCCGTGGGATGGGAAAATCGTTGATTTTTCAGACATCGATGCGCTCATGCGAAAGATGAACTTCAGTCATCCTGACAGTACGATGACGAAGGTGGCGCTGGCGGTCAGGGCGCAAAAGCAGATTGCAGATTCTTACGCTGCCAACTTGCCTAACCTGCTGGCCGAGATCGACTCGGAGGTTGCCGCAGCCGTTGGGGCGGATGCTCTTTCGGCACTGGAAAAATCCAGGAAAGAAAAAGCCGTCATTGATGCTCTAATCAACACCTCACAGGCTGACCTTACTGCCAGTCTTGCGGCGGCCAACGCTTACTTCGGCAGGGATCCTCTACTGAAAGACATACCGCACAATGCGGTAGATTTCGTCAATCTTGAATATAAAGATCGGTTGGGCTTCAAACACGCGTATCAGGCGCTTGCCGACTCCTATAGCGCGGCCTACAAAAGCAGATACCTGTCTGAAAAGATTCGATTGTTGACTGAAAAATCTAACGCTTTGACGGGTTTGATCGCTACCGCTCAAGCGGAGGAAGATGCACGTCTTGCGGCGCAGGCAGAGGCAGAACGCCTGGCTGCCGAGGCCGCAGCAAAAGCTGAAGCAGAGCGTCTTGCCGAAGAGCAGGCAAAGGCCGATGCGGAAATCAAAGATGCCATTAAATTCACTGCTGACTTTTACAAGGAGATCGGAGAGAAATTTGGCCAGCAAATGTCAACGCTCTCAGCAGAATTGGCCGACAGTGCGAAGGGCAAAAAGCTTCGCAGCGCACAAGAGGCCCTGAATGCCTTTGAGCAATACAAAGGCGCGCTGGATAAGAAATTCAGTGCGGCTGACCGCGCGACCATCGTCAATGCCCTGGACTCGCTTGATAGCGCCGAGTTGGGAAAGAACCTGAACAGGTTTGCCAAAGGCTTTGGTTATGTAGGCAAAGCCATTGATGCCTATGACTTGCATAATGAAGTAAGTAAAAGCTACGCAACAGGTGATTGGAATAACACGGCACTGAAAGTGGAAACACTGTTTGCAGGTGCTGCGGCAACAGGTTTGATTGCTTTCGCGTTCGGCGTGACTGTTTCGTCACCCGTGGGGGTTGTGGCGTTTGCGCTGATCATGGCATTTGTCAGTGCATTTATTGACGATAAACGTGTTAAGCAATTTAACGATGCACTCGACGCAGTGCTACCTTTCTAAAAACACGAAGTGGCCTTTTTAGGCCACTTTTTTTAGTGCTGAATAGAATAGGTACCCAAGCACGGCAGGAATGGCAAAAACGATGCACACCATATAAAAAATCACATAAAGCCCGTTTTTCCCAGGCGATTCCGTCAGTAAGCCGGTCGTCCAGAATTCACGACGTGTGAATCGAAGCGCTGTCTGCTCGATTATAAATCGAGAGAACGGAAACAAGAAAATACTGCCTGCTCCTAAAATCATAACAGTGAAGCTAATATCCTCCACAAAAGTGTTAGCTCCAAAAATGTCGGTAAAGAAGAGAACAAATATGAAAATGGATATCATAAAATTCTCAATAAGATATTTTTTACTCATATCAACTCGCACTTTAAATTCACTTTAAACTTCTGGCTGCCCTGCTCAATTAAATGATAGCAAATAGCATCCATGGCATTGGGCTATTGCGTAATAGGTTCAGTGCAAGATGAGTGAACAGGGCCGATGGTATCCCGCGATACCATCGCCACAGCGTCAGTGAGGCTGCAATGCCTTAAGCCGCTCCTCAAGATTTTGCGCAGGGAAACGTTTTTGCAATTCGGCCAGTTTTGCCGCCGCCGCTGCATCATCACCTGCCGCGCGCAGGCGCAACACGTCCTGCAAGCCCTGCTCCAGCGGCTGCGGCACTGCGCGCTTGGCCAGCTTGCCTTGGGGCAAGGCATCACTGTTCATTTCAGCGCTGAACGACTCGGCACGCGGCGGCGCGCTCAGGGGCGCAGGCGCGGAAAACGTGGCCGGGGCGGCGAGGCGGGTGTTTTGCGCCGGGGCAAGCTCGGGGGTGCGCGTCATCACGCCCGCCAGCAACGCCACACCGGCCACGCTGGCGAACGCCATCTGCCAACGCGGTTGCTGGCACAGACGCAGCCAGCGTTGCCACAGGCTGGGCTTGGGGGCAGGCGCTTCGCGGCGGGCGGTGTTCAGAATGAATGTGTCCAGGAATGCGGGCGGTTCGCCGGCGCTGTTTTGGCGATAGTGCTGGATCAGCGCTTCGTCGCGCGGATCGTTCGGGTCTCGGGGGGCAGTCATACAGTTACCTCGTCGGCCAGCAAGCGCCGCAATTTTTGCAGGGCGTAGCGCAAGCGGCTTTTAACGGTTTCCAGCGGGGCACCGGTGAGGGTGGCGATTTGCGGGACTTCGAGGTCGCCGTGCAGGCGTAGCAGGAAGACTTCGCGCTGGTCTTCGGGCAAGGCTTGCACGGCGGCGTCGAGGCGCGCCTGGTCGCGGTTCAGGCTCAGTTGCTGTTCGGGGCCGGCGCTGTCGTCGGGCTGAGCGTGCAGCAACTCGTCGTAGCTGTCGTGCAGCGGGTTGTGCAGGCCGTGTTTGCGCCAGTGGTCGATCAGGCGGTTGCGGGCGATCTGGAACAACCAGGTGCGAAAACTCGCCCGGCCTTGTGGCTGAGTGGTGCTGCGGATCAGGCTGAGCCAGGTGTCCTGGTAGATTTCTTCGGCCAGTTCGGGTTTGTTGCACAGGGATACGAGGAAGCGGTACAGGCCCTGGCGGTGGCGGACGTACAAGGCTTCGAACGCAGCAGCGTCGCCGGTGCGGTAGCGGGCCAGCAGCGATTCGTCGCTGGGTGGATCGTCTGGAACGGCCATGTAGTGGGCGAACTCCTTCTGTCAGATCGAAGTAGATCCAAGTGTGGGAGGGGGCTTGCTCCCGATGGCGGTGGGTCAGTCAGCACATTTGGTAATGATAGGCCGCTATCGGGGGCAATTTGATCTTCATTGTGCTCGGGATCAGGGTTTTAGGCTTTGGGCCAGTTCCACCAGTTGCACGAATTCGTTGCGCAGGCCGAACGGGTCGTCGCCTCGGGCCGAGCGGGCCAGGGCGGCGGTGTCCTGCAAGCTCATGTTGCCAGTGTAGCGGCCATCGCCCTTGAGCTGTTGGGCGAAGGCGGCCACGGCGGCGCTGAAACGCAGGTCGTCGCTGGGCTGGGTAGTCGTTTTGTCGACGGCCCGTTCGATCAACTGGCTATCACCGCCCGCAGCCGGTTTGTAGCGTACGCGCACCGTCGCCAGTTCGGCCGAGGTGTTTTCAGCCGCAGGTGCTCTGGCATAGCGCAACGGCTCCAGCCAGCCCTTCTCGCCCTTCGGCACGATTTCATACAACGCGGTCACCGTGTGCCCTGCGCCGATTTCGCCGGCATCGACCTTGTCGTTGTTGAAATCCTCACGCTTCAGGGCGCGGTTTTCATAGCCGAGCAGGCGGTATTCGCTGACCTGCGCCGGGTTGAATTCCACCTGCAATTTCACATCCTGCGCCACCACCGCCAGGGTCGAGCTGAGCTGGTCCACCAGCACCTTGCGTGCCTCACGTAAATTGTCGATGTAGGCGTAGTTGCCGTCACCGGCGTCAGCCAGTTGCTCCATCAGGTGTTCGTTGTAGTTGTCCACGCCAAAGCCAAGGGTGGTAAGGGATACACCGCTTTTGCGCTGGTCCGCCGCCAGGTGCTTGAGGCTGTCGAAGTCGCTGATGCCCACGTTGAAGTCACCGTCGGTGGCCAGCAGGATGCGGTTGATACCCTGGTCGATAAAGCCTTCGCGGGCCATCTGGTAAGCCAGTTCGATGCCGGACGCGCCAGCGGTGGCGCCACCGGCGGTGAGTTGGTCGATGGCGTTGCGGATCGTGGTTTTGTCACGCCCGGAGGTGGGCTTGAGCACCACGCGGGATTCACCGGCGTATGCCACCAGTGACACGCGGTCCTGATCACGCAGTTGATCCACCAATAATTTCAGCGTGCTTTTGACCAGCGGCAGGCCTTCGCGACGGTTCATGGAGCCGGACACATCCACCAGGAATACCAGGTTGGCCGGGGCCAGTTCTGCCACGGTTTTGTCGGAGGCCTTGATGCCGATGCGCAAGAGTTTCGTGCGTGGGTTCCACGGCGTGGCGGCGACTTCGGTGGTGACGCCAAAGGGTGAGCCGTCGGTAGGCAGCGCGTAGTCGTAGGGGAAATAGTTGACCATTTCCTCTAGCCGTACAGCGCCCTCAGGCGGCAGGCGGCCCTGGTTGAGGAAGCGTCTTACGTTGGCGTAGCTACCGGTGTCGACATCCACGCTGAAGGTGGAGACCGGTGCTTCGGCGACGCGATGCACCGGGTTGTCGGGCAGGTTGGCGTATTGCTCGCGCGGTTCGCTGCGCTCATCCCGGGTCGCCGTCTCCCGCATCATCATTGGGGCGGGCATGACCATGCGTTTGACCACTGCGTCCTGGGCCGGGGCGCTTTGAAGCGCTGCGACGGGTTCCGCCGGTTTTGCCAGGTCGGGGGACGACGACAGCCCACACCCGGCCAGCGCCACCAGCAGGGTAACGGTGAAGCCTTGGGCAGCAGGACGCAGGGAGAGCAGAGCGTGGGACATGGGCTGGGCCTCGTGAATGAATGAGCCGTTCACAAGGTCAGACGCGAGGTGGGTGGGGTTCGGGTTAAACCCCAATTGACCTGACAGCAAAAAAACAATGTGGGAGGGGGCTTGCCCCCGATGGCGGTGGGTCAGCCACTGCAGTAGTGACTGATGTACCGTCATCGGGGGCAAGCCCCCTCCCACAGTTGATCTTCAATGTTTGAAGAACGTCAGTCCGTGCCGTATTTCGGGTTACGCGGGCCGTACAGGATGCCGGTGCGTTGACCCGCTGACAGCAGGCGCGCACTGGTGATACCGGCAATCGGGTGCGCCGCATCGGTGGAGCTGTTGATCACCTGCTTGACCGCCGCCGTGATCAGCATGCCCACCAGGCCGCCACCGTTGTTGTTGCCTTCCTCGCTGGACGCACGCGCTGCGCCGGTCCACAGGGTGGTGCCGGTGCGCAGGTCCACCAGCTTGGCCGAGGCCGTCACTGAGGTGTCGCTGGAGATCAGCATGTACTTGGTGCCGTATTCACTGACCGTGATGTACAACGCCGCGTCCGCACCAAAGATGTCATGCAGCTTGGTCGGCGGCACACCCTGGATGTCGTTGGCGGTGGTCAGGCCGTTCTGGCGGAAGGTTTCATCCACCAGGGCAATCGGCAACACGTAGTAGCCGGCTTCGGCCAACGGGTAGGTGACTTGCGACACCAGGCTGTAGGACGCCTGCACTTCCGGCGATTCATTGATCGGCGGCAGCACCAGGATCGACTTGGGCCGCGCCTGTTTGTACGCCGAGTAGTCGACTGTCTTGGGCGCCGCGCAACCGCCGAGCAACGCCAGGGCCAGCAGGGCGCCGGTGAGTTTTAACAGGCTCATTTGGTGGCGACTCCGGTCTTGGCGTTTTTCAGCAGAAAGTCCATGTACGCAGCGGACTCGGGGAACAGGGCTTTCTCGGTGCGAAACTCCTGCACCATCTGATCATCCTTGCCCATGTTCATGTACAGCATGCCCAGGTGCGCGTGGTAACCCGGCGGCGCCTTGCGGCCACTGGCGTTGATCTTCTGCAGATCGCGCTCCAGTGCTTCCACCTGCGCTTCCTTGGGCTCGCCCTTGAAGTATTCGTAAACCTGCGGCTGGTAGCTCTCCCATTGATACAGGGGCTGGGGCGCCGTCTGGCACCCGGCTACCGTCGCGATTGCTGTCAGCATCAGCGCCAACTTCACTGCCTTGCTCATCCGTGTACTGCTCCTTGTGGTGTGGCTGATCAGTTACGCGGGTTCCAGGCGCCGGCGTTGATGCCGTCGACCAGGCGGTTGATCGCTTCGCGCATGGCCAGGTCGAGCACCTTGCCATTGAGGGTGGAGTCGTAGCTGGCGGTGCCGCCGAAGCCGACCACTTCACGGTTGGACAGCGCGTACTCACCGGCGCCCTGGGTGGAATACACCACTTCGGAGGTGTTGATGTTGACGATGTTCAACGCGACTTTGGCGTAGGCCACCTGGGTCTTGCCACGGCCGAGGATGCCGAACAGCTGGCGGTCGCCGGTCTCTTTGCGGCCGAACTCGGTCACATCGCCGGTCACCACGTAGTCAGCGCCCTTGAGCTTCTGCACGGTGCCTTTGATCTTGGCTTCCTGGGAGGTTTCGCCCATGTTGTCGCGGTCCAGCACGCTGAAGCGGTTGGTCTGCTGCAAGTGGGTGATCAGGATGGTCTTGGCCTGGCCGCCGAGACGGTCAACGCCATCGGAGAAGATACCGCGCATGTAGCTGGAGCGGTTATCGAACTTGCCCACGGCAATCGGCACACGCACGCCGGAATAGGCGACGTGGGCGCTGGCGACTTGCTCCACCGGCATCGCGCGGTTGCTCTCGGTGGCGCAACCGGCCACGGTCAACAGCGCCGCGGCGGTGAGGCCCGACAGCAGGATTTTGGAGAGTGTCTTCACAGGGTGCTCCTTGGGTGAGGAAATCAGCGTTGCCGGGTTTTCCAAGGAGAGAGGCAGCCTGGACACTATGCTGGCCTGAGTTCTTCCCTGAAAGACTGTGATGCAACGGCTGCGGCATTTTACGGGGTTAAGAGCGGTTCTCAAGGTGTTTCGGCCCGAGTAGTGAAATCCAACACAAACCTCTGGAATGTGGAGATCCAATGTGGTCAGTCAACCCATCACTGACTGGTCTACGGCTATCGGGGGCAAGCCCCCTCCCACATTTGGTTTGCGTGAATCCGGAGCAGCGGGCCGGGGCAGCTTGCGCTGTCTCAACCTGCTTACGTAGAGCGTGATGCCTCTGATATCAGTGTGGGAGGGGGCTTG
The DNA here is from genome assembly GCF_900004915.1 of Pseudomonas sp. 31 R 17. Taxonomy (NCBI): domain Bacteria; kingdom Pseudomonadati; phylum Pseudomonadota; class Gammaproteobacteria; order Pseudomonadales; family Pseudomonadaceae; genus Pseudomonas; species Pseudomonas sp. 31 R 17. Next base: position 26,992 of record NZ_CVTN01000012.1, read on the forward strand.
CCCCCGATGGCGGCGAGCCAGCCAACACATCATTGACTGACCCTCCGCCATCGGGAGCAAGCCCCCTCCCACAGTTGGTTTGCGATGTGGCTTAGAAGGCGTAGCGAGCCTTGAGCATTACGCCGTCGGCGTCAAAACCGCTGCGCGCCTGGCGGGTGTAGCTGGCGCCGACGGTGAAGTCCGACACTTGGTAGTTCACGCCCACGCTGGCCTCGTAGCTGTCACGCGCCACCGATGCGCCGGTCACGGTAAACGCCGAACCACCGGCGACGAAGCTGGAGGTTTGCGCCACGCGATCGCCCATCAGGTCGTGGTAGGCCATCAAGGTCGCTTCCGGTTGCAGGCTGCCCGCGCCCATCGGCAAGTTGCCCGCCAAACGCACACCGGCACCCAGTTCGCCCACTTCATAACGTTGCGAAGACGTGCTCAAGGCCGCCGACGAACCTTTCTCGGTGTAGCCATCCATGCGCACGTTGGCATAGCGCGCAGCCACACGCGGCTCGATCACCACCGCCTGGGACGGCTTGAAGCTGTAGCCGCCGATCACGCTGGCCGACAACACATTGCTGTCGTAACTGCCCTTGGCCGTGGTGCCCGCGACGTGGCGCTTGCTGTCATTGTCGTTATGGCCGTAGCTGAGGCTGCCATCCACAAACCAGTTCTGCAGCGCCCAGTTGCCGTACAGCGACAGCGCGTGGCCCTCGACGTCGGTCTTGTTGCCCAGGTCCGAATGGATGTTGGAATTGAGGTAGCTGTAGGCCACGCCCAGGGTGGTGGTGTCGTTCAAGCGACCGTCCACACCCACCGCCATGCCGCTGCTGTTGGCCGAGTAACCGTTGTTGCCGCCACGGCCGTCCTGGTCCATGTTGCTGCTCAGGCCCTGCACCCACACACCACCGACCTGGTGACTTTCACGCTGGTCGGTGAGGCGATTGAAGATCGCGCCGTTGACCACGGTTTGCCCCGACAAAGCCACGTCGAGGGCGCCACGGTTGACGTCCGGCGTGAGTTGATCGGCGAGCTGCGCCAGTTGCTGCGCAGTCCCGGCGTTGGCCAGGCTCTGGAACACCGGGTCGTTCTGGTTGAGCTGGCCGAGCACCTCGTTTTTCACCACATTGACGGCGGTCGCCGCCGATGCACCCGCGCTGACACCCGCCAGCTCCTGCTGAACTTGCTGGTCGCTTTTCACCGCCACCACGGCCTTGACCGTCTGCGCATCGGCCGAGTAGCTGAGCACGTCGAGCAACGACGAAGCGCTGGCGACCGCTACGCCGTTGTTCTGCACGTTGGTGGCTTGCAGCAGGGTGTATTGCGTGCCGGCTTTAGGCGCCGCGAAGTCGCCCGGGTTGGCGCTGACCGTCAGCTTGGAAGCTTGAGCCAGATTGGCCGTGCCGTTGACGGTGAGGTACGGCGTGGTCGGCACCACGCTGTCGGCCAGGTGCATATCGATGCCCGCACCGCTGGCCACATTGAGGTCGCCGGTGATAGCAGTGCCGGGCGCCGAGAGGTTCAGCGAACCCGAGTTGACCGACACCGGCGCGATGATCCGGCTACCGCTGAACCCTGCCTGACCGCCGATGTTGACGGCGCTGAGGTTGAGCAGGTCGCCGGTGATTTTGCCGCCGGTCCAGTTCAGGCTGGCGAGGTTGTTGGCGTCGACGGCGATGCCGCTGTTGCTGCGGATTTCGCCGGCTTGCTGGTTGATTTCAAACGTCTCGACCTGCCTGGCCGCATCCACCTGGATCGCCGTGCCGTCCGCCGCGATGAGTCCACGGTTGACGATACCCCGTGCGCCTGTGGCGCTGTTCTGCGCAAAGCTGGCGCCGAAAAGATAGAAGGCATTGGCCGACGCGCCCTTGGCTTCAATGGTGCCGGTATTGAGAATGTAATCGACGGTGCCGGAGAAAAAGCTCAGCCCCCTCGCCTCATTGCCAGTGGCGGAAATCAGGCCGCTGTTTTCAATACGCAGGGGGTTGGTGTCGGTTTCCACTTCCATGCCCCAGGCGCCTTCACCGGTGGCGATAATCGAACCCGAGTTCAACAGCTTGCCGCCGATGGTGGTCGGCGTGTCGCCGCTGACGTCAAGGATCAAGCCAATCGCATCCGGACCGGCCATGTCGATCACACCGGTGTTGGAAACGTCGCCCGCAATGGTGGTGCCGTGCAGGTAAATGCCTTCGCCACCGCCCAGATAGCCTGGAAACGGCTCGGCGCTCACCGGTGGCGTGGAACGGATGGTGCCGGAGTTGATAACGCTGCCGCCAATGGTGGTGGCACCGATTTCAAGCCCTTCGTAGGCGCCATGGTTCATCAGGATATTGCCCGCCTGAACCACATCCCCGGTGATGGTGCCGGGTGTCAGATTGGAAGGGCCAGACCAGAACATCGGGTCGATGGCGATCGCACGAATGGTTTTGCCCTGTGAGTCCAGCGTAATGTCTGCGCGGTTGATCAGCGAGCCTTGAATGTTGGTGTTCACAAAGCCGAGACCGGCGGGATCAGTGGTGCTGGAATCGACCACCCGGGAAAACTTGCCGTTAATGGTGACCGGCTCGTTGAACGTCTCATTGGCCCAAATATTCTTGCCCTGACCCAGGTCGAACTCGACTGCCAGCACCTGCGTGCTGATTGCGCCGACCATGATTGCCAACAGACTTTTCTGGAACTGCTTGCGCTTCATTTCAAACTCCATGAACTACAGTCAAAGCCGCCAATAGCCCGGCAGCAGTAGGTGTGCTGTACGAAAGGATCAATCGATCCGAATGAGGCTCTCCCGGCGTCCCTGGGAATCGCAGGCGCGAGCCGGTGCACCGCAGGCGGTGGCAGACAGGAGGCCGTAATAGGGAGAGGTTCACATCAATCCTTAATGTCATTTGAAAACGCTGCAGTCCATGCAGCCCGACCGGTTGCGGGTGGGCGGGGTAAAGACATCGAGATAAACAAAATGTTCAAAACCATGCGACACGCCCCCAATCCCGTAGGAGCGAGCTTGCTCGCGAAGATCCCCAACGATAACGCGAGCAACCAGAAACACACGGTGCCTGAGCGTTCACCATCACGCCCGCGCCACCCAACCGCGTTACACCACCATCAGACCTACTTGAGCTCCTTCACCAGATACTGCGCAGAAATCTGCGTAATCCCGGTCAACGCCCGACGCAAGGCTTCAGGGTCGGTGCGATAGGTGAGCGGCGTGTAGCCATAAACGTTCTGGCCATTGAATGGCGTCACCGTTTCAAAGGTGCGCCAGATCATTTCATCGCCGCGATTCATCTGCGCCACCACGCTGAGGGTGGGGTAAATCACGCTGCTGAAACCCTGGGTCAGGCGAAAGCCCCACTCGGACACGGTCAACTGGATCTGCGCATCGGCCGGTTCATCGTCGCCGACCACCTTGAGCGTCGAAGTCTTGCCCAGCGCATCGACAAAGCCCTGCTTGAGCAACACGCCTACATCGAGTTTTTCCGCCTCCATCACCGTCAGAATGGCCACCGGCGTCGGCATCTCGGCCAACTGCCCAAGCTTCATGCCGGCGGCAAACCCGGCACCGCTCAACGCCGCAGTGCCGACCTTGGACGCCCCGCTGGCCATGCCGGCACCCGCGCCCAGCCCAGCACCCAGGGCAGCGCCCCAAGCCTGCTCGCGGCCGAAGTACACCATGTTCTTTTCCCACTTCACGGGCAGGACGTTGACGGTCTTGATCTGCGCTCGGTTTTTGGGGGTGAGGGGGTGGCTGACGCAACCGCCCAGGATGAGGGTGGTGAAGAGGATCAGGAGGAGGTTTTTCACATTGGTCCTTTAATGTTTGGGGTGGGGCTTGTGGATTGGCGTATTAGTGATGCGTTCGCTCGTCGGCAGTATGTCGGCAATGAGTGGGAAGACATTAGGGGTCGTGGTGGCACTCTTCGACGGGGCGGCATTTTGATGCCTTGCGTGGGTTTGGTGGTGCGGCTTATAGTCCGGCGGTCGCCCAAAAGGCGACCGGGTTTGGCGACCCGAAGAACGAGCCCTCAATAATCCAGAGAGCTTAATGATGAATCGATACATGCCCCTAACCGGCCACGACTGCACCATCCCAGCGCTGATCATCGACACCCAGGCACCTCTCGACGTCCTCCACGACGCCGCCGTGCACCGCATTCGGGCCGTCACCCAACTGCTGGAAAACCTGGCCTTTCGCGAACACCTCAGCAGCGATGCCGTAGTGCTTTCAGACTTCGCCCACTTGCTGGCCATTCCGCTGCGCGATGGGTGTGATTTGCTGGATGTCATCAGTCGCAGGCTTAATGCCGATCCGTCCTGAGTGAAAATCGGGCGACCTTGGTGTCGCCCGCTTTGTGCTCAATTCCCTTGGCCACTATCTTTATCGTTAGACTCACGCTCTTTACGATTTTTCAACCAGGACTGTATCCAAACTCCTACCCCAGTAGGTATTGCGTAGGCATAACCACCGGGCAACATATCTACGACGTCAGCCCAACTGAAATCCCATACACCAATCTTTGAATAATTAATCAGCGCCCCCATGAATTTTGCGATAACCCCCACCAACAAAAACAATAAAAACACATAAATCAACAATAACAAAAACGCCTGTAACCTTGATCTAGGCCTAATCACTTTTCCTTCCCACTTCCTTCCCAACGGCAACAAAAGTTGACAGTTTTATCTAATAAGATTTTCAACTCTAATTTAAATAAATCTGTCCTTTTTTCTCTCCCCTTTTTCTCCGCTTACTTCCTCTCAGCCCCTTATTCAGCCCGCTTCCATTGCACGGCTCTAGACCTCACACTTTAAATAAAATCTTTCTCAGCATGACCTGCCTCTCAGCCTGGATTCCTACATCAGCTGTGAAACACTGCTCACAAGCAACAATCTTCAAAACACCACCCAAATCTTCCACGGCAAAACAGTCGACATTCATCAACTCTTTTTCGTCCACGCCTAATGAGTTAAGCAGAGACTTACTAACCCACATTGGCGAACCAACAGCTTCTATATAACCTTTCCGCAAAACCCAGCGCCCAGGATTATTTGATATATCTACAACCTCTTGGGTAAGCGGAAAAGGTAATCCATTGCTTTTTTTAGGCAGCTGGGAGTGCTCAACATTGGCCACTTCGAAAAGTGTGATATTCTCGGCATTTTGCCACCGATCATATTCAGCATCGTAAACTCGAGCCTGAACGAAAGCTGGCTCATCTGTTAATGCAGCAATCAACGAGTGCGCCACTTCAAGAGAATTTGCGAGATTCTTTATATCTAATCGGGACAGTTCTTTATCCGCCACAAGCGAAAACTCGATAGAACCACCGGCCAACTCAACAAAGAAACTCTTGCGCTTATTTTGTCTCAAGTAGCGCAAAACTTCGGCAAGTAACATTTTTTTACCGGTGAATCCATCGATCACCTCGGAGTCTTTAAATTCATTGAGCTGTTGCTCTAAACGCGTCCATACATCTGGAGAGCTATCGTACAAGCCCTCACTAAAAAAAATTTCAACCTCAAACATATGATTAGCTGCCAAATTCTTTAATGATGACAGCAATATTCCATTGCTTACCATACTCTATAATTTTACTCAATTCAGACAACCCGCCAGGCTGAACTCGGACATCCAGAATCTTCGTCGCTACGATACCATCTACAGTAATTTTCGAGCTTTGCAACAGAAAAGCGCACAAATTTATTAATAGGCTTTTCACTGCCATCTCGAATTAAAATGCCCCCCTCTCTCGCCCGCTCTTTTCAAGCAATTTTCTATGGAGATGAAAAGGTAGAAAAATTACTGGCTAGCATTCAACGGAACCGCTCAATCAAATCCGCCTCGATCTGACCGAGCAAGTTATCCTTATCTTCACCATTTTCCACAACTAAATAATTCCCTATCTGACAGTCGTGATAAACAGTTAACGCGACCCCATTACATATCAATACCCAACGTCGAGAATAAATATTATCAGCAAATTGAACTGGGCTTGCCTGCCAATATTTTTTTAAATATTTTACAATCGAGTCAAAACCATCCCAATCAGAAGAAAAGCCTAAATGACACTCGAATTTTCCTTCAGAGTTAATTCTTATAGTTACAGTTGTCAACGACTCATCCATTCATTCAACCCCAAGACATTTATTAACCACTCTAGTTATTTTTTTATTTTAGGGAGGCACCAGTAAGCAGCAGCCCAAGTAGAGATTCCGCCTAACAAAAAACTCAAAAACACGGGAAACATATTTCTCATCACATGATAATTTTCAACCTCACTTATGAAGAAAAAAACCACACCAAACATCCATGCAGTAGAAACAACTGCGCCGACAACTGAAATCATTAAGTACACTTTTAAGCTGCCCACAGGCTTTACAAAAACCAACATTAGAGAAAAAACTAATGCAGGAAGAAAAAAAATCAACTGCGCCATTAAGGGAATGGTAATAAATAACGAAAAAACCTCACCCCCTCTCACCTCCCCAATTAATGATGAGTTCTTAAACACCGTTATCAATATCGAAATCAACATTAAGGGCACAGCGGCCACCCCCGAAAAAAAGGGGCACAACATGAATGCGAAAAAAACTTTTATTCGGGGATATGTATTCAACGTCATGGTTTACACCCTTGACTGACACCATAGCCTAGTAACTTACAATTAAACTCAACGCTAGACTTATAATCCAAGACATCTACACCACCACTAATACTGGGCACGTCAAGTGGCAATTTTTTTGCATCTTTGTCAGCGAAAAATAGGGGGCAGACCACTATTCTTCCTGAGTGTATACGCATGAGTATTCCCCTCAGTGAAAGCTGTGATAGTTTCGAAATTCCTCCACACTGCCACGCCCCCACGCTTCACGGTCTATAAGCGTTTAGCGATGAACGGGCGATATAAAATAAGGAGGAAGATAAATCTACTTTGAAAGCAGAATACTTAGAGCATCCTTAGATGCATTAACCACCCACAACCACTCATTTTTCTCCAAATATTCCCTATCAGAAAGTTCAGTGCCATATTTATCAAAAATCACATTAAGAGCACTTACCACGTTTTCAATAGACCTTGCTTCTTTTTCATCCCTCAGGACCAAACCTATCCAGTCGGAAGCGTTTTCAGCCAAACTCGTATCATCGTATAAAAAATGTACCGTGTAATTAAACTCGTCATAATCTAAACTCGGCGATGACCTCTCTACCCAAGCCTGGTACTGATAGTCAAGGTCTGACAACCCACTCAAGTAAGAGATAAGCTCCTCTCTCATACTAGGAAATTTCAGTTCGGAGAGTTCCAATTTTTCCATTTCTTATATTCGCTCAGAGGTATATGGACTTGTTCCGCATGTTCCTTAATCGATGCACTAACAGGCTTGCCCTCCCTACCTATCACCCGGCCATTGGACCTCACAATAACATGATCCACTTGCTGAGTAGGCTGGCTAATATCATGTTCGCCCTTATCTATCCGTACGCCATTACCTTGATTTTTTGGATCTTGCCATCTAAATCCTACCCCTTCTTATTTGGCGTTACTGCCCAAGTATCTGGAAATTTGGCAATCGTGGTGTCTGAGAAAAATAGAGGTCAGACCCTGAGGAATCCCCACAAATTCACCCTAAGCTCTGCGCTTGATGGCGCACCTCATCACGCAGAGCCCGCTCCAATATTTCCAAGTGTTCTCGTCCTCCAAAATCTGTGCAGCTTCGCCAGTATTCCAAGCCTAGTCGCCACAATGAAAGCACTCGCTTTTCTTTGATGCTGTTGCTTTGGTAGCGTCGCTCCAAGCCGCGTTCTCG
>NZ_CVTN01000086.1:0-31839 GCF_900004915.1 Pseudomonas sp. 31 R 17
TGAACTGGTCTAGTAATTCCGGACATTCTTTTCGGTTCTCACACTGCGAGCTTTTCCGCCGCTATCGGTGAGTGGTAGCCGTTGTAGCTGTGGCGCCTTACGCTGTTGTAGCGCGCCACATATCGGTTGATATCTGCCCGAGCCTCGTGCTCTGAACTGTAACCGCCCTCAGGCACCCATTCCGACTTTAAGCTGCCAAAAAAACGCTCCATTGGGGCGTTATCCCAGCACTGACCTTTGCGACTCATGCTTTGCTTCAACTCGTGTACCTGCAGTTCAGCCCTGAATTTATGACTCGTGTACTGGCAGCCCTGGTCGGAATGAAACAGCACGCCTTTGGGTCGCCCTCTCAACTCAATAGCCATGCGCAGTGACTCGCTTGCCAGCGTCGCATCGGCGAGCAGTGAATACGACCATCCCACCACTCGGCGCGCGAACAAATCCAACACCACCGAAAAGTAGAGCCATCGCTTGCCGAGCTGGATATAGGTGATGTCCGCACACCAGACCTTGTTGATGTCAGCGACATAAAACTCACGCTCCAGCTCATGCTCAGCCACCAAAGACTCAGCGCCTGACGACTTGTACTTATGTGGCCGGCGTTGTCGGCTAGCAATTCCAGCCTCTTTCATCAAGCTACGAGCCATGTAGCGCCCCACCTGATGGCCTGCACCTCGTAGGTCTTCAGAAAGAGTTCGTGCCCCAGCCGATCCTCTGGACGCCTTGTGATACTTAATCAGAACAACCTTAAGCGCTTCGCGCTCAAGATCGATTTTTCCCTGACGCTGACGCCAGGCGTAGTAGCTGCTGCGGTTGACTTCAAAAACACGACAGCAATCTGTAATGCCGTACTGTTCGCCTAGCTCGCTGATCAGAGGGAATGATCTTTGGAGTCCAAAAGCAGGAGAACACTGGCCTTTTTTAGGATTTCGATATCCCGGTCTTTTTGCCTGAGCAGGGCCTGGAGTTCTTGAATTTTCTTCTGTTCGGCAGTAATTGCCTTGGTGCCCGTCATCGTCGATCCGGCGCGCTCTTTACGCACCTGTTCGACCCAGCGGCGCAACGCCGTAGGGCCAATATCCAAACTGGCGCAAACTTCGGGAACAGACATATTTTGATCAAGCACCATGCTTGCAGCGTTGAGTTTGACCTCACTGGAATAGGACTTTCGCATCATCTATACACCTCAGGTCTGGGCGCCATCATAGCGCCCTATTGATGTGTCCAAATTCATTAGACCAGTTCAACAAGCCCCCTCCCACAGTAAATGGCGGTACGGCGACGGGCCCGTGGCGATGCCGCTGACAGCCTCACAGCCGGCGGCTATCTGACTGACGCGCTACGATCCAAATGTGGGAGGGGGCTTGCCCCCGATGGCGGAGTGTCAGCCACTGATATCTCGACTGATGCACCGCTATCGGGAGCAAGCCCCCTCCCACATTTGGTTTTGTGCCATTTCCACCAGATGCCTGTTCCTACACTTGCCAAACCCCGCCGATTCTGGGAAAACCCCAGCCTTTCACGCTTCCAATGAGACTCCCATGAGCAACGACGTACTGCAGGTCACCGACATCCGCCTGGGCACCGGCAAAACCGTGGTCAAGGGCGCGCTGATCACCACCCAATACACCGGCACCCTGGAAGATGGCACGGTGTTCGATTCGTCGTGGGAGCGGGGCAAGCCTTTCCAGTGTGTGATCGGCACCGGCCGCGTGATCAAGGGCTGGGACCAGGGCTTGATGGGCATGCAGGTTGGCGGTGTGCGCACGTTGTATGTACCGGCGTACCTGGCCTATGGCGAGCGCTCGATGGGCGCGCATATAAAGCCAAACAGCAATCTGCGTTTCGAAATTGAATTGCTGGAAGTGCTGACGCGGGATGATTGAAGAGATGCAAGTACCGGTCTCATGAGGTCACGGCGCCTGATTTCTCCTCAACCCTGATTCCAAATCTGCCGTATAGCGCCTTTCGCCCCTTGGGCGTCAATGCCAACGCCCGGCTGTCGAGGTCCTGGATGACCCATTTGCGGCTTGTAACGGCCTGTAGAACAGCGGCCCCCAATGCGCCGGCGAGGTGAGGGCGGCGCATGCTCCAATCCAGGCATGAGCAAGCGAAACGACGTCGCTGTGCCCTTACGGTTTCTATCTCGATACCGAGCCCTGTCATGCCTTTTTCGCCTTCCACGGTGAGCTGATACGTACCGTCACCCGCATCCGGCAGGATCAACCAGCCCGAGTCGATGAAATAGTCGTGAAGTTGTACAGCCAGGGACCCTGCCATGTGGTCATAGCAGGTCCGCGCCAACTGCAATCGAGTGGGGGTCGTCGAAACAAACCGGGTCTGCGCGTTTCGGCTGATCACCATGAGGGCTTCAATAGCTTGGGCCACGTGCGCGTCTGCCAGGCTGAAGTAGCGGTGCCTGCCCTGCGTGTGCAGTTTGATCAAACCGTCCTCTTTAAGCCTTGCCAGGTGCGCGCTCGCCGTGGATGCACTGATGTCGGCGATGACAGCCATTTCGGTACTGGTACGGGCGTGACCGTCCATCAGCGAGCAAAGCATTTTTGTCCTCGCGGGTTCCGCAATGGCGCCTGCGACACGAGAAATGGCGGTGTCATTGCTTTGGGAATCCATATTTCGTTCCTGGGCGAATTGTCGGTGTGACGATTGTTCGATAGTAGCCGTTCTTCGTGAAAAGGACCGCCAAATGACGCCGTTTGAAGCCGCCACCTATGTCGACCCCTACGGTTATTACGCACGCCTCAGACATCAAAGGGGCCTGTCATTCGATGCAAATCTTGGTTTATGGATTGCCAGTGGCGCCTGCGTTGTCGAGGCTATTCTGGCGCATCCCGACTGCCTTGTACGTCCATTGCACGAGCCGATTCCAGCGGCCATTGCACAAGGCGCCGCAGGCGATATTTTCGGTCGTTTGATGCGCATGAACGAGGGGGCGCAACACCAGTGTCCCCGCAGGGTTATCGAACCCACCCTGGCCTTGATGGGCACGGAAAACATCGCAGGCATCGTGGCGCAGGTTGTTGAGACGCTTGATGTCTCGGGCGATAACCCGAATGAGTGGATGTTCACGTTACCGGTGTCGGTCATGGCGACCTTGATAGGCTTCACCTCCAGCCAGCTACAAGAAGTCGCGCAGCTGACACGGGATTTTGTCGCCTGTCTGTCGCCGTTAAGTGACGAGGCTCAACTCGGTAGAGCCCATTGCGGGGCGGCTCGGCTGAGCCGGATGTTCGGGGAGCTGTTGAGTCACGGCGATAAGGGTAGCGGCGTGTTGGGCCGTCTTTATCGCGATTACGAAGCCTGCGCCTGGAAAGACGATGATGCGTTGGTAGCGAATATGATCGGGCTGTTTTCACAGACCTGCGAAGCCACCGCTGGGCTGATCGGCAACACCCTCATAGCGTTCCAGCGTAATCCTGACCTGTTCGAAAACATGCAGCCCACACCGACACTCGTCGCTGAGTGGGTGGCAGAGGTCGCCCGCTACGATTCACCGGTACAAAACACTCGGCGGTTTGTTGCCAGGCGGTGCACGATGGGTGGCAGCGTAATAGAGGCGGGCGATACCATTTTATTACTGCTCGCCGCTGCCAACCGAGACCCCTTCGCCAACCCGGACCCCGACAGCTTCTTGCTCAATCGAACGCAACGACGAACCTTCAGCTTCGGCTCGGGGAGACATCAATGTCCAGGCCAGCAATTAGCATTGGCTATTGCCTCAGAGGTGATTTTGGCATTGCTGCATCGACAGCCAGCCTTACTTGCTGGTACTTATCGGTGGAGTTATTTGCCTTCCCTTAATGGCCGTATCCCGCAGTTCTGCCGTGATGGGGAGATTCAAGATAGCAGGCGGGCTCATGAGTGAAAGCACGACACCTGGCTCATAGGTAGGCTTGCCTGGGAATGCGGTGTATCAGGCAATGAATGCGTAACTGACGCACCCTCTTCGGGGGCAAGCCCCCTCCCACAGTAAATGGCGGTACGGCGTCGGACCCGTGGCGATGCCGCTGACAGCCTCACAGCCGACGGCTATCTAACTGATGCGCTGCGGTCCAAATGTGGGAGGGGGCTTGCCCCCGATGGCGGAGTGTCAGCCACTGATATCTTGACTGATACACCGCTATCGAGGACAAGCCCCCTCCCACATGTACTCGCCGGTGTGGTTGAGGACAGCGTTCCTGAACCCATCCTGAAGAAATTTCTTATTCCCCATTCAGGCACTTTCCTACGGTTTACTCTGGCAACATCGCGGCGTAAGCTTCGCGCGTTTTCATCAATAGCGGAGACCCTCAGTGGGTACTTGTTCGAGTGACAGTAGTCGGCCGGTTTCGGTAACCGGCACATACTTGGCAAGGTAACGCGCATGTTTCAGATGCCGTTATCTCGCCAACAAAGCGAGAAGCGGCATCCCGGCAGTGGCCAGTCCTGGCGTCTGCCTGATCCTCTCTCATCGACGCTGACCAGCACCTGAGTTGACTCGGGAGGCTACGGACGCGCCTGCCTTTTACGGCGGGCGGGCCAGGTTCGGCTGTGCCTGTGTTTGACGGGCACGGCGCGGGCGGGCAGTACCTGCACGACGGGTTTTTCCTCGCGCAGGAGTAACACCATGAACCTCAGCCTACTCAAAGAGTTCTTCGCCGGCTTCCTGCGGACCCGGCATATCGCCCGACATTTTCGCCGCCTGGCGATGCTGGAGACCGTGACCGACGCCAGTGTCAGCCGCGAAGTACCGCCCAGCCTGGCGCAAACCCTGGTGGCCGCAGCCAATGGCAGTGCCGTGCAAGTGCTGGGCACGCTGGGCAGCCATGCCGAGGGGCTGAACACCCAGGAGGCCGACGCGCTGCGCGGGCAATATGGGCTCAATGAGGTCGAGCACGAGCAGCCGCTGCCCTGGTGGGTGCACCTGTGGCACTGCTATAAAAACCCGTTCAATCTGCTGCTGACCTTGCTGGCGGTGATCTCCTGGCTGACCGAGGACATGAAGGCGGCCACGGTGATTTTCTCCATGGTGGTGCTGTCGACCCTGTTGCGCTTCTGGCAGGAAGCCAAGTCGAACAAGGCCGCCGACGCGTTGAAGGCGATGGTCAGCAACACGGCGACCGTGCTGCGCCGGGACGCGGCCAAGCGCCTTGAACTGCCGATCAGGCAATTGGTGCCGGGCGATCTGATCGTGTTGTCGGCCGGTGACATGATTCCCGCCGATTGCCGCGTACTCAGTGCCAAGGACCTGTTCGTCAGCCAGGCGGCGATGACCGGTGAATCCATGCCGGTGGAGAAGTTCGCCCAGCAGCAGGATGCCCATACCCGCAACCCGCTGGATCTGGAAAACATCCTGTTCATGGGCACCAACGTGGTGTCCGGCGCCGCCACGGCGGTGATTCTTGCCACGGGCAACGCCACCTACTTCGGTGCGTTGGCGCAACGTGTCACGGCAACCGACCGCGCCACCACCTCGTTCCAGCATGGGGTCAACAAGGTCAGCTGGCTGCTGATCCGCTTCATGTTCGTGATGGCACCGCTGGTGTTGTTCATCAATGGGTTCACCAAGGGTGACTGGACCGAAGCGTTGCTGTTCGCGCTGTCGATTGCCGTGGGCCTTACCCCCGAAATGCTGCCGATGATCGTCACCTCGACGTTGGCCAAGGGCGCGGTGTTCCTGTCGCGCAAGAAGGTCATCGTCAAGCGCCTGGACGCGATCCAGAACTTCGGCGCCATGGATGTGTTGTGCACCGACAAGACCGGCACGCTGACCCAGGACAGGATTTTCCTGGCGCGCCACGTGGATGTGTGGGGGCGGGAGTCTGACGATGTGCTGGAAATGGCCTACCTCAACAGCTATTACCAGACCGGTTTGAAAAACCTGCTGGATGTGGCCGTGCTCGAGCACGTGGAAATCCATCGTGAATTGAAAGTCGGTACCGCGTTTCAGAAGGTTGACGAGATTCCGTTCGACTTCAACCGTCGTCGCATGTCGGTGGTGGTGGCTGAGCAGGACCAGCCGCACCTGTTGATCTGCAAGGGCGCGGTGGAGGAGATTTTGTCGGTGTGCACCAGCGTGCGCCATGGCGACGTCAATGAAGCACTGACGCCAGAGCTGCTGGCGCGCATTCGCCAGGTCACTGCGGCCTTCAACGAAGAAGGCCTGCGTGTGGTGGCGGTCGCGGCGCAGCCGATGCCGGCCGGGCGTGATACCTACACCCTGGCGGATGAAAACAACCTGACGCTGATCGGCTATGTGGCGTTTCTCGACCCGCCCAAGGAAAGCACCGCGCCCGCTCTCAAGGCCTTGAAGGCGCATGGCGTGGCGGTGAAAGTGCTGACCGGCGACAACGAGCTGGTCACAGCGAAGATCTGCCGTGAAGTGGGCCTGGAGCAGCAAGGGCTGCTGATGGGCAACGATATCGAAGACATGACCGACGCCGAGCTGGCGCAGGCGGTGGAAACCACCAACGTATTCGCCAGGCTCACGCCCAGCCACAAGGAACGCATTGTGCGTCTGCTCAAGGCCAACGGGCATGTGGTGGGGTTCATGGGGGACGGCATCAACGATGCGCCGGCGCTGCGCACAGCCGATATCGGTATTTCGGTGGACAGCGCGGTGGACATCGCCAAGGAAGCCGCCGACATCATCCTGCTGGAAAAGAGCCTGATGGTGCTGGAAGAGGGCGTGCTGGAAGGCCGGCGCACCTTCGCCAACATGCTCAAGTACATCAAGATGACGGCCAGTTCCAACTTCGGCAATGTGTTCTCGGTGCTGGTGGCCAGTGCGTTTATTCCGTTCCTGCCGATGCTGCCGATGCACTTGCTGGTGCAGAACCTGCTGTATGACATCTCGCAGATCGCGATTCCATTCGACAACGTCGACGACGACATGCTCGCCAAGCCACAACGCTGGCAGCCGGCGGATGTGGGCCGCTTCATGCTGTTCTTCGGGCCGATCAGCTCGATCTTTGACATCACCACGTTCGCACTCATGTGGTATGTGTTCGATGCCAATACGCCGGACCACCAGACCCTGTTCCAGTCGGGCTGGTTCGTGGTGGGGCTGCTCACCCAGACGTTGATCGTGCACATGATCCGCACCCCGAAAATCCCGTTCCTGCAAAGCCGCGCGGCAATGCCGCTGATGGTGATGACAGGCGTGATCATGGCCGTCGGGATCTTTCTGCCGATGGGGCCGTTGGCGCATTACTTCAAATTGCAGGCCCTGCCGTCGCTGTACTTTGTGTTCCTGCCGGTGATTCTGCTGGCCTACATGGCATTGACCCAGGCAGTGAAGGGCTACTACATCCGCAAGTTTGGCTGGCAGTAACAGGGGCTCGGTTGCCGCAGCAGTCATGGAGGTTTTTTTATGCAGGCCATCAACAACATCAACCTCGACTCACTGGTCGACACCGTGGTCAGCCTCACCGCCGCGTTTATTCTCGGCGGTCTGATCGGCTTTGAACGCCAATACCGTCAGCGCACCGCAGGCTTGCGCACGAATGTGCTGGTGGCGGTCGGCGCGGCGATTTTTGTCGACATGGCCAATCGGCTGGGCGGTGCCGAAGGCGCGGTGCGCGTGGTCGCGTACGTGGTGTCGGGTATCGGTTTTCTGGGGGCCGGTGTGATCATGCGCGAGGAGGGCAATGTGCGCGGGCTCAATACGGCCGCCACCCTGTGGGCATCGGCCGCAGTCGGTGCCTGTGCGGGGGCCGACCTGATTCTCGAGGCATTGCTGGGAACGCTGTTCGTGCTGGCGGCCAATACGTTGCTGCGCCCGATCGTCAACAACATCAACCGCCAGCCGTTGGACGTGGTCTCGGCCGAGGTGACCAACATTCTCTATGTCATCGCGCGGCGTAGCCAGCAACAGGCAGTCATGGTGCTGTTGGAAGCGGAGCTGGCGCGATGCAACTACCCGGCCAGCGATGTCGATGTACGCCCCTTCGGCAGCGAAGAAGTCGAAATCGAAGCCACCCTCGCCGCGACATCGGTCGACGGTGACGAGCTGGACGCGTTGGTGGCGCGTATTTCCACCTCCAGCCTGGTGGTGCAGGCGTTCTGGAGCCCAAGTACCACCGACTGATCCGTGTGCCCGAACCGCCCTTTGAGCCAATATCGACTAGGCTTTTCGTGAGGAAAAATCCTACAAGTAGTCAGGACTATCCCTTCAATCAAAACATCATTGCATTGTTAAGGTTGGGCACTTACGGCTGGCCGCCCGTTCTGGTCCATCCGTGATTGCTCGTGATGTTTCAATGGAAGGGACCAGGCTGCGAGTGGTTATCGTCCTGAGGAGGGTGCAGTGCCGTTTGTCGGAACTGTCATATCTCACAGGTACCTAGGTCCCATTTGATATGTAAGGGTACTTCGATCGCCTAGGGGTGTGTATGAGCAAAGCATTAATCGTGGATGACCATCCTTTTATACGTGCGACGGTCAAATATCTGCTGAAGGAGGAAGGATTCGATGAGATCTATCAGGCGGGTGACGGTGCAGATGCAATGCAATTGGCGCGGGAGCAACGTCCCGAGCTGATCATCCTTGACCTGGCGATGCCCAAGCTGGGAGGGTTGGAGGTGATCAGTCGGGTCAAGGCCCTGGGCCTGCCGTGCAGGATCCTGGTGCTGACCTCCTACCTGGCCGTGTTTTTTTCCACCCGTTGCATGCGCGCCGGGGCCATGGGGTTCGTGGCCAAGACCGGGGAACTGGATGAGCTGCAAAAGGCTATCCGAGCGATCCAGTCGGGCTACAGTTGTTTTCCGAGCCTGCCCACCAGCTCGGTCCGCCGTGACGACCTGCAGGAAACCGAGCGACAGATGATCGAGTGCCTGTCGGACCGTGAATTGACCGTCCTGCAGAAGCTGGCCCTGGGGCTGGGCAACAAGGAAATTGCTGAAGACATGCTGTTGAGCCACAAGACCATCAGCACTTACAAGACGCGTCTCAAGGAGAAGTTACGGATGTCCTCAGTGGTGCACCTGTCCAAATTTGCCCAGCGCAATCATCTGATCTGATTTGAAATGGTCGCCATCGCGTTCAAGCGGTTCGCCACGTTTCTCTGGTTGAGCCTGTTGCCCATGGTCGCGATGGCCCTTGATGAGCCCAATGTTTTGCGGCTATTGGGCCACTCTCGTATCGACCCGCCCATCGTCACGCTGCAAGAGCCCGACTGGCGCTGGCTGCGCGAACGGCGCAGGTTGCTGATGGGCGTGTCCGCGCCCGATTACGCCCCCTTCGACCTGACCAATAACCGTGAAGAACTCGAGGGGATTACCGCCGATTTTGCAGCGCTGATCAGCCAGGCTCTGAATATCCCCATTGAGGTTCGGTGCTACGAAACCCGCGATGAAGTGATCGAAGCCCTCAAGCGAGGCGACGTGGACTTCCTGGGTTCGGCCAATGGCTATGAGGCGGCCGACCCGCAACTGATCCTGTCGCGCTCCTACGCCAATGACCAACCCACTCTGGTGACCCGTACCAACGATAGCCAGGCGCTGAGCGATGACCTGGCGGGCAAGCGCGTGGCGATGCTTTATCACTATCTGCAGCCCGAGGTGGTACGGGCGTTCTACCCCCATGCCCGCGTGGAATTGTTTTCTTCGGCCTTCGAGGCGATCGGCGCAGTGGCGTTTGGTCGCGCCGATGTGTACCTGGGCGATGCCATCAGCACCAATTACCTGATCAACCGCAACCAGCTCAATATTGTGCGCATGGCGGATTTTTCCACCCTCGAAGCCAATCCATTCGGTTTTGCGTTCACCCGGCAGAATACGCGGCTGCCGCCGATCATCAATGCGGCGCTGGAGGCGATTCCCGCCGGTGAGCAGATGGAAATATTACGCCGTTGGAGTGGCGGCAACCTCGGTATTGTCGGTGCTGGCCGGTTGCACCTGAGCGCCAGTGAACAGCGCTGGCTCCTCAAGCATCCGCGGGTCAAGGTGGCGGTGCTCGACAAACTCCTGCCGCTGTCCGTCGTCGATGATCAGGGACAGTTCGAGGGGCTGAGCGCCGAGGTGCTGTCACGTATCAGCCTGCGCACCGGCCTGAAGTTCGACGTGGTGCCTGGCAACTCGATACCGGGCCAGATCGACCAGGTCAGCACGGGCGCGGCGGATATGCTGGCGGTCGTGACCCCCAGCGTCGAGCGTGCGGAAAAGGTGCGGTTTACCCGGCCCTACCTGACCAATGCCCTGGTGCTGGTAACCCGAGGGGATGAACACAGCCCTGTGACAATGGAAGATATGGTGGGTAAACGCCTGGCGATGATCAACGGCAACGGGTTGCGCGATACCATCTCGCGGGACTTTCCGGGCGTCGTGTTTATCGATGTGGACAGCGCGGAGCAAGCGATGGCGATGGTGGCCAGAGGCGAAGCGGAGGCAGCCGTCAATTCACTGATCAGCGCGCGCTATATGATCGCCCGGTATTACCGCAATCGGTTACGCATCACCAGCACGGTCGGCTCGGAGCCGGCGCGTATCACGTTCGGGGTCAACCGCAGTCAGTTGGAGCTGTATTCGATTCTCGACAAGGCGCTGCTGAGCATCACCCCGCAGGAAATGGATGAGATGATTGCCCAGTGGCGCAGTGAGGTGATTATCGAAGACAGTTATTGGCTGCGTCACCGCAACGTGATCATTCAGGGGTTCGGGCTGGCCGCGCTGTTATTGATCGTCACGCTGAGCTGGGCCATCTATCTGCGCAGTCTGATTCGCAAGCGCGTCCAGGCCGAACGCGCCCTGAGCGACCAGATGCGCTTTATGAGCGTATTGATCGACGGCACCCCCCACCCTATTTATGTGCGTGACCGCCAAGGGCGCTTGATGGCCTGCAATAACGCTTATCTGGACGTATTTGGCTACAAGCTTGAAGACGTGATTGGTAAAACAGTGGTTGAAACCGACGCCGGCAACCTGCCGCAGGCTCAGTCTTTCCATCAGGATTACCTGCGCTTGATGGCCGACGGCGAGCCACAGATTCATGACCGCATACTCAAGTTGCCCAGTGGCGAAGCCCTGACTATCTACCAATGGATGTTGCCGTATCGCGACGGTGACGAGAAAGTGGTGGGCATGATTGCCGGGTGGGTCGATGTCAGCGAGCGCCAACAGTTGTTGGGTCAGTTGCAGGAAGCCAAGGACGATGCCGACGCCGCCAACCGGGCGAAGACGACCTTTCTGGCGACCATGAGCCACGAAATCCGCACGCCAATGAATGCAGTGATCGGCATGATCGAGCTGGCCCTGAAGAGCGCCGAACAGGGCTTGGCGGACCGGGATGCCCTGGAGGTGGCGTCGGAGGCTTCGCGCGGCATGCTGGAGTTGATCGGCGATATTCTGGATATCGCGCGGATCGAGTCCGGTCATCTGTCGTTGGTCCTGGAACCGGCCAATCTGCATGAATTACTGACGTCGGTGGCGCGCGTGTTCGAAGGTTTGGCGCGGGCCAAGGGATTGGCGCTGCAAGTTGAACTCGATCCATCGATTGATCGCATGGTGCTGGTTGACCCCCTGCGTTTCAAGCAAGTGGTGTCGAACCTGCTGAGCAATGCCATCAAGTTCACCCACAACGGGCAGGTAACGCTCGGTGCCCATGCGACGTTCGATGGGGAGCACCTGACACTGCAATTGTGGGTGCAGGACACCGGGATCGGCATCAGTGCCCAGGACCAGTTGCGCCTGTTCAGCCCCTTTATCCAGGGCAGCAATGGTGAGCAATCGGCGCGTAGCGGCTCCGGCCTGGGGCTGGTGATTAGCCGCAACCTGTGCGAAATGATGGGCGGGCAGTTGCACTTGAGCAGTGTGCTGGGGCAGGGCACCCGGCTGGATGTGACACTGGCCCTGGTCATGACCGCCGCAGTGCCGCAGGAAGGGACGGCGGCGAGCGCTCCCGTCACGCCGCCTCATGCCTTGAGTATCCTGGTGGTGGACGACTACCCGGCCAACCGTTTGCTGCTGGCTCGACAGTTGAGTTTCCTCGGTCATCGCATCACCACGGCCGAGGACGGCATTCAAGGACTTGAGCACTGGCGCGCCGGGCAGTTCGATGGCGTCATTACCGATTGCAATATGCCGTTCAAGAACGGCTATCAGTTGGCGCGGGACATCCGCTTACTGGAGCGTGAATCAGGGCTGGCGCCGTGCCTGCTCCTGGGGTTCACCGCCAATGCCCAGCCCGAGGAAGCCGAGCGCTGCCGGCAAGCCGGGATGGATGGTTGCCTGTTCAAACCCACCGGGATTGACGATTTGCGCGCTGCGCTGGCGTCACGCTCCACTTACGCCCCCAGCCCTGAAGCAGCGGCGTTTGATTTGAGTACCCTGATCACGTTGACGGGGGAGGACCACCACGCGCTCACCGAGCTGCTGATACCCTTGCTCGACAGCCTGGAGGCGGACCGGGCGCTGTTGCCGCCGCTGCAGCGCAAGGCTGACTTCGCCAGGTTGCACGACCTCGCACATCGCGCCAAGGGAGGGGCACGAATGGTCAAGGCACAGGTTCTGATAGCCCGCTGTGAAGCGCTGGAGGCCGTTTGTGAAAGGCAGGACCGCCACGCGCTGGCCGCGACGACCGAGGCTGTCGGGGACGCTATCCTCGCTTTGCATGGTGGGCTGAGCGGTTATTGCAATCAGCCTTGATCCCGATTAACGGTCATTGGGAGCTTTTGGGAGAAGTCCTACACGAAGGGGGAATAAGCCTGATTTTGTGTTCGGGATTTGTCTGGAAAATGGGCGACGCTCACTGACGAGCGCTGCCTGCCCAGGGGTTTGCCATGCCGAACAAAGCACTGACCATCCTCATAGCCGATGACTTGCACTTGCAACGGTTGTACATCGAGAAAATGCTCAACCAGTTGGGGTATCACCGAATTGTGCCGGTGCAGACCTTTGAGGAAGTCCAGATCCTTACCGCCATTCCGGCCGAACCCTTCGATGTGCTGATCATCAATGCGGTCCTGGCGGCCCATGCAAGCGGGCCCAACCCGCAGGCGCGCCATGTGCTGGTCTACGACAACCTGGACCTGGACGTACCCGCCGACGCCATGCCAACCGTATCGGTACGCCTGCCGGGCGTACCGGATAACGTCAATCTCGAGCATTTCATGGAGATCATCGACCCGCCCCACACCCTGGCCGGCTTGCGGGTGTTGCCGTGGTTAAGGGCATTATCCCGTCAGCCGGCCGTCGGAGCCTAGTCGCGAAGGCGCTCGGCGGCGCTGCGCAGCAACTGCTCTGTGCCCGCCCAGCCCAGGCAACCATCAGTCACCGACACGCCGTATTTCATCGACGGGCCCAGCGGCTGGCAGCCTTCGAACAGGTGGCTTTCGAGCATCATGCCGATCAACGACGTGTCGCCCTGCAAGCGCTGCTCCAGCACCTCGTTGAACACCGCCGGCTGGCGCAGCGGGTCCTTGCCGCTGTTGGCATGACTGCAATCGACCATGATGCGCGCAGCGACCTTGGACTTGGCCAGGTCGTGTTTCACCTGGGAGACGCTCTGCGCATCGTAATTCGGCCCGCGGTGACCGCCGCGCAGCACCAGGTGGGTGTCGGGGTTGCCCGGCGTCTGGATGATGGCCGGGTGCCCCAGGCTGTCGACGCCGAAGTGGCGGTGCGGGTGCGAGGCCGAGCGCATCGCGTCGCAGGCAATCGCAACGCCGCCGTCGGTCCCGTTTTTGAAGCCTACGGGCATGCCCAGGCCGCTGGCCATTTCGCGGTGGATCTGCGATTCAGTGGTGCGCGCGCCAATTGCCACCCAACTGAGCAGGTCGTCAAAGTAGCCGGCGGCCATGGGTTGCAACAGCTCGGTGGCGACCGGCAAGCCCAGGCGCAGCATCTCGCGCATCAGTTCCCGGGACAGGGCCAGGCCTTCGGCCATGTCATCGCTGCCATCGAGGTGCGGGTCGTAAGCCAGGCCTTTCCAGCCAATGGTGGTGCGGGGTTTTTCGACGTAGGCGCGGATGACCAGCAGCATCTGGTCGCTGACTTCAAGCGCCAACTTCTTGAGGTTGCGCGCGTATTCCATGGCCGACTGCGGGTCGTGTATCGAGCACGGGCCGACAATCACCAGCAAGCGCGAGTCCTGGCCATCGAGGATGGCGCGCACGGCGTGGCGGTGGGCATGCACCTGTTCATTGAGGAACGGACTGAGGGGCAGTTGATGCTTGAGCTCATGGGCACTGGGCAGGCGCTGGGTCAGGGCTTCATTGGCGCTGGTCAGCGTAGAGACGGGTAAAGCGGCGACGGAGGCGTTCATATTCAAGGTTTCCTGGGCAAGCGGCGGGCAATTCCCGCACGCTTGGCCTACTGGGGTGTTCGACAATTGGCCGTATCGGCTACGTGTGTTGGCTTGCCACCAAGAGGTGACCGGTCGGAGGCGGCAGGCTGTCCCGAACGGAGCTGGCTAAATCGCCATGCAGCACAAGTGTCGTAGCGGTAATAGGTGGCGTAGTTCATGTCGTGATTCCTTCAAGTGTGTTTGATTGAGCAAATTATCCGGGCCTGGAAAAACAAAACCCCCGGTCGGGGAGCCGACCGGGGGTTAGATTTCTCTGGCAGGCGACCCCTTGAGTAGTGGGCGCCGATTTCAGGTATCAGGCGCGCCAGTGGCTAAACCAATACCCAAAATAAAAGCTGACCAGTGCGCTCGAACCGTTCACACGGGTAGCCGACACCGAGCGCAAAGCGCTGGCGGCAGGGCAAACCTGAGTGTGGGTGAGTGGCAACATGGTAAGTCTCCAAATGATGTTGGTCAGCTTACTAGAGCTTCGCGGGTGGATTCAATCAGTAATTTCTATCGCGCAGCGGGACTTACGGCTATGGCGTGAGTGTCGATATGATGACGACGTCCCACACTGATTGCCGGAATCCGACCATGACTGCCTTGACCCTCGCTGCCGCGCAAACCGTTTCAATCGCCGGCGATGTAGACGCCAATATCGCGCGACACCTGGTGTTCATGCAGGCTGCAGCCGCACGGGGTGTGCAACTGCTGGTGTTTCCAGAGCTGTCATTGACCGGCTATGAGCCTGCGCTTGCAGCCAACTTGGCGATCGCGCCTGAAGCGCCACTGCTCGCGCCATTGCGCGAGATGGCGCGGGAGCTGCGGTTGACGGCCGTGGTGGGAATGCCGATCCGCCTGGCGCCAGAGGCGGGTGTGCTGATTGGCGCTTTGGTGCTGGGAGCTGATGGCTCCCTGGCGGTCTACACCAAGCAGCATCTGCATACGGGCGAGGAAGTCGCGTTTGTTGCGGGGCAGGGCGGCGCTGCGCTGGAATGGGGGGATGATCGTATCGCACTGGCCGTTTGCGCTGACTTTTCCCACGCTAGTCATCCGCACCAGGCGGTGCTGGCGGGCGCCAATATATACGCCGCAGGCGTGTTGATCAGCGAGAGCGGCTACGCGACGGACAGCGCGCTTCTCCAAGGCTATGCAGTGGAACACCGCCTCTTGGTGTTGATGGCTAACCATGGCGGCCCCTCTGGTGGCTGGACCTGTGCCGGACGCAGTGCGATCTGGGCCACCGATGGCCGGTTGCTTGCAGCGGTGCCCGGCGGCGGCGAAGCGCTGGCGATCGCCTGTCGCGATGACGAGCGCTGGGTTGGACAAGTGGTGGTCTTGTAAATGACCTTCCACCTGCGCGCTGCAACGGATCAGGACCTGCCCTTTGCACGGAACCTGACCCACCAGGCAATGAACCCCTATTACCTGCAAAACCAGTTGCTGTGGTCCAACGATGGCTTCGATACGGCCTGGGCCGGTCGGGAAAACTGGATGATCTGCCAGGACGACAGTGTGCTGGGGTTCATCAGCCTGAGCCGTGACAGCAACGCGCTCTATATCCGCGAATTGCATATGCTTGAGCAGTACCGTGGGCTCGGCGCCGGTAGCTGGGTGCTGCAACAAATGGCGTTGAAGGCCCGCACGCTGGGGCTGTTGCGTCTGACCGTATTCAAGAACAATCCGGCCAAACAGCTTTATGAGCGCATGGGATTGCGCGTTGTCGGTGAAGAAGACAGCTTCTGGCGAATGGAGCGCGTCTGTCCCTCAAGCTAAAAGCCTGTGTCGGATCCTGATAAGCGCATACTGGGTCAGGAGCCGACTTCCTGATCGTCGTTCTGGCCGTCAGCCTCAGCAAGGATGATCCCCTCTTTCATGCCCAAAAGGACCGCTACCTTATGGGCCTCCCCACGCCGTCCCTTTTTGCGCCCAGCGAGCACTTGATAGGTGGTTGCCGGATCGACGCCGTGTTCACGGGCGAATGCCTGAACGGACTTTCCCTGATGTTCCAGCCAGGCCTTGGCTTGTGCAGCAGTGCGGATTCCGGGCATAGTTCAAAACCGTTCAAGTTCGTTCAACGAAGATATGAGTGTGTCACCTCTTGGGGTGTGCCAAATAGGATCATACATCCAAATGAGTGGAATCGGTTCGCGTTTGAGGCAGGAAAGAGAGCGACTTGGCCTGTCGCAAAAAGTTTTTGGTGAAATCGGAGGCGTTGAAGCCAACGCACAAGGCAAATATGAAAGTGGTGGACGTGCGCCCAAGGCCGACTATTTGTCCCGTGTGGCCGAGAGAGGCGTGGATATCCTGTACGTGTTGACCGGGGCTGCCACGCCGATTCAACTGGAAAACCTGAGCCAGCTTGAAGAGAAAGTCCTGGTTGATTACCGGGCGATGTTCAAGGAAGACCAGGATGCAATCCGCCGCCTGACCTCGACCCTGGCCGAGCATTCCCTTTCCAGGAATGGAAAAATCAGGCCGCACCCGCAGGATTCCTGACCTTTTGCCCAGCAAATCCGGCCCTCCACCCGCCGATGGCCGCGCGCCAAGCGGTCAAACTCCATATATATGATGCCAGCGGCTAGGTCTGCGACCCGGTTTTTTGCTAAGGTGGTCAGCAACCTATAAAGACCATATCGCGAGGTGTCTGCTTGATTAGGGTGCTAGTAGTCGATGACCATGATCTCGTTCGTACAGGCATTACACGAATGCTGGCTGACATCGATGGCCTGCAAGTAGTCGGCCAGGCCGAGTCGGGGGAGGAGTCTCTGATCAAGGCCCGGGAGTTGAAACCCGATGTGGTGCTGATGGACGTCAAGATGCCGGGTATCGGCGGTCTTGGTGCCACGACTAAATTATTGCGCAGCCATCCTGATATCAAGGTTGTGGTGGTAACCGTGTGCGAGGAAGACCCGTTCCCTACACGTCTCTTGCAGGCGGGGGCGGCCGGTTACCTCACCAAAGGCGCCGGCCTGGCGGAGATGGTGCAGGCCATTCGCCTGGTATTTGCCGGGCAGCGCTACATCAGCCCGCAGATTGCCCAACAGTTGGCGATCAAGTCTTTCCAGCCCACCAGCGATTCACCGTTCGACGCGCTATCGGAGCGGGAAATCCAGATCGCCTTGATGATCGTCGGTTGCCAGAAGGTGCAGTCGATTTCCGACAAACTGTGCCTCTCGCCCAAGACCGTGAACACCTACCGCTATCGCATCTTCGAGAAACTCGCCATCAGCAGTGATGTTGAATTGACCCTGCTCGCAGTGCGTCACGGCATGGTGGACGCCAGCGCCTGACATGACCACACCGTTTGATCCAAGTGCCTTCCTCTCGACCTGCAGTGGCCGCCCCGGCGTGTACCGCATGTTCGACAGCGAGGCGCGCCTGCTCTACGTAGGCAAGGCCAAGAACCTGAAAAGCCGTCTGGCGAGTTACTTTCGCAAGACCGGTCTGGCGCCGAAAACCGCCGCCCTGGTCGCGCGCATCGCCCAGGTCGAAACCACCATCACCGCCAATGAAACCGAAGCGCTGCTGCTTGAGCAGACGTTGATCAAGGAATGGCGGCCTCCGTATAACATCCTGCTGCGCGACGATAAGTCCTATCCCTACGTATTCTTGTCGGACGGCGCTTTCCCACGGCTGAGCATTCACCGTGGCGCGAAGAAGCAGAAGGGCAAGTATTTCGGGCCTTACCCGAGCGCAGGTGCCATTCGTGAGAGCCTGAGCCTGCTGCAGAAAACGTTCTTTGTGCGCCAATGCGAAGACAGCTTCTACAAAAACCGCACACGGCCGTGCCTGCAATACCAGATCAAGCGCTGCAAGGCGCCCTGCGTGGGGCTGGTTGAACCTGCCGAATACGCCGAGGATGTGCGTCACTCGGTGATGTTCCTCGAGGGGCGCAGTAACGCGCTCACCGATGAGCTGTCCGCGGCCATGGAGATCGCCGCCAGTACCCTGGATTTCGAGAAAGCTGCCGAACTGCGCGATCAGATCTCCTTGCTGCGCCGCGTCCAGGACCAGCAAAGCATGGAAGGCGGCACCGGCGAGGTCGACGTGATTGCGGCGTTCGTCAACCCGGGAGGTGCCTGCGTGCACCTGATCAGCGTGCGCGGCGGGCGAGTGCTGGGCAGCAAGAATTTTTTCCCGCAGACCGGCATCGACGAAGACGTCTCCGAGGTCATGGCGGCGTTCCTCGGCCAGTACTATGTGAGCAGCCCCGAGCGGGACCTGCCGTCGGAGCTTATCGTCAATGTGGTCCACGAGGATTTCCCGACCCTGATCGAGGCGATCCACGAACTGCGCGGACGCGAGCTGGACATCAGCCATCGCGTTCGCGGCACCCGGGCTCGCTGGCAGCAGCTGGCCGTGACCAACGCCGAGCAGGCCCTGGGCGCACGCCTGGCCAATCGACAGCACGTTGCCGCGCGCTTCGATTCCCTGGCCGAGGTGCTCAACCTGGACGAACCACCGCAGCGCCTGGAGTGTTACGACATCAGCCACTCCAGCGGTGAGGCCACCGTGGCCTCTTGCGTGGTGTTCGGCCCTGAAGGCCCGATCAAGGCCGACTACCGGCGCTACAACATCGAAGGCGTCACCGCCGGCGACGACTACGCCGCCATGCACCAGGCGCTCACGCGGCGCTTCAGCAAGTTGAAGGACGGGGAGGGCAAGTTGCCCGATATCCTCCTGGTGGACGGTGGCAAGGGCCAGTTATCCATGGCCCGCGACGTTCTCAACGAACTGGCCGTGCCCGACCTGATCCTGCTTGGCGTGGCCAAGGGCGCCACGCGCAAGGCCGGTTTCGAGACGTTGTACTTGAATGATGCCGCCCATGAGTTCACCTTGAAGGGCGATTCCCCGGCACTGCACCTGATTCAACAGATCCGCGACGAAGCCCACCGCTTCGCCATTACCGGCCACCGTGCGCGTCGCGGCAAAACCCGCCGAACCTCAACCCTGGAAGGCGTTGCAGGGGTTGGCCCGACGCGGCGTCGCGACTTGCTTAAACATTTTGGTGGCTTGCAGGAGCTCTCCCGTGCCAGCATTGACGAAATAGCCAAAGCACCCGGTATCAGTAAAAAGCTCGCTGAATTGATTTATGCCAGTCTGCACAGCGAATAGAATGCCTTCTCACCTCGTAGCCAGTTGTGCCGATGAATATCCCTAATCTGATCACCGTTCTACGCGTCCTGCTTATCCCGATCTTCATTTTGTTGTTCTATTTGCCCTATGAATGGAGCTACGTCGCGTCCAGTTCGGTATTCGCCTTTGCCGCCGCCACCGACTGGCTCGACGGCTACCTGGCCCGCCGCCTGGAACAGAGCACGCCCTTCGGCGCGTTCCTCGACCCTGTGGCCGACAAACTCATGGTCGCCGTGGCCCTGGTGTTGTTGGTGCAGGAGCACGGCAACCTGTGGCTGACCCTGCCGGCCGCCGTCATCATCGGCCGCGAAATCGTCGTCTCGGCCCTGCGCGAATGGATGGCCGAAATCGGCGCCCGCGCCCATGTCGCCGTGTCGAACATGGGCAAATGGAAAACCGCCGCGCAAATGCTCGCGCTGGTCATCCTGCTGGCCAACCCATCGGACTTCTCGTTCTGGGTCCTGACCGGCTACGCCTTGCTGCTGGTCGCCGCAGGCCTGACCCTGTGGTCCATGCTGCAATACCTGCGCGCCGCCTGGCCTCACCTGCGCACCACCGTGGAAAAGAAATAAAACTTTTTTGAATCAAGGGGTTGACGGGTGCCGAAGATTCTATAGAATGCGCATCACCAAGCGGGAATAGCTCAGTTGGTAGAGCACGACCTTGCCAAGGTCGGGGTCGCGAGTTCGAGTCTCGTTTCCCGCTCCAAGATTCAGAAAAAAGCCACTCAGATGAGTGGCTTTTTTTGTGCCTGAGAAATACCCGCACTCATTTCGATAGGATGCTTTCGGCCAAAAACGGACCCTGTCTTGGACGTTCAGTTTCCAAAAAGGACACCCTCAAGGGCTGGAGTTCGATTGAGGTCAAGGCGCCTGTAGTTAGCGGTTCATTTATGAAGTGTCTTTTGCTGAGCAGTAATTGTTTCTACGCTCGGCTCGGAAATATTCGTTTCTTTAAGTGGGACTTCGCCTACCGAAAGCGCACGCTCGATGAGTAACTCGCTACCTTTGTCTTTCAATAAGTCCTGCAGTCGCCGGAATTCGCCGCACCAGATGGTTTCAATGTCGCGATCCCGTGCCCTATCGCGATCGCTGCTGAGGGCTACAGCGCGAACCTGCAGGCGGCCATTGTCGGCTTTTCCACCCACTTCCACTCCATAACCGGGTGTAGCGGCTTTGCGCAGTACGACCTTGCCGGTTTCTGCCCAGGCAGTCGCCATGCCTTCGCGCACTTCGTAGCCGAGGCTGGCCAAGCCGCTGAGCACGGCTTTGCGGCGGGCGAGGGTGGCCTGGTCCTGTAAGTGGGAAGCGATAAGCGTTTTACACTGCTCGATCAGTCCGGTGGTTACCGAGAGCTCGGTGTCGGTTGTACAAGCGCCAACATGATCGAGCAAGGTCGCGTGTTCGGTGCCTGTGTAAGTTTTGACTTCGCTGGCCAGATCCTGCAGTTGTTCGAGACACGCGCGCTGGCGATGGAAGTTTCGGGTAGACGCGGCGAGGTCGAGTACCAGGCTGTCGAGCAGCAGGTTGCGCCGCTTGGCATCGGTTTCCGTTTCAGCGCTTTCCAGTGCCAAGAGGAACGGCGCGGCACGCTCAGCGCCTTGCAGCAGTTGCAGCTCCACGATGTGGCGGTCAATACGTAGCAGCCGTACGTCGCGCGTTGAATCCGGTTCCCGGGCCGCAATCCATTCGCGCAGGGAAACCTCGGGTTCGTCGACCTTGAGTTGCTGCGCCAGGGCGCGTTGGGTATCGCTCAGGGTTGGCTCCTCGTTTGCCTTGCTCAAGTGGGCGAAACCCTCGGCCAGCAGGCGTTCGGCATCTTCCCGACTGGCACCGCTGGCCAATCGTGAGAGGGCCTCGAGCAAGACCTGATTGACGCTTTCGGGTTTGGCTTGCAAAGCGTCACGCAGGGTTGCTGCGTTTTCCTGGACGCGTCGGTCGCGTTGGCGTCGCTCGGCGGCACGAATTATCGCGCGTTCTTCGCGGTCCTCCAGGTCACGGCGCAGGTGCTCGATTTCCACTGGTACGGTCTTCTGCAGTTCCGCCAATTGGTCTTCTGCCAGCAGAGTGCGAAGGCGAGTGTGTCGCTCCAGGAAGGCGGAGCGCTCCTGTTCACTGAGTTCGCCAAGCCTTGTGGCCTGTGTCTGCCAGCGGTCCGCGGCGCGTTCCAGGCGTTGCATGTGACCTTCACAAATGGCGATGATTTCTTCGCGGGTAACAATGCGAACGACCTTGGGACCACTCATTGGCAGATTTCCGTATCAACTGAAGTAGGGCTGGGTTGCGGCGGCTGCTCGGCTTGCATGGCGTGTTCGATTGCTTCACGCAGTCGTGAGCGTTCGCTGTCGCCGCTGTGATACCAGGCTTGCGACGACACACGATGGATGTGCGGAATGGCGCGCTGCAGCACGGACGAGCGCCAAATTTCCCGGGCGCGGGCACGTTCCAGCAGATTATGGCAAGGCGCATCGCACTCGATGCCTATTGCGTACAGGCCCGTGCCTGGATTCTCGATGGCGAAATCGAGCCCGAAAGCGTCGCCTTCACTGGCGGGAGCCGCCTGCCATCCCAGGGAATGAATGAATTCACCGACCAGCCTGACAAAACCATCACTTTGCTGACCTTGCTCACGACGCTGGCTGCTGCTACGGTCGGTCTGCAGGCGCTCCAGCAACTTGGTGCTGTTGCTGAACTCGCCCGAGGAGAGCGCGCGAGCATATTCCAGATAGCCTTGCAGATAGTCTCGCGGGCTGTTGGGGGCGCGGTGCGTGTTTAGCATGTCGGAGATATCGGCGATTGGCATCGACGTGATCATCACCACCTTGCGCCGCGCGCGGGTCACCGCCACGTTCAGGCGTCGTTCGCCCCCCGTCTGCCCCAGTACGCCGAAGCTACGGCGGAATGTGCCTTGGCTGTTGCGGCCAAAGGTGGAGGAGAAGACGATGATGTCGCGTTCATCCCCCTGCACGTTCTCCACGTTCTTGACGAACACCGACATGTCCTCGCCGTCTTCGCTGCGCTCGCGCTCCTGGGCGTAGGCGGCGCGGAACAGTTCATCCTGCTCTGCACGCTGCTCCAAGTGCTCCTCGATGAGGTCGGCCTGCTTGCGGTTGAAGGTGACGACACCCACCGAGGGGCGTTGGTCGTAGGGCTTGTGCCACAATTCGTTCAGGTACTCGACGACCCGTTCGGCTTCCTGGGCGTTACTCTGGTTCTGATACAGCCCGCCGACCTGGATCAGCTCCACCGGCTTGACGCGCTGGATGCTCGCTTGCGGGTGACGGACCGGAACGTTCAGGCGATTGCCATAGAACGACGCGTTCGAAAAACCGATCAGCTCACGGTAGGCCGAACGGTAGTGGATTTGCAATGTGGTGCTGGGCAGAGCGTTGCGCGCCAGCTGCAGCAGGTCGGGGCAATCCTTGATCTCACGACGATTCCAAGTGTCTTCGAACGCTGCGCGCTGTTCCTCATCCGCGTCTTCATCAGGTTCGTCGCCGTCAAACACTTCGGCTTCGTCGCTTTCGATGCGACTGGAAAAGAATGCCGTCGGCGGCATTTGCTTCTCATCGCCGCTGACAACAGTGACTTGGCCGCGGAACAGGGTCGGCAGGGCGAACTCAACCGGCATCTGTGAGGCTTCGTCGTAGATGACAGTATCGAACAGGCCTGCCTTGAGCGGCAGCACACGGCTGGCGACGTCCGGGTTCATCAACCACACCGGGCGTAGGCTCATCAGGCCTAAGTTACTGCCCAGTTCAATGAATTCGCGCAGGCGTCGTGAGCGTTTGCCAGTCAGGCGAGTGACATCCTCCCATTGTTTGCGATTACCCAGGTGATCAAGGTTGATGGCTTTGGCCAGCAGCTCGCGATTGAGCAGCCGCATCTGCGCATCGGCTTGCGCGAGGCTGGCGACTTTGGCACGGGCTTCGTCCTGGCTGAATAGCAGTTCGGGATTGGTTTGCTCGACGCGGTGTTTCCAACCCAGTCTAGCTTCGCGGTTAAGCAGGCGCCGCACTGCGGCTTCAAGCTGCTCGGGCGCAATGTTGTCCAACTCTCCCTGGCGTTGGCGCAGCACTGCGAGCAGCTCCATGTCGGCTGCTGTCAACTGAGCGGCGCGCCCGCGGAATGCCTGGTAGGCGGCCAGGAAGGGCAGCGCTTCATGCAGCCGATCAAGAGACAGTTGATTGCTCAGATTGTGCTCGATGGCGTGCTGCAGCTGCTGCACCAGTTCGTCGCCCAGCCAGTCGCCGAGTATCTTGAGTTGCTCGAGGCTGGATTGGCGAACGCCATGGCGCATCAGCGAAGCATCGAGATCGCTGAGCAGCGCCTCGAGATGTTGTTTGTCGCCGGCGAGGGCGGCCTCGTCGGCCTGCCGGGCGCGAGGCGATTGCGCCAACGCGATGGCCAGTGCCTGGATTTCCAGCAGGTGGCGGATGTCGCTCTTCACGAAGTTGACCAATTCCAGGCAGGCTTGCCGACTCACAGCTTCCAGTTCCAACGCCTGGTGCAGGGTAGTCAGCTCGGCGCGCAAAGGTCGCCACTGGCTTTCAATCCGGATGGCTGCCTGTAGGGTCGGTAGTGCTTCAATAACACGACTTTCCCCCTGGCCCTGAAGGAAGTTGCGCAGTCGCTTGCGCCGCAGTAGATGCAGCGGATTGATGTTCGCCAACCAGGATCGGGCAGCCATAACCTTGGTACAGTCTTGATCCAGATGCCTGAGGGCCTTGTTTTCGAGCAGGCAGAGTGCCGATGACAAGGCGGGGACGTAGTGGTCCTGATCCAGTTGGCCGAGTTGCTGATCCAGTTGCTGCAGTTCACCGAGAATCGACTCGCCCCGTGGGGGTTGGCCCGCTTCGCGGCTGCGGAAAAGCGGTAGCCACCGCGCAAGGCGCAGACGTTGCTCTTGCGTCAGGTCGAGCAGGGCAGCGACATGGGCCGCTATCCAGTTACGGTACGGCGCCGGGTCGTCGATTTCGAAGCTGGCAGGGTGTGCTTGCAGCGTGGCCTGACGGTTGTGTTCGGCTTGGGTGAAACTGTGCAGATTGTCGGTGAAAGCCTGCAAAGTCGCCCGGTCGGCGGCGAACGACTGTAACTGGGCCAATGGACTGCCTTCGTAGCGTGCGGGCAACCACAGGCGAATCAGAGGAGCGCAGCTTTCTTCCAAGCGAGTCAGGCTGGCGAGGTCCAGGGAGGCCAGGCGTTGGCGCAGGGCCGGAAACTCGAGCGGGGCAGGGCCGGATTCCAATTCAATCAGCTCGCCGAGCAGCCTGCGATAACTGAGGCCGGTATTTTCATCCAGGCGATGCAGACTTTGGTGGAAGCGGTCGAGCTCACCCTCCAGGGCCTCGATGCGAGCCGCGACCTGTTCGCGCTGGCGCTGCCAGCCCTGCGTCTGGCTGCCGTTCGTGAACAGGCTTTCCAGTTGTTCTCGAATACCGCGGATGACGGGCTCTCGGTCGCGGTTGACGTCATTGAGCATGACGATGCGTTGGCCAAGGCCTTCGGCGACCAGGCGTTTGTACACCACTTCAAGCGCCGCATGCTTCTGGCAGACGATAAGCAAGCTGCGCTGGCGGCCGATGGCGTCGGCGACCATATTGACGATGGTTTGGCTCTTGCCGGTTCCGGGCGGTCCCTCGACCAGCAGTCCCGGGCTTTGTCGGGCCTGGATCACGGCCGCTTCCTGGGAGGGGTCGCTGGCCACGGTGAAGTAGCGTTGCAGCTCGCCTGGCGGTGCCTCGGGCGCGGTTTCGTCGGCAGTCTTGAGGCGCAATGCCGTTTCCAGACCGGTACCGGCGGGGGACAGGGTTTTCAGTTGGCGCAGGTCTTCTCCGATGGCTTGCCCCATGAAGGTCACGTGAAACAGCACCGCCGCGCAGTCCAGCTCGTCTTGATAGGGCGCGATCTCCACGGCGCTGGCGGGCAGGTTGCCAAGGGCGCGTGAGCGAATGGTGGCGAGCATGCCGAAGGCATCCATCACATCCGCCGCACGAATTGACGAGCGGCCCAGCAGTTCATCGGCGGTCTTGCGCCAGCGTTTGCATGTTTCGGCGCCGAGCACGCTTTCCAGCGCGGGGTTGAGCCGCACTTCCTCGCGCTCACTGTCAAACGCCAAGGCGGCGTGACCACGAGAACCCAGTTCCAGCAGCAGCTTCACTGGCCATAGCAGCAGCGGGATAATCCGTGTACGCGTGGTGCCGCGAGGGTCGCGATTGAGCAGGAAAGGGAAGCCCAGGTACAGGCCGTCGATGCCGGTGTCGCGTTTGTACAGCGCGCTTTGCCGGTACAGGGCATGCAGGCGCGATTCCAGCTGGCCGTTGAGCTGAAAACTCTCTGGGTCTAGGCTCACTGCCCGGGCATTACGTTGCAGCAGGTGATCGAGCAAAGCCGCGGCCGGACTGCGCTCGCTGTTCAGTTCACTGATGTCGACCCGTGCGGTGGTCTTGCCGATGCTCATACGCACAAGTGGCCCGCGCATCACTGCGGTCACCACCTTCTTCTCGAAGAAGTCGAGGATCTGTGAGACGTACTGCTGTTTCTGTGGTTCCAGCCAATGACTGGACGGAATAGCCAGCAACACCAATGCCTGAGCCAACGGCATACGTCGCTCCAGGCGGAACTTCTCGGCCCACTCGTCCACTACCGGCACGCCACAACGGGCAAAGCCTTGGATGCGCTCATCGACACTTCGGTACAGCTCAAGTCGCGAATGCAACAGCAGTTGGGTTGCCGCTTCGGAGTCGAACCAACCGACATCGGCAGCCCTGGCCAGCTCGGCGGCGGCCTCTACGATTGAGGACCCCGAACGGAACTGACTGATCGCCGCGCTGAGCAGCACGATCAGGTCTTCTTCTGCGATCACCCGGCGCTCCGACAGAGAGCTCAGTCCCGGATGGTCGGTGTCTGGAAACAGGCGTTGGCGCTCTTGCCATTGCGTGGACAGCTTGGCTCGCGAGGTCGATAGCAGGAATATCCGCAGTTGCTCTTCGACCAACTCGATGTGTTGGTGCAGGGCACGCTGGCGTACGTTTTCGGCGCGGGATTTGAGACGCGACAGCCAGTTGTCGGTCTGCAATTGCTCAAGCAGGTCCGGGACCGACCCGCTGATCAGGCGATAGCCTTCCAGTGGGTGCTCCAGTAGCCATCCTGGTGTGACGATGTCGCCACGATGAATCAACGGGATTTCCGGATTGAGGATTCTCAGCGCCAGCATTAGACGGAAATCGTCCTCAATCCCTTCGTGCTGAACGACCTGACGCAAGCCGGCGACCAGAGAAGGGGCGAGACTGACCTGCTCGGCCCAGGTCACGATCACACCGCGCAGCAAATGGTCCAGAGCCTGTTGCCAATTATCCGCCTGGGCTGCCGCCAGGGCGAATACGCCGGGCTTGTGGAAGCGGCGATCGCCCAGCAGTAGGATGGCGCCTTCACCATCGTCCGTTTGCTGGACGGAAGAGGCCGGAGCCTCGACCGCAATACCGTTGAGCCAGCCTTCGACCTGCTGCCATTGCCAGCGCTGATGACGGTCGCGTGCCAGCAGACCTCGCAGCAGCAGGTTCAGGCGCGGGTCGAGGTCGTCGGGGATCGGTACTCCGTTGGCCAGCACGTGAATAAGAAATGCATTGGCGTTGATGCCGTCGAAGCAGGCGCCCTGGGTCAGTTGCTCAAGCAGGATCATGCCCAGGCTCCACCAGTCCGAGGCAGCCGCAACGCCGCCCGCGATGGCTTCGGGCGCCATGTAACGGCTGGTTTCCAGTGGCGACACGATGTCCAGGTCGAACTCGGACAGGCGTGCCGAGCCGAAGCCGCTGATGACCAGGTCCAGCGGTTCGCGGGAACGTACCAGCAGGCTGGCTGGGCGCAGGTCACGATGGCGCAGGCCGGCCTCGTTGAAAGCATGCAGCGCGAGGCCCAGTTCGTTGACCACATGGTGCACGCTGGCGCTGTCGCGAATTACGCTGCCAAGTTCTGCCAGGGTCCCGCCGGTGAGTTCTTCAATGACCTCATAGGCACGGTCATCCCAGCGGCCGGTGGCAATGATTTCGGGTACGTGCGCGCGTGGCAGTCGACGGATCACATCATAGATCGCCGGGTCCGGTTCGGCGCCGGGTCGATACAGGGTCAGGACCGCCTGTTGTGCGGTTTCCTCGTGCTCGGCGAGGTATCGTTCTCGCACACCGTCGGTGCTGCTGATCTGACGGATCAGGCGCCAGCCATCGATCAGGGTCTGGGTGGGGGCCTCTGGTTCGCTGCTGTCTGGCTGGGAGTCTTGCGCAGGTGAGCTGCCACACTCAAGGCACATCAGGTCGCCATCGACCATCGGGTGACCATTTTCGCAGAGCAGATCAGGGGCATTCCCCTGAGTCGGGCTGACCTGCGGGAGGGGCTCCTCAGTGACGACGGCTTGCGGCCGCCAACCGGCGGCATGAATGGGTTCGCCAGCGAGGTCCCAACCGCAGGGTCGTTCCTGAATAAGCCCTTCGCAGAACATTTCCTGGAGGGTGCGTTCGGTTTTGCAGTTGGGGCAGAAACGTATCATGAGGTTTGCTCCACTCAGCGGCGTCGCGACGCGTGTGCGCTGATTTGTAAATGATGGCCTTGTTCATGCAACAGATCGCGTAAGCGCAATAGGTCGTCACGTCGTGGGATGCCGGCCATCCAGACGCTGCCATTTTCGTCAAACATCAAGTCGAGCGCCTTGTCGGTGGGTTCTAGCAGGCGTTCGTACTGACCCAGGCGTGCCCGGCCCAGTGGCGTGAGCAGGCTCAGGCGTTGGTTATCGCTGCCGCGCAAGGCCACGGTCTGACTGAGTGCTTCGATATAGGGATCGCTGATCAAGGCATCTATCAAGCCCTTGGTCTGTAGCAACGGCTCGTCGAGTTGCTCCAGGGAGTAGCCACTGTAGACCAGGATGTCGAGCTCGCTGAGCCGACGCAGGCCTTCGAGCAGCGATCGCAGGGCGTCGAGCTGGTCGAACGGTTCCCCTCCGGAAATGGTGATTCCTTCGGCCTCGTGCAGCCACGGGGTTATCTGTTTAATCAGTTGCTCAAGCGACAATCGTCGGTGCCCTGGCCCCCAGGTATCGGCAGAAATGCAGCCTGGACAGCGGATGCTGCAACCCTGGAACCAGATACCAATACGCCGCCCCGGGCCTAGGGTTGTGACCGGAAAATGCATCCGTGACAGGCTAAGGTCCATGTTCAGCGACGTTCCATCTTCAGTCCGGTGATGTCCAACTCGGTGATCGTGAAGTGCTCGCCCGGTTGCGCGTCCTGATCGAACAGCGCCCGCGACAGGGGATTGAGCAGGCGTACCTCTAACTGGTTACGGATGCCCCTGCCACCGTTGGACAGGTCCTGCAGACAGAGGTTGTGCAGTGTCTGGCGTGCCTGGGGGGCCAATTCTATAAACCGGTTCTGTCCCTGCAGATCGTCGAAGGTGGCGTTGACCATCTGTTCGAAGATCTGCGCTGCAACGCCTTCGCGAATGAAGTCGAAGACGATGATGTTCTCGCCGATTCGATTGAGGATTTCCGGCCGGTTGAGCACGAGCTTGAAATGCCGGTCGATCTCGCTGTGCACCTTGTCCTGGACTTGCTCGAAGGCTTCGCCCGGCAGGACGTTGGCAACGCGTTCGCTATTGTCGCCCTGGCGATAGATTCCCAGGTTGGAAGTGAACACGATCAGGGCCTCTGAAAAGTACACCCGATCACCGCGGCCTGAAGTCAGCACTCCGTCGTCGAGGATCTGCAGGAACTTGTCGAGAATCCGTGGGTGGGCTTTTTCGATTTCATCGAACAACACCACGCTGAAAGGCTTCTCGCGGATAGCATTGGTCAGCTCACCGCCGACGTCATAGCCGACGTAGCCAGGCGGTGCGCCGATGAGGCGTTGATCGGCATGTTCGGCGCTGAACTCTGACATGTCGAAGCGGATGTATGCACTTTCGTCGCCGAACAGCAGGCTGGTAATCGTTTTGGCGAGTTCGGTCTTGCCCACGCCGGTCGGCCCCGCGAGAAAGGCTACGCCCCGTGGACGGTTGCCCTTGCGACTGGCGCCGACGCCTGTCATCGCACGCTTGACGATGTCGAGCATGTGCGTCACTGCATGCTCCTGGCCTTTGACGCGCTGGTGGACGAGCGCTTCGGCATGCCGGATACGCTGACGGTCGATCTTCAGCCACGGGTCCTCGGTGACACCGATCTTGTAGCGGCGCACCGCATCGGCAATCTGCTCCATGGCTACACCCTCGACCCGCGCCAGTTGCGCAATGGCGCTGAGATCGAGCAGCAGCAATCCCTCGGTGTTCTGGACGAAAGCTTCCACAGCCTGATGCATGACTACTTCGCTGGCACCCTGGCTGCCACTGAGCCCTTTGAGGAGCGCTGGTGCCAATGCACGGCGGGACAATTGATCGGGTTTGGACACGGGAATGTGGCGCAGGCGCGGGTTGTCGACCAGCAACCAGTCGGGCAAATCGCCTTCTTTTTCCACCAGCCACAGCACGGAGTTGAAGAACGGTTTGCGCAACTCTGTGGCCGGACGGCTGCGAGCCTGATGGGATTGCACCAGGGCCTGGGTGAAGAGCTGGTGTTCAGCCGCGCTGAGGGAGTCGTTGCGAACCACTAGGCGTGATGCGAAATCGATGATCAGCGCGATAGGTTCGCCAGCACGACCCACCAGCCGTGGCAGGGTAGCGCCCAGCAGATCGATACCTGCGGGTGCTGCGCCATTTACCGGAGTCAGGCCAAGTTCCTGAAGCAACGTCTGGCCGGCTTCAGGGGCGCAGCCGGGTTTGTCGACTACCCGAAAACCGGACACGGGATCCCAAGCGATGACCTGGGCGTAGCCAGCATCGAGCAGGGCATTACAGAGGGTTTGGTTGAAGCTCTGCGCGGTCACCGTGCCGGGCGTCACTTCACTGGCCTGCAGGTCCCGGATGTTGCCGGACAGGACGAATTGGCTCTTCAGCGGCAAGAAGCGGAGAAGATCTCGTAGCCAACGTGGGCTTTCAAATATGGCAATCCCTGACATGTTTCAGCTCGTAACGTTGGGTCGGTACGGGCAGGGTATTGCTCAATGCGCCCATTTGCCAGTGCGCTGCTACGAAAAGTTGTGTTGAGAGAGCGTTTCTGACGAGGCGCTTGTTTCACTGGCGGCTTTATGCAACTTGATGAGAATCCGTCGGCGTACGAGCTGGGCGGGAAGGGTATCAATCCCCGCGATCAGCGTTGACTCGTGCGCAATGCCTGTTGATCGCAAAGCACCTTTCTAGGTCGAGGTGATGAGCTGGTCTTCAGTCTTAGCGGGGGGCGGGCCCGCCGGAAGATTTGACGTCGTAGTGCGCTGTGAATCCAAGCAGTGCTGAATTGGGTTATGCCAGCTCTTTCGATTCAGCATTGCAGGTTTTGAGCGAGATCGCTCGCAACACCTGAAAGTCAAAATCGTGTCCTGTGTCACCGCCTACCGCTTCGGCTGTTCGGCTCGGCTGGTTTCCTTGATCGCAAAGAACAGACAGCGCACAGCTTCACGATCCTGTTCTGACAATAAACGGTAGTAGCGGATCAGTCGCTCTTCCTCTCGGCTGAGCTGTTGGGGGCGCAGGGCTGTGCCGAGCGCAGTAAGCAGTGAGGGGAAAAACGAAGTATTCAGCATGATCCAGGTTCTTCATGAGATGAATGGAAATGTGGGCTTCTTGCCCTGATCAGCTGAATACATAACGTCTATTTTGGAAAAGGGCTCGTCATTTTTCGTGACTGTTGGGTTTTTCGGATGGGGCTGTCGGAAGTGTTTGGCGAAGGTGTAGGAGCGATCTTTCAAGGCCGGGTGAGTAGCGCTGTGATTGTGCAGAACCACGTGGGGGCGCAGCACTTCATCGTTTTCGTTGAGATGTCCAGCTCCAGTTCGAGTTTGAAGGGCTGGGAGAGGCCTTTTTCAAGGGTGAACGAGACCACTCGGAAGGAATCGCCCCGCAGCGGCGCAATGGGCGCGCTTAACCCGCTGCCGCCGGTCTGCGCCAATCGTGCGAAGCTTCAGTGTCGGCCACAACATGACTCCAACTGACCTTGCGGCAAGACAGGCTGGTCTTGATCAATTGGTTGTAGTTGGAGTCGTCGCTGTCTTGGGCATGAGGCGATACGGTGTGGATGTAGACGGCGTTGGCCTCTTCCAGGTCGGGAGGGATATAGGCTGCTTCAGTTGATGGTTTGCATTCAGGGCGCGGTGCGTGACTCCAGGTCTATTTCTGTCGGCCATCGCACCTTGGGTGCTAAACGGCGCGCGAGATTGAAGGTCACGTTTTCGTTGTTCCAGTCACGAGGTGGGCGGGGGAAGGTGGGCAGGGCTTGCGGGCCTTGTTGCATGAACAGTTGGGCCATGGCCCAGTACATTTCGCCTTGTTGAATTTCGTGGGCGAAATG